>CAYUUK010000037.1:0-1556 GCA_964447905.1 uncultured Pseudomonadales bacterium | reverse complement strand
AGGGTGCTCCCGATTGGCAACGTAAACGGAAAGCAGACAAATGCGATCACGACTGCGCAGATGCCGCAGATTAAGGCCGCGGTAGCCAGACTATCGCTTGCGACATGCGTCGGGCGCGACGGCGAAGTGGGAGGAACGGGCCGCGGGGCGTCGGGCGGCTCATCACATACATAGGTTGTTGGTTTGGCGCGTGAGCTGGAACGTGCGGAGCCATGTAAACACGATGCGTCGTTCGACGCCGCCGCATCCTCTCGGCCCAGGTATGCCTGACAAATCGCCTCCACATTCGCGATGCTTGCGCCTTCGAGGACATCTTCTTCAAACGTCACTGTGTGCCGCGGCAGCTTACCGTGCAGGATGACCCGGCGATTCGACGCCTCGACTCGTTCAAAACAGGACCATGGGATGCGCGTGATGGAACCCCCAACGCGGATCACGAGGCCCTTCGCGGACAAGCGGTATTCGCACGCTGCCAACTCAGTGGCACTCGATGCGGCATATAGACCAGCAAAATGCCACGGTGCCCAGATCGCCAACGCCAGACCGACCACCGCCGTAATGAGAATCGGCCATGAACCGGCGGCCAGCATCGGGCGCACCATACCTACCCACGCTGATAGCGCCACAATTAACACGGCCAAACCGTAGAGATGGAGAAGGCGCAGGCGCCACGCGTCACATAAGGCCGCGCGGCGCAGCCTCTGCTGGGATGCCTTGATGCAGAACCGAAGAGATCCTTGTCGTTGCATCCGCATCTACGCGCCTCCTGGGAGCGGTCCCAGGGGCGGCTTCAACTGGGGTAATCTACTTAGGATGGTACGGGCAAACTGCGCCAGCCTAGCCCATGCCACGTTAGCATCTGCCACAAGTGCCGGCGCCCCATATACCGCAGCCACGGCCGCCGCAGTACCGGTCACGTTACTGCGATGAGCGCCTGATAGTGACAGGCACGCCTTCACTCTGCGGCACTTCTGGCAGCATGGTTCCCATTGCTTGAGTTGTACACAGCCGCTTGCAGTAGATGAGGCCACGTAGCCAGTATTAAGTCCCGGCACCCACCGGGTCGGGGCGCTGGAGAGTTCAATTGAGTTGGCGATCGCGAAACTAGCAGATGGCGCGCTGCAACTGCCCGAGACCTCAATAGATGTTGCAACTGTCAAACCAAAAACCGTGAGTGCCCCACTTGTGGTAACATTCGGCCCAGTGCAGCTAATCGGGCTCAATCCTGTCGTACATTGGGCCCGCGAATCACTTGTCCAGTCGACAACGGCGGAGTATGAAAGACGCATTCGTAAGATCTGGAAAAGCTCTGCGGCAGCGGGAGTCCGGATGTTGATATTGCCTGATGCATGCGCGCGTGAACTACAGCCTGTTCCATTAGTTGTGAACGTGAAGGGGCCGAGCTTGATCGGCACAAGTGCGTCGATGCCAAAAAGGCCGATGGGATCTGCTCGAGTGGTCGTCGCATTATCTACATACCGATACAGATTCTCCCCCCCATTCTCCCCAATCGGATCCCTCGAGATCCACCGCCCCAGACTCGGGCTGTAGTAACG
>CAYUUK010000036.1:0-1562 GCA_964447905.1 uncultured Pseudomonadales bacterium | reverse complement strand
AGGGTATCCCTTTTTTTATACTTCCTGATAGCATAACATTAACAACATAATTACCACTATCAGAAAAAGTATCTTTGTTATACATACAGTCTTTATCATCAAGTGTTGTACCACCTAAAATCTTTTTATATTTATCAATCTTCGACATTCTTCCCATTTCTTTTCTCCTTTAGTATTTTTCGTAAGAAATTAATCTACCATATTTTATGCTTTTCCATTTCTCTGCTTCTAAATCAAACACTCTTACAGTGTCAAAAGTTTTTGTCGGCTTAGGGTCTTCTTCAACATCTTTTCTTGTACAAATCATTTCTCTATCATCACCATTAGCTTTAACGAACTTGATTTCTACTTGTTCATTTTTTTCAAGAAAAGTTTTAAATTCATCAATCTTTTTACCTAATATCCTTTTCTTTTCTTCTCTTTCCGATATCAATATTTCTACATCTTTATCTGATATTTTTTCAATATTATTAACAGTATCAACATCAAATGACCGCCAACCACCAGATTCAAGTGGACAATACAATCTTACAATATTTTCAGGGTCAGGTTTTCTATCTTTTCCTGTCCCTTTAGGTGTCATTTTATTTTCTTCTATAATCTGTTTTTTCTGTGTACCTATAAATACTCTTTCCTTACCATCAGATTTTTTTGTAAATGTAACCTTTGCATATCCCTCATGTAACATTTCAGTAATTTTTTCTTTCTTCATTTTAATCTCCTTTATATTCTTCTTTTATAATTATAATACCCATAAGAGTACTAATCAAATTTATTTCTTTTATAGTAACTGTATAGGATTGATAGTATCTTTCACCTATGAATTTTCCTATTTCAGCCATTACAAGTAAATCACCACCAGATAATTCAGATACATTCTTTAACAACCATTTATAAAAATTATCTACATCTAAATATTTTGAATGTTTAAAAACGAGTTTATGAAGATTAGAAACATCATCTTCCTTTATATATTTCAAAATATCCTTATAGATACTTTTACTGATATCCTTTTTATTAGCAAGTTTTATGAAATCAATTTTTCCCTCATTCTTTGAACTTTCTAATTGTATGAGGTTTATCGGGGTTCTGAAAGAAGGATAATCTTTCAGTAAGACCTTTTGAATGGACTTTTTAAAATCGGGGGTTTTTTTTCCTACCAACTCTATATTTTCTTGTTTGATTATATACATCAACCTTTTCAGAAATTTCTTTTTCATTGTACCGGAAAAATCAGTACCCGTATTTATTAAAGTAAGTCTATCTCTTATAGGTGCAATGATTTTATGTGGGTTATTTGTTGTACAAAGAAATTTTGTTGTAATAGAATATAATTCTATATCTGATTTCAATGAAGCCTGTGCTTCAGGTGTAAGCTGTTCCATTTCATCAAGAATCAAAATTTTATATTTATAATCATATAACATTGATTTACCTGATGAACAAAAAGTAGTAACCTTATTTCGTATTACATCAATACCTCTTTCCTTAGAGGCATTAATGTACTTGTAATCAGCTTCTAACTGTTCAGCCAACATAATACATAAAGAAGTTTTTCCAGT
>CAYUUK010000035.1:0-1614 GCA_964447905.1 uncultured Pseudomonadales bacterium | reverse complement strand
GTCAGGGGGAGTTGATTCAAAATACGACTGGGGGCTCAACTGGGCAGCCTCTTATCTTTATACAAGATTCTAATTTTCGCGATTATGTGATGGCTGGGGTTCATTTTCATTTTGAGTACACCGGTTGGAAATTTGGAGAGTGCCACGCCTATATCTGGGGTACAAATTATGAAATAGCGACTCAGAAAGCAATTCGCACACGCTTGCTAGACTGGTCCTTAAATCGTTTTTTGATCAATGCCTATGCATTGAGTGAGAGTAGTATGGCTGGCTTTGTGCAGAAAATCCGAAAGCGACGTCCAAAATTGCTCATTGGATATCCTTCGGCGCTGGAGAGATTCGCTAAATATGTGGAGGTAAACCATCTGGATGACATTAAGTTTTCAGCCATTTCTTCAACAGCAGAGGTGCTTTACCCAAGTCAGCGAGAGTTTCTGGAACGCACATTTGACTGCGAGGTATTGGATCGATACGGGGCGCGAGAATTGGGGGGCATTGCCTGTGAATGTCTTGAACATAAGGGGATGCATATTAATGCAGGAGAGGTATATGTTGAGATATTGCGCGATGGCGTTCCTGTGCCGGTTGGGGAGAAAGGTGAGGTTGTAGTAACAAATTTGAACAATTACGGGTTGCCTTTCATCCGCTATCGCGTAGGGGATATAGGGCAACTGAGCGACACAGTATGCTCTTGTGGTCGAGGTTTACCGATGATGGATGTGCTGCAAGGCCGGCGCGTTGATATGTTTAAAACCAAGGATGGCCGTGAGGTTTGGGGGGGATTCATCAGTCTTATGTTTGATATGAAGAGCGTCAAGCAATTCCAGGTAGTCCAAAAGTCTTTTGATAAGCTTGTGGTACGGATTGTCAAGGACGCGCCGTTGGATGAGGCTAAGTTGGCCGCGATTGAACGGACTGTGCACCTAGGTTTGGGTGAGGATGTTGAGGTTGCGTTTGAGTACCCTCAAGAGATAGCGGTCGAAGATTCAGGAAAATACCGTTATGCTATTTGTGAAGTCCAAGACACATAGAGTCGTTTCGCGGTGTCTGGACAAGAGTTTTAGCTTTACCGACTTAAAGAGCGTTCAGAGGGCGAATGATGAAACGAAGATGGGTCGAGTTACTAGAAAAATTTGCCTACAGTACAGCAACTCAAATCAGCGTCATCGCCGAAGGTTTTCGGCAAAATCTGCTCAGCAAAGGCGTGCCCGATACCAAAATGAAAGTCATCTCCAACTGGGTCGATGTCAACTTCATTCGGCCAATGGATAAGTATGACAATGCTTTCCGCAAAGCCAACGGACTCGAAGATAAGTTCGTCGTTCTTTACTCCGGCAATATTGCACGTACCCAAGGCGTCCGAACAATCATTAAAGCCGCGACCAAGCTACAGCACCTTGACGATCTCGTTTTTGTCATCGTAGGTGAAGAGAGCCAACTCGCCGAGCTGGATCAGTACCGCCAAGAGTTGGGAGTGCAAAACCTCTTACTGCGCCCCTTCGCCCCTAGAGAAGAGCTTCCAGAAATGTTAGCGGCCGCTGATGTGGGACTCATTACGCAAAAACGCAATGTTGTAGGCTTTAACATGCCCTCCAAAACTCAGGTTTTGCTTGC
>CAYUUK010000034.1:0-2383 GCA_964447905.1 uncultured Pseudomonadales bacterium | reverse complement strand
CTTCGAGTCTGGCCGTTCGCTCGGTAATTTCCTCTTGAATGTCTTGAATGCGCTGAGTTCTTTGTGACTCTGTAAGATTCCCTCGTTGCGGGAATCTTATACATTGTGCCAGCGACTCATACAGATTTGAAATAGTTTTAGCTGAGTAGAGTGGGTTCGTTTCCGGCGGTTCTTCTAAAAGGAACTGAGGCACCTCTTTGCCAGTTGATGCACCGAGGCGATGAAAGGGAATACCATTTTTACGAAAAGCTGAGTGTTCAAGATGAAACTTTTCGAGCAGTCGGCCAGGAATGCGGTAAGTCGTTTGGCATGAACCACAGTGCTTCATCTCACGGCTGGCACCGACAGATTGGAGTTGACCACAATTGGGACACTCTACAGAAATAGTGTTTTCTGTTTTGCCTATTTGCGGCGCTCCTTCGTGTCGGGGAGCGGACATTTCATTTCGAACAAAAGGCTTGTTTTCTGGACTCATACATTACTTTCTTCTTAGTACTATGTAAGTACACATCTTGCAGTTCTTGCAAAGCTTTCTGGCCGGATGAGAAAGCCATTTCGTCAACTGGAGCCATGCTTAACGGAAACCACTGGAAGTCAGCGACATCATCAGCTGGTTGTGGGGTGCCACTGACGTGTTCTACTAAGTAAAAGATATCGCAGTTGGCTGCTTTTTGATTTTGATAGGTATAGAAAACCGGAGCATATACATTCCATAATTTCTCTGTTTTTACAGTAATTCCAAGCTCCTCTTTTATCTCTCGGTGCATCGTTTGCTCTGGGTGTTCATTGGGGTTACAAAAACCACCTGGAATATCCCATTTGCCTTTTTGGGGTTCAAAAAGCTCTTTGTACTAATAAAATTTCTGTGTGATTCTTACGCATAATAAGTGCGCTGCCAGTCGTGTTGAGATTTTGAAAAACTTGAAAACCGCAGTTCTGGCAGTGGTACGCGAAATCACGGAAGTCACTGGCTGCATAAGACTGTGCACACATTGGGCAGTGCTGGTACTGGGAAGGGAATTTTTGCGGCATGGTTTCTTTCTAGAGCTAGTATACGGATTTTCAGGCCAAAGATCACGTGGTATAGTAGAAACACATTAATGATTCAATACTTTTCAAATTGCAAAGGAGAAAAATGGTCAGTTTAATTCCTGAGACAGCTCTACAAGTAGAAGGCCTCCAAGATTTATCGCTCGATGTTTTGATTGCGCGCGGGATAGAAAATACTCGTCTATGTTTGGCTTTTATGAATAATCCATCACGAGAGTATCAGCGTGCAGTGACTGAACTTGTTCTGAGTGCTTCGCAGAGTCGAGCTCCAAAAGCTCAGGAGGCCTATGTTGCGTATTTGCGTACGGTTCAACAAAAACTATTAGCCGAAAGAGAATCACTCCGCTCCCATGAAGGAGCCGATGAAGTAAAAGTGGCGCGAATGCGCGAATTGGACTCAGCAGTTCGTATTTTGCAGGCGTTTTTCATTGGTATGGGCATGGCATCACCCGATACTCGGGTTCTTGCTGTTCGGTAGTTTCCACTCACCCAATTGTGCTCTGCATGATATACTACTGCTCTCATCAAGTATGGTGAGAGCTCATGTACAGCATGAATTGCCGAAGTGGCGGAATTGGTAGACGCGCACGCTTGAGGGGCGTGTGGGATTACTCCCGTGAAGGTTCAAGTCCTTTCTTCGGCACTTTTTTCCGTTTGCCACCGTGCGGTTGGGGACCTCGCCGCCGCATGTGGTGTGTACCACATGCTCTGGCACCCCAAATCACGGCGTCAACCGTAAAAAAGTGCTCTATTCATTTGGAGCACTGATCTTTAACATCTGCTTGCCGATGTGGCGGAATTGGTAGACGCGCACGCTTCAGGAGCGTGTGAGCTCACGCTCGTGGAGGTTCAAGTCCTCTCATCGGCACTTTTGTCTTTGTTCGTCACCGCACGACGGGGGCCCCGTCTCCACATGTGATATGTATCACATGTTCCGACACCCCTAAGCGCGGCGCCAAACAAAGCCAAAAGCGCTGTTACACAGTTTTTAGGCCGCTTAGCTCAGTTGGTAGAGCGTCCGGTTTACATCCGGTAGGTCAGGGGTTCGAGTCCCTTAGCGGCCACATTTTTATCCCGCTTCGAGGGATGAAAATGAATGTTGGTGCAGAAAACGAGATCGGCTATAATAGCCACTCATGAACAAGTAAATATTGCCAGGTTAGCCAAGGTGGTCACGGCGCGTGTCTGAAGAACATGAGATCGAGGTTCGACTCCTCGACCTGGCACCACTCTGCTCTGTTATAATCGGATCAGAATCGCGGAAGTAGCTCAGTGGTAGAGCGTCTCCTTGCCAAGGAGAAGGTCGCGGGTTCGACCCCCGTCTTCCGCTCCA
>CAYUUK010000033.1:0-2554 GCA_964447905.1 uncultured Pseudomonadales bacterium | reverse complement strand
TCCTGCACAACGCCGACGTGATCTCCATCACCGGCAAGAGCTACCGCATGAAGGACCGGGCTACCAAGAATCAGGCTTGCACAGAGAAGGCCAAATGAGGTATACGTTCATATGAACATGGCCGGTTTTGAACCGATTATCACTGGCCGGTTCTCAAGTGATCGGTGACACAATGTCGCCGCGAACCGGGATTTCGTCGATGCTTGCGATCGACATAGCCCGGCTCGTAGCCTGTCCCCCATACGTGAAGATGCCAGTCACCGTAGTATCCCAAAAAGCTGCCTAGCCCCGCTAGTACCGGCGCGCCTTTGTGGGCATCTGGCAGTGTCCTAAATACGGGACGTACTCGCACTCCAAACAACCGCTCGGTCAGTGGCGCGGCCAGTCTATCGCCTACGTTGTCGAGGCTGTTGCACACCTGCAGGAGCCATGGCTGGGCTTCCATCATACCGACTCGCCTCGCTTACCAAACCCAGGTTCACCGCGCGTCATAATACGGACGATGCGTCGGCGTCGAAGCGACCCGCGGACTAGGCCCGACAGATAGCACAGACGTCGCAGGAGATCCACGCAGGGAAACAGCGCCTTTTGTAGGACTGTCAGCGATGAATCAGCCCAGTACGTATGCACTCGGCTGCCAAGGCTCGGAGATTCCGGCGTAGAAACAAAGCAGTAGCGACATAGATGCGCGCCGAGGGCAAGTAGTCTCGGCTCCGGAAGCCCAAACTCGGATAGGCACCGACTCCTGAACTGAGAATGCACGTACACGCCTTCCCCATTTCGGACCTGCTGTTTGATAAAGGAGGTGAGCGTGCGACGATGCGCATGGTATGCTACAGCATCGTGGCAGTAGCCCAGACGAAGGCCAGCATTGCGCATTACGTACGACAGGTCCGTGTCTTCACCCCCACAGCTGCGAAAGTACTCGTCGAAACGCTCGTCAAAAGCGTTTACGGCAAGTAGCGCGTCTCGCCGTATACAACAATTCGCCGTGATAACAGTCTGAATCGCCCCACCGCAGAGAATCGGTGCTCCAAGAAGGCGCCTGTATCTAGCATACGACGCCAGGATGCTCGTGTCTTCGTCACCAATCACGGTGCCGCCAGCAGCAGCCACGTGCTTGTGACGATGAAAATACTGGACATAAGCTGCCAGCAAGGACGATGTCGCAATGCAATCATCGTCGACGAATACAATCAACGGAGCGTGCGTTGTACGGATGCCCGCATTCCGTGTGCCGCATACGCCTGTGTGATCCTTAGGGATTATATTCACGCCGCAGCTGTGCATACGCGCACAGTCTGCGCGCGACAACGTGGCGCCGTCAGTGACGACTACAACCTCGTATGCACTCCGGGGTAACGTCTGCTCTGTCAGCGACCCTACACAACGAAGCAGCCTTTGTGCGCGCCCAGCATATGGAATTACAACAGAAATGTTCATGGTTTTGCCCGGGCCGCCAGGTGTCGTGCCAGGTTTGTCCACACACCACATATTCGCATGCACTCGAGGGAATCCGTCGTGTGCTCGGGCTGCGCAGCCAACCTCTCCGCCTCCGCACAGGAGACCCACGCGGTGTCCTGCACCTCCGAGTGGTTCGGAGCGATCGCAGCGATCTCAGCATCCGTGATCTCGATTGCAAAATAGAACGTCCACTCTTGGTTAAAGAACACGCTAGCCACGGCCATGTCGTGTCCGAGTCGAGAGGGCGGATCCCATGGTAGTGCGCGGTTTAACATTCTCATGCACGTCGCGATACGCCTTTCCGACAGTGTGCACGGCTCATCAACTACGAATGCGCCATCAAGGCGGTGTCGCGTGGCGACGAGCGTACCAGCGGCGCACCGACACCGATACTGAAGCCAACATATAGGGAGGCCACGGCTTTCTTTGTGAAGCGGAGCCACGCGTGACGGATCACGTATGACAAGGCCAAGCTCTTCAGCAAGCTCGCGCAGGGCTGTCTGCGCTGGAGCCTCACCGGGAATAACATGACCGCCCGCGGAGCAGCTGTATCGGCGGGGGAACGCGCCGTCGGAGGCTGCGCGCCGTTGCAGCAGCAATTGGCCATCCGACCGAAGTAGCAAAACATCCGCAGTTCTGTGGATCAGGCCAAGTCGGTGGACGACGTCAAGTGATGCGATATGTCCGGTTGCATCGCCGTAGCTATCGTACACTGCGACGTGTTCGCGCAGCAGCTGTTCCGGGCACTGCGGCTGTTTGAGCAGAGTCGCGCTCTCGAGGCGGTCAGCATATTGGCGTACGTCGTGATACATCGTCATCAAGTGCATTATGAGTGGGGGAGTCCGTTGGCGTCGCACGATGCGATACGAGTAAGTTAGTTGCACGACGCCTCGTAAACGGCAGATCGTCCTTTGCCAGTCGAAGCACTGCGGATCGTGGGAGCGACGGGTTCTTCAACAAGTGATCACGCGTATTGCGCGATTCGTACCCTTCGAGTGCGGCTATGAACTCAAGTATCTCGCCTGGTGCGCGGGGATTGAGGGACGTGGCGAAGAGTGTCATCGCCGATGTGCCAATGAGATTACGAGCT
>CAYUUK010000032.1:0-2886 GCA_964447905.1 uncultured Pseudomonadales bacterium | reverse complement strand
CGGCAATCATCTCAGTACCCGCGATATCGAGGTTTTAGCCCACGGTTACTTCAAGGGGTCCGATGCTTTTCGAAAGCAACTCGAAGAGGGCAACGTCGGGTGGGGGTTAAACCAGCTCAAGCAGTCCTCGGTTGGCGCAGGCAATTGCACCAGTATCGAACAAGGGTTGCTCAAGGATCTTGAGATCGTCCAGAAATACATGCAGCGCATCTGCCTCAAAATTGCCGACCGGCGCCCCAAAAGCCCATCCTTTTTCGCCCAGGCCAATCTGTTGGCCGGGGGTATCCTTCGCCACCTCGATGCATTCTCGCAAGCTATCAGGAATTTTTATGATCACACCGGACAAACGTAAGGCCGTCTGGCAGTTGCATGAAGAAGGTATGCCCAAACGGGAGATATCCCGCAGGCTTCATATCAGCCGAATGGCAGTACAAAAGATTATCAAAGACAAAGGAGAGATCAGCCAGCAGGTTCGTTCGGACAAGATCGAAGTGGATCCCGAGCTTCTGATTGATCTATTTGCCCAATGCAAAGGGTTCGTACAACGGGTTCACGAAAAACTGACCGAAGAGCATGGCGTGGAAATCGGATACGCCACCTTGACCCGGCTGGTCCGCGAGCTTCGGCTTCGACAGCCTGAAAAACGGCTGGCTGCCCAGGTGCCGGATATGCCGGGGGAAGAGATGCAGCACGACACCACCGTATACCAACTGAAAATCGGTCCATCCAAACTGAAGGTGGTTGCTTCTTTGATCTATTACCGTTACTCAAAGATTCGATACTTGAGGTTTTATCGACACTTCAACCGGTTTCGGATGCAATGCTTTTTCCATGAAGCATTGACCTTTTTCGGCTATGCCGCACGGGACTGCATCATCGACAATACCAATCTGGCCCGGCTCAGCGGCAGTGGCAAAAATGCCCGGATTCACCCGGAGATGGAACAGTTTGCCCGAAAATACGGCTTTCGCTTTGTGTGTCATGAAATCGGTCATTCCGATCGCAAAGCGGGGAACGAACGCAGCTTTTATACAGTGGAAACCAACTTCATCCCGGGCAGAACCTTTGCAGATTTAGGCGATTTAAACCGGCAGGCATATCAGTGGTCCACCGTGCGAATGGCAAATCGCCCGCTGACCAAGTCCCGTATCATTCCCAAAGATGCTTTCGAAAAAGAAAAACCCTACCTGATAAAACTGATTTCGGCGATAACGCCGCCTTATCTGCCTCACGAGAGGATCTGCGATCAGTACGGATACATCGCTTTTAACGGCAACTACTACTGGGTACCGCTCAAACCCCGCCAAAAGGCTTTGGTACTTGAATACGCCGGCTACATCCGGATTTTCCACCATCGCCAAGAGCTGCTCACATACGAACTGCCCAAAGAAGGTATCAAAAACGAAAAATTCACACCCAAAGGGCAACCCCCGCCGCCCTACCAGCCCAAAAATCGCAAAAAACCGACTGAAAACGAAGAAAAGGACCTCAGGAATGCAGGTCCCGTGGTCGACGGTTACCTGGATGTCGCCTTAAAGCACAAGGGGACCAACCGGCATCGCTTTATCCGGGAGTTGTACCATCTGAAACAAAAAACCGCCTCGTCCCTTTTTATCCAAGCCATCAAAAGAGCGGCGAAATACCGCATCTTCGATATGAAAACCATCGAAAGCATCGTTGTACTACAGCTGCAAGATGGCGGCGGACCGGATTTATCTGCCGCCCTCATCGACGAGACCTTCTGCGACAGACAGGCCTACCTCGACGGACAGTTCGGCTCAGAAGTCGATCTGTCCATGTACGACAACCTTTTGGAGGATAACAATGAATGACGAATTGATCCGCAAACTGAAATACACCCGCCTCAGCGGACTGCTTGAAAACTGGGAAAAGATTATCGAGATAGCGGAACAAAACGAGTTCACGCCCTACCGGCTGCTTGAGCACGTCGTTCAGACGGAGTATGAGGTCAAAAAGGAAAATTCCCGCCGCTGGCGTCTGCGTCGTGCCAAAATCCCGGAATCCTACCGAATTGAAACCTTCCCCTTCGATAGACAACCAGCGTTGAAGAAAAATAAGATCCTATCCCTGTACGATTCCTTCGACTATATCACCGACCGCCGGAACATCGTCTGGATCGGCCCAACCGGCGTTGGGAAAACCGGGCTTGCGACAGCCTTTTTAAACCAGGCGATCGACAAAGGATACTCCGGACGCTTCGTTACATTCCCGGATATCGTCGAACAACTCTATCAATCGGTGGCCGACCACTCCGAAGCAAAGGTCATCAAAACCTTCAGCTCATACGACTGCTTACTGATCGACGAGCTCGGGTACATCGAAGTCGAACCGATCCAGGTGGGACTCTTTTTTACCCTGATGCAGAAACGACATAAGAAAAAGACAACGCTCATAACCAGCAACCTTGGTTTCGGGCAATGGAACGACTTCTTGAAAAACGATCATTTAACGGCTGCCCTGATCGACCGGTTGACGGAAAACAGTCACGTCGTCAACATGAAAAAATGCACCAGTCTGCGTCCAAAACTCGCTGCCGAGTAAAACCCACTCCTTCAAACCGGATGTGGAAAGCTTCTTCTCCCTGGCCCAGGGGATCTCCCCTGCTTTCCACTTCCTGCCACAAGAATACGCTCTCCAATTTAATCCATCTGGATCCTTGAATATCAACCCCCCCTGTCGTATCGCCAACCAGAATTGATCAAACGCCTGTGCTGCAGGCAGGTACTGTGAACCAACGGACTGATTTATCTGAGCAAAGGTGGTTTAATTTATGTGAGCGCTGTAGCTGCCAATTCTCAAAACACAGGATGCGCGCAAAAAGTGGCTGGAATCGCCTGATAAGCGAATCATCTTCCACTTTCTGCC
>CAYUUK010000031.1:0-3101 GCA_964447905.1 uncultured Pseudomonadales bacterium | reverse complement strand
TCACAAGGACGCTGTTGGGTGGTTTGCAGGATTGTTTCGGACGCATCCGCCTGTGCAAGAGCGCATTTCTCGCTTAAAAAGCCTATAAATCAATATATTCGTATTTTATTCGGTATTATCACTCCACTTGAATGATTGCTAATTTTGCGTAATAATAGAGATACGAAAAGTGTGAACAAGGAGTGTCTATGCAGATGTATCAGGCCCCAGAACAGAAGAAATTGGAAGACTTTACGACCGATATCACGGCTTTAGCCAACGAAGGGAAACTCGATCCGGTCATTGGTCGCGAAGCGGAGATTCGCCGGGTAATTCAGGTGCTGTCTCGTCGCACCAAAAACAATCCTGTTTTGGTGGGAGAACCCGGTGTGGGAAAAACAGCGGTTGTCGAAGGTTTAGCTCAACGCATCGCCAATGATGACATCCCCAACTCTCTCAAAGGGAAACGTATTCTCTCTTTGGAAATGGCCTCGGTTTTGGCAGGGGCGAAGTTCCGCGGCGAGTTTGAAGAGCGCTTCAAGATGATTGTGGAAGAGGTTACGAAGTCAGATGGTGAGATTATTTTATTTGTTGATGAGTTGCATACCATTGTTGGCGCTGGGAAAGCTGATGGCTCAGTGGATGCCGGCAACATGCTCAAGCCGGCTTTGGCGCGTGGGCAGCTGCGCTTAATTGGTTCGACTACTTTAAATGAATACCGTCAGTACATTGAAAGGGACTCTGCTCTGGAGCGTCGGTTTCAGCCCGTGTTTGTGGAAGCACCGAGTGTGGAGAATACGATTTCTATTTTGCGGGGTCTCAAAGAAAAGTATGAGCTTCACCACGGAATTCGCATTACCGATGATGCTTTGGTCGCCGCGGCTGAGCTCTCGGATCGCTACATTCCTGCCCGTCATTTGCCCGACAAAGCGATCGATTTGATCGACGAAGCCGCCTCTGCTTTAAAAATCGAGACGGAGTCTGATCCCACGGCTATCGATCAACTCAAACGCAAAAAAACGCAGCTCGAAATAGAAGAGCGTGCCCTCAAAAAAGAGAAATCGGCCGAGTCCAAAGAGCGCTTAGAAGAAGTCCAAAAAGAACTTTCGAGTATCAACGACGAATTAAACGAACTGCAATCACATTGGCAAGCACAAAAAGAAATTCTCAACACCGTGCAGAGTGTCCGTACCAAAGTGGAAGAGCTTAAAGCCCAACTAGAACGCGCCGAGCGAGATGTGGAACTCGAAAAGGCGGCGCAAATAAAGTATGGTCAGTTGCCAGAAAAGCAGGCTGAGCTCGATGAAGCGCTCAAAAAATGGAGCGCGATTCCCGAAGCAGACCGTTTACTCAAAGAGGAAGTCACGCAAGAAGATATTGCGGGCGTGGTGGGCCGCTGGACCGGTATCCCGGTTACCCAACTAGTAAAGAGCGAAACCGAGAAACTGAAGCATCTAGAAGATGAGTTAAGCAAGCGTGTCGTTGGCCAAGATGAAGCGTTGCGAGCTGTAGCAAACGCCGTCCGTCGCTCGCGAGTGGGTATAAGTGATCGCAACAAACCGCTAGCGACATTTCTGTTTTTAGGACCGACTGGAGTGGGAAAAACGGAAACTGCCAAGGCATTAGCCGAACAGTTATTCGGTGATGAGCGAGCGATTGTTCGTCTCGATATGAGCGAGTACAGCGAACCACACACCGTGGCGCGTTTGATTGGCGCCCCTCCTGGATACGTGGGGTACGAAGCGGGTGGACAGCTCACCGAAGCGATTCGCCGTCGGCCATACGCCGTGGTGTTGCTCGACGAAATGGAGAAAGCTGACACTCAGATTTTCAACACCTTCCTGCAGGTGTTTGATGATGGCCGCCTGACAGACGGCCAAGGCCGGACAGTCGATTTTACCAATACGGTTATCATAATGACCTCGAATGTCGGTTCTGACCTCATGCTCGATATGGCCGCGAAGGACAAGTCGACAGAGGCGATTGAAACAGCGGTGTGGGATCGTTTGCGCAGCGCCTTTAAGCCCGAGTTTTTAAACAGAATTGATCATATTTTGCTGTATGAGCCGTTGCAGCCGGAGCAGTTGCTTTCGATTGTGGATATGCAGCTGGGAGAACTCGAAAAACAACTCGCAGATGCGCATGTGAAGTTGCATGTGACCGACTCAGCGCGTCAGTGGTTGGCCGATAACGGGTATGATCCGGCTTTTGGAGCGCGTCCGCTGAAGCGACGGATTCAGTCGGATATTTTGGATGAAGTTGCTCTGCTGATGCTGGATCGGGAAGATGAGAACACCTCGCTAACGGTCTTGGTAGATGCGCAAAAAGGTGAGTTGGTCGTCGAAAAATCAGATTGATTGGTGGGTTTGAAGAAGCACTAGCCATGCCATATCGAGGTATGTTAGTTCATAGTGAATTCTTTAGAATATATTCAGAAGTTTGGTCATCTCCATTACAATCGGTTGTTTCAGGTTTCGAAATGAATGCAATTACTGAGGTGAGGCAGGGTATATTGGGAATTCTTAAAAATGTGACATCTGTCAGAGTTTTAATCCAATTTGCTCAAGATTTTGTGACAAAAAATTTTACAGATGTGAGTCAACTTAGCAATGCAAGTGAGATTCATTCCCAATTGCAAGAAATGGAGAATCAGTTGGAAGGTATGCTTCCAGAGATTTATTCCTGGTGGGAATCAGAATGGAATGCTGAAAATAGTGTTCATTTCTCTGTTCTTGAAGCCAAACAAATCGAGGTTGATGTACTTTTCGCAAATTTCACCCGAATAGTTTCCAACTTCCCAGAAGAAACCCGCTAAATCCATTCTTGTGTCAGACTCCATCTCGTCATGTGCGTAAAAAGTGCGTAGAATGGTGGTATGTCTGTATTCGAAAATGATGTTGAACGCACCCAATCCAAGACCCGCCTGTCCTTCGAAGAAATTCGTCAAATCCTTGGTGATGAAGCCGATTATTTGTTGAATCACGTGAGTAAAACTATTCCTAAAGAGCACCTCGTCTTACCGGCGCCAGATTTTGTCGATCAAGTGTGGGGTGATTCAGATCGCAGTGATCGCGTTTTGCGGAATATGCATCGGTTGTATGGCAGTGGTCGTTTAGCAGATA
>CAYUUK010000030.1:0-3222 GCA_964447905.1 uncultured Pseudomonadales bacterium | reverse complement strand
TACCGCAGCTTTCTCGGGATCCATGCCGAGCCGGTCGCGGATATGACGCCGGACGGCTTCGTGGCCGAGATGATCGCCGCCCATGTAGAGAAGGCGCTGAAGGGCCGCCTCGTTAAAATCGAGCCCGCCTACCGCAAGCGCATCGACGCATGACGCGGAGCCCGCCCCTCACCGGGGCGGGTTTCCGCATTTGAACAAAAGCGCAAACCCACATTTGCGGGTATATTCATTTGCGCAGCTCGGCCTCGAGTTCGGCGGTGCGCGTCTCGATAAAGGCCAGCAGCTCGGCCCCCATCTTGCGGCCGGTCGCAGCGCACGCCGCCTTGAACCGCCGGTGCGTGTCCTCGGGCAGGTCCAGGCTGAGGCGCTTCATCGGTCCGGCCGGCTCTTTCGCAGGCGCAAGCGCAGGCCTGGACGCGGCGGTATCGTGCCCGGTCCCGCCGCTGACATAGGCGTCTATCTGGTCATCCGTGAGCGGCTTGGGCGTCGGAGCCGCCGCGAAGGTCTTTTTCGACATAGGCAATCATCTCTTTCGTCAGGGCCGTGATTTCCCGCGCCGCCGCCGCGCCGCCGGACCACTCGAACACCGTCTTCCCCATGGTCAGGCTTTCGGCGAAGGCGACCCGCTGCTCGACCTCGGCGCGGAGGATCGGCACCCCCGTTTCCGACGCCGCCATGGCGCGGATTTCCCGACCGATCACGGTATTCCCGATTTTGCGGGAAACCACAAACCCACATTCAAGGTTTTCCTTGAAGGCCTGCGCCTCCTGTATCTGCCGCACTGTCAGGTTCGAGGCCCAGGTCGACAGCCCGGACGGCTCGATCGGTAGCGCCACGAAGTCGGAGGCGATGATGCAGGCGCGGGCGATGCCTTCCGCATGCGGTGGCCCGTCGATCACCGTGAAGGCGTAGTCGCGGGCGAGCTTGAGCACATCCCGCGCCAGGTTCTCGCGCGGCATCGAAACGACCTGGAAAGCTGTATCCTCGCGCAGGCTCGCCCAGGTGGTCGCCGAGCCCTGCTTGTCGGCATCGATCAGGAGCACCTTCGCCCCTTGACCGGCCAGGCAGGCGGCGACGTTCACCGACAAGGTCGTCTTGCCGACGCCGCCCTTCTGATTGAGGAATGAGAAAATCATCAAACCCACATTACCTGATTCGCGCGCACCCACAATACCCTAAATGCTCAAAGTTCCGTTTGTGTTAATCCACTTACCATCAAACCCACATTTACTTGAAAGCGGGTTTGTTCAGGCGGGGGCGCCGCGCTTCTCGTAGAAGCGGGCGCAGAAGGCGATGAAGGCGAGGTCCGGCTTGCGGGGCGGCTTCTTCTCGCTCGACGCCAGCCAGCGCTTCCACTCCGACTCAATGTAGTAGGGGTCCCAGCCGGGCGCGGCCTCGCGGGCGGCCTCATAGGTGTCGGGATCAAGGTAGAGCGTCTCGACCCAGGAGGGGAGGGCGGTTTCGCCCGGCATCGTGTTCCGGTTGACGAAGCGCACCTGGTCGGCTGCCTCGTCGTAGCGCAGCCGGTAGTCGGGCAGGTGGTCACTCCCCGCCGTCTCCTTCAGAAGGTAGCGGAACTGCTTGAGCGGGCTCTTCGAGCCGGACTTCTTGTGGAGCACTTCGACCGAGCACGCCCATTCGGGCTGCGCGCCGCAGTGCTTGCGCGCCAGCTCGTAGAGCCGCCGCTCGAGCGGCTTGCGCAGCCGGAAATAGTCCGGGTGCAGCGTCAGCACCGCCTGAGCGCGGATCGCGTTGAACACCCAGTCGGAGAGCACGATTTCGCACCAAAGGAGGCGACCGTCGAGCCCGCGCTTGCGGCGGATTGACGAGGCATCGATCAGACCAAAACCATCGGTACTTTCCTCATCATTAACACGAATGTTCGTGCGAATGCGGGTGCCCTCGAGCCGGTCAAGCGACTCGACTAAAGCTGCATAATCACGTCCGCTCGTCCCGCGATTGGTGAAAATCAGCAGCTCGCGCGAATTAATCCGGACACGCTTCGAGACCTTTTCCCCGCGCTTCAGCTTTGCCATGATCTGCGAGATGCAGTAGATCAGAATATACTTGTCGTAGATCGTGGCGAGACCCTTAACGCTCGGCGTGACCTCGAGCCAGTTACCGTTGTGTTCGTAGCGACGGACTGTCGTCTCCGGCTTCTTCGACAATGAGTAGAAGGGGTGCTCCATCTGCGGCATGAGGTCCTTGAGGACCGCGTCGGCGACATCGCAGATAAACAGGTCCTGCTGCGGATGGCGCTCCGGCAACAGGGGGAGGAGGGCAGCCTCGGGATTCGTGGTTTCGGTGACCATATCCTAAGTTTCGTGGTTTCAGTGACCGGGGTCAAGCGGTTTCGTGGTTTCAGTGACCGCCGACGCCGCGAACGGCCTCTGCACCCGACCCGTTCGGGGGATCAGTGACCGCCCGACAGATTCGTGGTTTCAGTGACCAAGATTCGTGGTTTTAAAGACCAAGATTCGTGGTTTCAGTGACCGCAAGGCCGCCTTGAAGAACCTTTTTCTCAGTAAAATCAGAGACTTATTCTTTTGCCATAACCTCTTAACACTATATCTAACACTATATTTAACACCCATGCCTGTGGATAAATGCATCGTGCACTCTCCTCGTGCCTCTCAAATGGCAAACGCAATATTGGATATGAAAAGGGCGGAGGCGTAAATGTGGGTTTGTGCCCTTGTGGCTAAGCGGGTTTTCTCGGCAGGGTTGGCCGCGGTAGGCATTATGAAAAACGCCCCTCCCATCGCGCAGGCGGTGAGAGAGGCGTCTCGGACATCTCCGTTCACGGTCATCGCCTTCCCAGGCTGTACCGTAAAACGATCCTACCATGACATCTTCGTTCTTCAAATATCCTAGCGGGAAGGTCTGGAAGGGGCGGCAATGAGCCCCTTCCAGCAATCGATCGGCCGCGATAGCGGCCTCCGCTCGGAGCCACCTTATGGCGGCGCACAAATCACTGGCAGGGGGCTTGCGAGAATTGGCGCCGCGCGCCAATCACCATCAAAACAACTGCTCAGAACGCAGGCAGCCCTGAAGTAGCACTGAAAGCGCGTGGCTGCCAGCATTTCGGATCGGTCTCTGCAGCAACGGATTTTTGCCGGATCGTGCGCGGCACAGCCGCTCCGCGAGCATTTCCTTCTATGTCTCAGTTGCGCAATATTTGAACTTTAAAAAGAAAGGAGGTGAGGGTAGCGGGAAAGGTAG
>CAYUUK010000029.1:0-3276 GCA_964447905.1 uncultured Pseudomonadales bacterium | reverse complement strand
TGGGAGAGATTCAGTGAAGTGGGTTCTGACGGGGTGAGCATCGTAGCAAAATAGCTTCTTCCATAATTGCAATCATGTAGTGTAGTCACTTTCTATGAATGAAAGAAAATTACAACAATCACAAATCAAAGCATATGTAAAAGAATTTTTTGGGTTTGATCCTTTTGATTTGCCCGATTCAGAATCTCTTTTGAGATCTATTGAAAATGATTTACCAATCAGTTTAGGAAGCCTCGAAGAGGATGGACTCAATGAAGAGAATGTCACGTCGGTGTTAATGACCAGTTTGGAGCAATTAGTGTTTAGCTTTGCTCTTGAGAATACAGTGCTAAGTTACACACATATGGTAAATACGCTGGCATGTATTGTGGCGGCACTACGGTTTGGGATTTCACCAATGGAGATTGATGCAATTGTAAAGACGTATTTCTCTAATTGGTCTACTTTACAGTAGTGGTTGAGTGCCACCACTCGAAGATACTTCTTATTTCTTTTTCCGCTTGACCATGAAAACTGTGGTCTGCACCTTGAATTACACGATACGAGTTTTTGGCCCCTCCAGCTTGGTGTTTTGCGAGTATTTCTACTACCTTATTTGGTTTTTCATAGCAAAAGGTATCTTCACTGCCGTAGAGCACAAGTGTAGGTTTTGTTACTGCTCTCCACATGTGAAACAGTGGTTTGGTAGACCACTGCTCTTTACGAAAGTACTCGGTAAAGGGAAACGTATTATAGTCACCATCAGGGTCCATAACGTCTACGAGTGCTTGGTAGGTGAGCAGGCTTTCTGCCGCATCAATCGATAGCAAATGGGTGCCTTCTTCTTGAGCAACTTTTTGTTGTGCTTCTTCTAATACTTCTCTCCAGTGCTCAAAGCCAAAACTCTGAGCCCATAATCCAATGTCATCTCCTCCACCCACAAGCGCATATCCATTGACTGGGTTGTTGGGCTGGTAGTGGTTGTAGACCACGATTTTGTTTGCACCGGTTGATTCACCAATCAGAACGATCTTTTCCATACCTCGTGCTTGTGCCTCCGCTACCGCGGCGGAAATATCAAAGACACTTTCGCTGATTTTCTCAAGGGCGGTGCCAATTTTCACGTCTTGTTCTTCTCCATCCACGATTTTAGTGAGCTTACGGATGTAGGTGGCGCCGCGGTTGTTAAACGGGAAAAAGTGAATACCTTGCTCTGCCAAGATTTCAGCAAAAGTGTGCATTTTTTGAACCTTATAAAAGATCGAAGCATTTCCGCAGCCGTGGAGATAAATAAACGCTGTTTTGGTATCTTTGTGAGTTGGCGTATACCATAGACCAGGTAATTGAATGCCGTCTTCGGCGTGTATCTGGACGTGTTCGAGGGTGTAGTGTTGTGACTTGGGCATGTCCCTATTGTATGTCATACTCATAGGGTATGTCTTTATGGACCATATTACCGTTGTTTTCTTTTTCTTTGACAATTCTATTATTTTCAGCTGATCTATTAGTGAAATCAAGTAAAAAGCTTTCTATTGCTTGGAGCTTGTCGCCTATATTTATTTCTCTTGTTGTAGTAGCATTTGGTACTTCTTTGCCTGAATTGGCAGTGACGATTTCATCCCTCATGCGCGGCGATGGCGGCTTGGCGATTGGAAACATTGTAGGCAGCAACATTACGAACGCTACGCTCGTGTTTGGGTTAGCCGTACTGAGTGGCTCGCTCAAAGTGGGCACCTTTAAAACGCAGCGCAATGCGTATCTTATGCTTATTGTGACTGGTCTTTTTGTTTTTTTACAGTTCTCACGCTGGAGTGGCATTTTTCAGGCTGGGATTCTCTATGTATCACTTGTGGCTATTTTGATTTATGACTCATTACTCGCGTTTCGGGGCCGCGTGCGCGAAGATAAAGCCTTTCTGTTGAATTTAGTGAAGGCAAATGGTGGCAAACCGTCGCTGTGGATTTGGTTGCCGCTGTTGGCGGTGTCTGTGGTGGCTTTGTTTGTATCTGGCCAATTACTGGTGGAGAGCGTGAATGAGCTCTCGGCCCTTCTCGGTATTTCAACAAGTTTCTTGGGCCTCACGCTGACCGCGACAGTAACTTCTTTGCCAGAAATTTTGACATTAGTAATTGCTGGCATGCAAGGTGAAAGCAAAATTGCCCTTGGCACGATTCTCGGTAGCAATATCTATAATCTTACGTTAATTGGTGGCCTACTGTCGTTTTTCCCCACCGGGGCCACTCCAACTGTTCTCGCTAATGATATGTTTTATCTCTTGGCGACCACTGTCTTTTTGGTAACGGTAGTGCTGATGCTCAAGGGCAAGGTGGTGCGGCGCGAGGTGGGTGTGTTGGGACTAGGGTTGTACGTGTTCTTCTTACTACTCAGTTTTTGGACTACGGCAGGTTTCTCTGTGGGTGGGTAGGAGGCTTTCTTTTTAGCAGTTGTAACTAGTGAACGCACACGGTGTATGACACTTTGGTTTGAGGAGAAGGATTTCGATATATGCGTATTTTATTATATGCTGTATACTCAAATTTGAAATGGAGAACTATGGGTGATCAAGAGAGAAAAAGACGGGTGGAATCTCTATCTAGAGTGTCTAGTTTAGATTATGAGTATTACCAAAAAGAACTATCTATTTGGGAGAAAGTAAGTTGGTATTCATGTAAAACGTTTAGTGATTTGAGACATAAAAAAACCTCACTGCTGTTTCCTCCGCCTCAATTACAAGACTCTGATCCCTACTCTGACTTGACTCCTATCGAAAAAAAATAACGAGTACGTGACAAGATTAAATGATTACTTCAGACAGAAAGACAAATTGTCTGATCTAAATCACTATACAACTCGAGGTGCATGCCTCACTGAATTCAACACGTACGAGGCTGATGAATTTGAAAAAATAGCGGACAGTAATGCAAATGCTCTTCGCGAACATGCGCAGCGTATTACATCAGCTATACAGAACTTAAGCCAATTTGACTCTGATTTTAAAGCGCGAACAAGGGTACGTTTTGATAGTCAGAAGGTAATGATACAGAGGGTAAATAGAATGATCAATAACCTCAAGGATAGTTTGTTGCAATTGAAATTTGATCCAGGTCATGTGCCTTCATTTCGTGATTACACTGATTTAGTTACCAGTAAGATACAGCTCAGTGATAATTGTCATACCGAATTTGAAGAAATAGTTGACGATATTGAAGCTTGGAAGAAATACAAAGATGACTTTTTTTCGGGGCATTGCTAACCAATTAGCGCAAGAGCTTGTTCTTTGTAGACAAACAGCCTCAA
>CAYUUK010000028.1:0-3311 GCA_964447905.1 uncultured Pseudomonadales bacterium | reverse complement strand
AATTCGTGTTACAATATCTCGTACTTCTCGCCGGGTTACCCAAGCGGTCAACGGGGGCAGACTGTAAATCTGCTGGCGTACGCCTTCGTAGGTTCGAATCCTTCACCCGGCACTCTAAAAAAAGATCCCAAACGGGATCTTTTTTTAGAGTTTGGGTGAATGTGGTTGGAAACTAAGGTTCGCGACGGGATCGAGCATACCGAAATAAAAGAAATGCGAGATAACCCTAGTGCACGCGGAGTGAGCGGGAGCGAGCGAAGTCGTAAATCCTTCACCCGGCACTTTCTAAAGATCCCAACAGGGATCTTTTTTTACAGCATGGGTGAATGTGGTTGGAAACTCAGGTTCGCGTCCAACAGGTTGTTTCTTTGTCTTCTCGGGTTTCCCAGATATAATACTTGTATGTCACCGAAAGCTGCTCTACCAAAATCTTCAACGGATATATCACAAGAGGTTAGTGAAAAAGTGAGCACTTTTTGGCAAGATTTTCGAGAATTTGCTTTGCAGGGCAACGTTATTGATTTAACGGTTGGTGTGGTAATAGGAACCGCTTTTAAACAACTCACCACATCACTGGTCGAAGACATTGTCATGCCGCCAATCGGTTTATTGCTTGGCAATGCTGACTTTACAGAGCTCTACATTAATCTGTCTGGTGGTCAGTACGCTACCTTGGCAGATGCTCAAGCAGCTGGCGCCGCCACTCTGAATTATGGACTGTTTATCACCAATCTTATTGACTTCTTTTTGGTAGCTTTGTCAGTGTACGTTGTGTTGCGATTCGTATTGCGTCACAGCATGAAGAGCGAGTAGTAGATTCAGAAATACAGAAAATATGGGGAGATGTAGGGTCTATCCTTCTGTTATAAGGACGTAAGCAATGAAAAAAAACTCAAAAAATAAACTCTTTAGCCTACAGTGGTCGCGGAATACATTTGGTAAGAAGGTACGTCGTCGAGTTCGACAGGTGAGTTGGGCGGTGTGGTCGCCAAAAAATCGACGTCGGAAATGGCTACAGCGATCGTTGATTGCCGCCACGTTGGTAGTCGCCATTTTTTCGTACATTACCAATCCTTTTGTGCGGTTTTCTATTGTGGTTGATCCCTACCAACAAGTCGTGTACGAAAATGGTGTTTTTTACTTAGAAGAAAACGATAACTTGTTTGTGCGGGAGAGCCCATTTTTCAGTCAGGTCGCTAAAGTAAAGGCCGGTTGGCACATAGTTTCCAGCAAGTTTACTGGCGGTGCCAAAACTCAAGAGCGCAAAGTCGATGAAATAATTCGTGAAATTCATACCGACCGGTTTGATCCGTCAGAACCATTCTTGATTTCAGGTGATCACTTCAGCGTTTTATATCCTCGTTCTTTGGGAATTTTCTACCACTCATTGCTTGATCCACGCACAGCGCTCGACCAGCTCGACTGGAAAAATCGTCAACACATCTATCTGAAAACCACTGCCTACGCCTTGCAGGTTTACAGCAAGTCCGATCGACTCTCGACAACGATTGTGCCGGTTGGTCCACGCTCGGTCGCACTGTTGAACATTTACGATTTACCATCCGACACGTTGTACAGCTTGGTCTATGCACTTCAGGTGATGCAGGATGAAGAGACTTTGGCTGACTTGTATCCTTTCCAAGACGGCATGAATCCTTCTGGCGTTGAGCGCATGACTCTCGAAACCGCCACCGCCGCCGCCCAGCTCGAAGCCACCTACGCCGAAAGCCTCCGTCGCCACTGGCGAACGTACTACGACTACGCCTACGACGAGCAAACTGGTTTTATCCGCAGAGACATTCGCTTATCGGGCACCAAGGACATTGTCCACCGCGAAAGCGCGCTCTATGACAACATCGTCTTCTGGCGCACGGCCGAGCTTCTGCAGCAACTCGAAGTCATGGAGCCAGATCAGGTCTTTTTGGACAACTACAAGCAACGCATCCTCGATGCCTATTGGCTTCCCGAAGACGGCTTTTTCCGTGAGGATTTGAGCGACGAATCACTTGAAAACAAATATTACTCGTCTGACTGGATGATTGCCTACCAGACAGGATTTCTTGATCCAGAAAATCCACAAGACTTGCCATATTTGCGGCGCTCAGTGGAGTACATCCAGCGCAACGCCATCGACCAACCATTTGGCCTGCAGTACCACCCAGATTTACGACCGTGGCAGCTCTATTTGCCAGTCCGCATGATTGCTCCCACCTATGCGTCGACCGCCATCTGGAGTCACTGGGGCATTGAGTATACCAAACTTTTGGCTCACCTGGCTCAAGTTACCGGTGACGAGATCTACATCCAGCAAGCCCAAGACCAAATTGAGGCGTACACGTACAACATCAAGCGCTATCGCGGATATCCGGAAGTGTACAACGACCAAGGTGACTTTTTCCGCCAGCGACTCTACAAGAGTATTCGTCAAACTGGTTGGGTGGTGAACTACGAGGGTGCCCGTGATATGGTGCAGTGGACGCGCGAACAGCTATAGCTTATTTTGGCGGTTGTTTTCTTGGGCTTGTTTCAATACACTTTCGATAAAGTCTACTTGCTTTGGATGAATATCATTATATGTTTTGGCACCTTGTTTCCGGAAAAATGCCAATAAAGCAGTCCACAGTCTTCCTTCCGCGCCAACAGGCTGACCGGCAAGTTCTCGTGATACAGCTTGTGTCATGATTGTGAGAAAGCTTGGCGAGTCATCTGATGTTTGCGGTGAACGGAGTGCCTCTCTGAGAAGTGGTTTGATTGATTTGCTCCAATATTCTGTCAATTCCCTATTTTTCTCTGGTTCGAATGCGGTAAATTTGGGTTCATGAGCTAGTAGTGTTTTGGTAGCGTTTCCCAACGTTTGCATGAGCTTGTCTGTAACCGCAAAAAGTTGAGGAAAGTCTTTTCTTGCTTGGAGAATTGCCGATTGATCAGCTTGGTCGTGTTTTGTTTCAAAATAATATGCTCCAAAAAAGTATGCCCAGGCTTTCAAAAAGCGCCTTGGAGTACTCCCATTCTCTTGATCAGAGAGATTTGGAAGCCCTTTTTGGGCTTCTCTTCTAATAATCATTGTAAATGTCTGAATGATTTCACTTTTATTTTTCTGAACAAGTTTTTCTAAATCGGGCAAAATATTTTCATGCATCTCTGAATACTGAAACCCACCTTCATGTTGTTGAGAAATCCGTGTCAAGAGTGTGCCAATTGGGTAGTCTCTCCCATCCGGAGACTGTTCAGGAAGGGGTGGACGGAGCATGTTTAGAAGCTTTTCAGCTTTTTTTTCAAGTACTTCAGGTGAGTTGTGTTCTTTCATACTC
>CAYUUK010000027.1:0-4431 GCA_964447905.1 uncultured Pseudomonadales bacterium | reverse complement strand
AGTAAATCCCATTACGGGCAGTACCTGTTGAAAATCGTCAAGGAAGGCCGTAATGAACTATAAGGCTGTACTGGTGACCGGTGGAGCCGGCTTTATCGGCTCAAATTTTATACGATTGCTTTTAAATAAACCTGGTTTTAATGGCACGGTTATCAATGTTGATAAACTAACCTATGCTGGCAACCTGCTAAGCCTGGCAGATGTCGAGGAGACCTTTGGCGGTAGCCGTTATTTTTTTGAACATATTGATATCTGTGATCATGAAGCGCTTAGTGTTATATTTAAAAAATACCTGGTTGATGCCGTTGTGCATTTTGCGGCTGAATTTCATGTTGACCGGTCTATCCATGGCCCCAGGGATTTTATTGAGACCAACATAACCGGTACCTTTAACCTGCTGGAGGCAGCCCGGCAGAGCTGGGGTGAAACAGATAATAAAAAGTTTCACCATGTGTCTACTGATGAGGTGTACGGGTCTCTCGGAGATACCGGTTATTTTTATGAAGATACTGCCTATGATCCCCGGAGTCCTTATTCTGCATCCAAGGCCGCATCAGACCACCTGGCACGGTCGTATTTTCATACCTATGGGTTGCCTGTAACCATATCAAATTGTTCCAATAATTACGGACCGTACCAGTTCCCTGAAAAACTGATTCCCCTGATGATACACAATATTCTTAAAGGAAAAGAGCTGCCGGTATACGGTGACGGCAAAAACATTCGCGATTGGCTTTTTGTTGATGACCATAATGAGGCGATTATTAGTATTCTGGAAAAGGGGCAGGTTGGGGAAACCTATAACATTGGCGGCGACAATGAGTGGGAAAACATAAAACTGGTAAACACTCTGTGCGAAAAAATTGCGGTGATTGAAGGAAAAGACAAAGATTATTATAAAAAGCTGATTACCTTTGTTACTGACAGAGCAGGGCATGACAGACGGTATGCCATAGACTGCACCAGGATTAAAAAAGAGCTTAACTGGGCACAGTCAGTCAATTTTGATCAGGGCCTTGATGTTACCATTCAATGGTATCTGAATAATCAGGACTGGATTGAGGGCATTACTTCAGGGGAGTATTTAAAGTGGGTTGAGACGAATTATGGGTAGTGATAAAAATGATAATCAAATAGAATTCATATGAAAAAAGATCATTTTCAAACAAATCAGGATTTTACAAATTTTGTAAAAGAAATAAAAAATAAGATTTTATCTTCCCAGTATGAAGCATTAAAATCCGTAAATAAGGATTTGATTGCGCTTTATTGGGATATTGGTAAAAACATTGTCGAAAAACAGGAAAAATTTGGTTGGGGTAAATCTGTCGTAAAAAATTTATCAGATGAATTGCAGAATGAATTTGCAGGAATGAAAGGTTTTAGTGTTCAAAACCTATGGAATATGAGACAGTTTTATCTTGAGTATAACGAAAATGAAAAACTCCAGACATTGTCTGGAGAAATAGGATGGTCACACAATGTGGTAATTTTCCAGAAATGTAAAGATAGCCTGGAGAGAGAATTTTACATTAAAATGGTTATAAAATTTGGTTGGACTTATAGAGTTTTGGATAATAATATAGAAAATAAATCTTATGAAAAATATCTCTTAAATCAATCAAACTTTGACAAGACATTGCCTGAAAAATATAAACATCAGGCTAAGTTAGCCGTTAAGGATGAATATAATTTTGATTTTTTAGAGCTTTCAGATGAGCATAGTGAGCACCAGTTAGAAATTGGACTCATTAAGAAAATTAGAGAATTTTTAACTCAAATGGGTTCAGACTTTGCCTTTATCGGTAATCAATATAAGCTTGAAGTTGATGATGAAGAGTATTTTATTGACTTGTTATTGTATCACAGAAGACTGAAATCACTTATTGCAATAGAGCTTAAAATCGGTAAATTTAAACCGGAATATGCGGGTAAAATAAATTTTTATCTCTCTGCCCTCAATGATACTATTAAACTACCCGATGAAAATCCATCAATAGGTATAATAATCTGTAAAGAAAAAAAACGAACGACTGTTGAATATGCCCTTAAAGAGAGCAATCAACCTATTGGTGTTGCCACCTATAAATTAACTTCGGCATTGCCGGACGAGATGAAAGACTTATTGCCGTCTCCGGGTGAAATAAGTCACAGATTGGAAAATTTGCTTGATAGAGAAACAGAGAATGAATAAAAGAAAAAATATGTGGCTATAGAAACCCGTGCAGAACGGCAAAACCGGTGAAACCTATACTATTGGCGGCGACAATGAGTGGGAAAACATAAAACTGGTGAACGTGCTGCCCCTTGTGTCAACATAGTTGCCCAGCACAAGGGTAAACCAAACGGTCATTATAAGGAATTGATTACCTTTGTAAATGACAGGGCTGGGCATGACAGGCGGTATGCCATTAATTGTTATAAGATTAAACAGGAACTTGGTTGGACGCAGTCAGTAACCTTTGAAACAGGCCTTGACAGAACTATCGAGTGGTATCTAAATAACCAGCAATGGGTTGAGGGGATTGTTTCAGGGGAATACCGGGAGTGGATTGAGAAGAATTATGGGCAGGCTGGATAATGATAACTGATATTAAGGTTAAAAACTGTGGTCCACTGGGTGACTTAAAATGGAGTGCAGGTTCGGGATTTAATGTCATTATTGGTGAGAATGGAACGGGCAAGACGCTTTTATTGAAAACACTTTATACTGCTATTAAATCAACTGAAGAATATCAGAGAGGGAATGACAAACGTACCTATAGGCAGATTTTAGATGAAAAGTTGAAATGGACCTTTCAACTCTCGAAGATTGGTGATTTGGTAACCAGGGGCGAAGGCAGGAAATTTAGATTTGAATCTGTAATTGATGATGAAAAAGTAATGTTTACCTTCAGCCAGTCAGCAGAGAAGGGGGTTGGCGACTCTGTGGACCCCACAAAAGGAAGAAGTTTTAATTCTGTTTATTTTCCAGCAAAAGAAATACTGTCGTTAGATTCGATTATCCGGCAATCCAGGGAGATTGACCGGCAGTTTGGCTTTGATGACACCTATTATGACCTTGTTAAAGCAGTTGGTAAACCGACCCAGCAGGGGAAAAACTGGAAAAGCTTTGCAGATGCCAGGAAAGGTTTAGAGGATATTATTAACGGCCGGGTTGAATATATTGATAATGAATGGTTTTATATTAGAGGCCAGTCTCGTTATCCCATATCTCTTACCGCAGAAGGTGTTAAAAAAATAGCGATAATTGACAGGCTGTTAGGTAACGGGATTATTTCACCCCAGACCGTATTATTCATTGATGAGCCAGAATCGGCGTTACATCCTCGTGCCGTAATTATGTACCTTGATATTCTTAATCTTTTAGTAATGCAGGGCATTCAGGTTTTTATTGCTACTCACTCTTATTTTGTGTTAAAGAAACTCCACCTAATTGCTTTGAAAAAGAAGGAAAAATTGCCAGTTGTTTCATTAACCAATGCGGGTGTTCATTATCACGACCTGGTGAAGGGGATGCCCGATAATCCCATTGTGGAAGCATCAGTTTCCCTCTATGAAGAAGAGATTGGGCTTGATGATGAATAATGAAAGTTTTTCCGAATCTGGTATGATTTTTCATTTTCCAAAGGGTACAGCGCTGCCCCTGGATAAGCAGGATTTTTTCTTCTCATTAAAAAATGTAAAGGCATGTGATTTTATTTCATTATTAAGGCTTAAAAAGCAGAAAGGTCTTTGTTTTATCGAAGCAAAGTCATCTGCGCCGAGAAAAGATGAATCTTTATCTAAGTATCTTGATGATCTCCATCATAAATATATACATAGCCTGTTATTGTATATTGCAATTTTGTTTAACCGAACAGGGAGTGATTCGTTAAATATTCCAAGTAGTTTGAATACTGCAGATAATCTTCACAGGCCTGTATATTTTATTCTTGTGGTTAGACAGCATAAACGTGAATGGCTAATGACTTTGCAGGATAAGGTGAATATTGCACTGAAAGATATTGCTGCTGCTTTTACCATCAATGGCATTTTAGTATATAACCATGAAGCTGCCATTAAGAAGGGTTTTGTTGCAGAAGGGACTAAATAATAATATCAATGTTGCAGGTTAATAACGTACTGTGTGAAAAGGTTGCCCAGCACAAGGGTAAACCAAACGGTCATTATAAGGAATTGATCACTTTTGTTAAAGACAGGGCAGGGCATGACAGGCGGTATGCGATCAATTGTGAAAAGATAAAGTGTGAACCTGGCTGGAAACAATCTGTTGATTTTGAAAAAGGTCTTGAGCGGACAATAAGATGGTATATTGAGAATCAGGAGTGGATTGAAGGGATTACTTCAGGTGAGTATTTGACGTGGATTGAGAAGAATTATGGGCAGGCTGGATAATGATAACTGATATAAAGGTAAAATTGTGATCCA
>CAYUUK010000026.1:0-5140 GCA_964447905.1 uncultured Pseudomonadales bacterium | reverse complement strand
CGAAATATAGCCACTATGCAAAATGCCGTTTACACAAAACTATTGACAGACTCTCATCTACTCCCGCATGCTTTGCTGTGCGTTCAATTGACCTAAGCATACTTGTTTCAATTTTTTCTCGATCTTTATTTGTTTTTTGATTAACAGCAATCTTTCTGGCAAATTCTCTTTCTACAATGAGACTATTAAGAATGTACTTATCAAATCTAGAGCCGTCACTATCTTCTAGCAAGTAATTCAATATTGCCATCGCTTCAATTAGTTCTCTGAAAAGCACCAGTAGTCTGTCACCTTCAAGATGTGCTGTCATGGCAATAATTGCCTTCAGTAGCTTTGCAATTTTAACAAGTAAAGCGTAAACGATTGCTTCATCTCTAGTATATTCATTATCAGGGATAATGGCAGAAACCTGTGTGCAAATTATTCCAGCTTCTTTTAATAATTCAAATGAAGCTTTTCCGTGGATATTTTCATTTTTAGCCTTAGCTATTTCGTTCCAATTAGGTATGTATTCTTCTGGTAGTTCTAAAGGAATTGCATCATCTCTCATGACTAATATCCTAACAGACTTAGATTTTCATTGTTATTCACAAAAAGCTCAAATTTGTTTGATTCAAATTCATGGTTAAGAAATGAGTCTACAAGGGGGAGCCACGTTTCACTTATCCGAACGATGTCTCTATCAACCATGGCTTGAAAGCCTGGTGTATAGGCAATATCAACGATTTTCTTATCCTTTATCATAATCTTAGTGGTGAACCATTTGAGGAATTGCTTGCGTTCCTTTTTGTTGAAGGCATCATAGAGTTCAGGCAAGCGTTTTATAAACTTTATAATTGTTTCGATCTTTTCCTCGTCCATATTGCTAGAGGGTTGGTTAAGCTTTTCGATTTTTGCTTCAACGGCTGTCAGCTCATCTCGTAGGGGTTTGTATTTCTTTTCGATTCTGTCTTGTGGAATCACCTCTGAAAGCATCTGATCTTCCAGCTTATCCATTTTCTTTTCAATGACTTCTTTGCGATTTTGGAGAGTGCCAAGCCTATCTTTGACAGTATCGCCTTGGTTTTCCATGAGAGACATTAGTTCTTGGCGAAGACCATCAAAGAAAGTGTCTGTAAACTCCAAGCCTGTAATCCAGTTGTAAAGTTGATCGTGGATTTTCTCGATATTGGCGTATGGTTCATTACAAGTATGGCCATGATTTTTTGGTCCCATGCAGCGATAATACTTATATATTTTGCCCGTGCTTTTTTCGTGCTTCTCACCAGACATGAGTGAACCACAGTGTTCGCAGTAAACTAGTCCTGCTAAGAACCAGTTATGCTTTCGTGACCTATTTGCTCCTTTGTTGTGTTTTTTCATAATTTCCTCCGCTTTTTTAAAGTCTGACATACTAATGAATTGAGGTTGTTGGGTAGCAATTAGGACCACGTTATGCTTTTTGAGAAATGACTTGACGGCTAAGTGATCCTGAGCATTACGGGCAAAGCGGTCTGTTTCTTCTAGCAGGACGGCATGAACATCAGGATCATCTGCACAGCGTTCTAGCATACGATTGAACTCAGCTCGTCCTGATGTTGAGCCTCCACTTTTCCCACTACAGAAATAATAAGCTTGAAAAAGTCTTTCATATAAGAACAGTATGAAGGAGAGCAAAGAAGAAGACAATTCAGATAGTTTCACCGCTCTTCGTAACACCGCAGTCGACCGTCAAAAGCGTCAGATCGGCAATCGTACCAGTAGGTCGTGCCTTTGTCCCAGTACGTGGAACAGTTATCGGGGTCGTAGAGGCCATTGCAGAAATCAATCCAGGCCGCGTCGGCTTCCTGTTCTTGCTCGGTATTACACTGGCCTTCGTCGCGGAGCTCCCACGAACCATTTATTTGGCAGCAAGTTACTCGATCGCAACTGGCGCGCGTCATTTCTTTATAACCACCGCCACAATTAGCGTGTATATTGCACCGAATGTACTCATGAGGATCCGGTGTCGGTGTATTTCCCCAAGCGGCGTTGAAGGCGTCACATTCTTCTTGAGTTGACTGAAACACAACACCATCTGGTCCGGTGCAATCAATTTGATTGGAGGCGTGCTCTTGATTTGTGGTGGGTGGTGAAGTGTTTTGCTTTGTAGGTGTGGCGGTAGGTGTGGGAGAAGGGGTTGGATTTTCCACCTTTTCCGTATGCGTTTCTATCACTTGGTTTTGAGAAATGGGCGGAACGCCAAAAAAAGCTTCCACCGAGTCAATATGCAAGAGTAACAAGAAAAAGCTCACGAATGTAATTATGCTCACAAGTCCAAGTTTTTGCGCGGCTCTCGTTCGAATTTCTAGCAAAATATCAACCATCATTCCCAAATAAGCAATTGTTCCCACCAGTACGGACAAACCCAAAAGAATAAAGGAAGTGCCCATAGATTCCGTCGGCAACCGCCGTACGATAGCCAGCAGAATAAAAAAGGCAATCATCGCACCTAGCCAGATACAATAGAGATGTACAATCGAGAGTTGCTTTTTTTTCCTATCCAAACGCTCACCGCAAAAACGACATTTTTTAGCCGACGGCAAAATCTCTTCACTACAATGCGGACATGGAATGCGTTTCTTGCTCATGGATTTCACTCAGCCATTCTTACTTACTTCCGACATTTTACTCCAAATTACGTCCATACGCCAGCGAAAAACATCCATAAAAAGAAAAATATTCTACACTTCATAACAATGCTGAATCTCTTCATTGTCATTTTCCTTCTGACACCGTTTTTAGGCATGTACTTTCTCGTACGAAAGCAGCAGTTTAATCAACTCACTCATCGTGAATTGGACCGCAAGCAGATTTTTGGCACCTTTATCGCCATCCTCATCGGTTCCTTTATTGGCATCGGTATCTTTGCCGACCCAGTCGAACCCACCGAAACTACCATCCAGGAAGAAGAAACGCTCGTAAACTCTCCCACGCCGACAGGAACTCCCGCCCCAGAACCCAACGAACCAACAGCAGATACTCCTACTCCAGAAGTCCAAACGGATACCACTCGTACAGAAAAAACCGTCTCGCCCTCGCCATCCCCATCTCCGACACCAACTCCGCGCCCAACCGCCACGCCTCGCCCGACTCCAGCTCCAACACCGCGCCCGACACCCAAACCCGCCACACCACCACCTACGCTTAATCCAATCTTTATCCCACCGCCCACACCAGTACCCGCTCCCGCCACTACTTCATATGGTTGCAACTGCAGCAAAACTTGTGGAGCCATGAGCTCGTGTGACGAAGCCTACTACCAACTCAACACCTGCGGCTGCGGCCAACGCGACGGCGACAACGACGGTGTTCCCTGCGAGAGCATTTGTCCAGGTGGTTAGAAAATTTACAAAGTAAAAATAGAGCACACGCACCACCACTTTCCCACACAAAAGTGTGCTACACTCATGCCTCATGATTCAGGCAAAAAACATCACTTTTAGCCATGTGAGTGAACCATTATATGAAGATGCTTCGTTCACTGTTTCTCGCAACACTACGGTAGGCTTGGTGGGACTCAACGGAGCTGGAAAATCTACCTTATTCAACCTCATTCTCAAAGAGGAATACCCGGAAGACGGTAAACTGCGCGTAGAAGGCAGCGTAATGCTGGTGCGACAAGAGGTCAAAAATGATCCGGTGCAAAAAAAAGCAGCAAACGTACGCGAGTACCTACAGTCCGCGCGCTCCAACTCCGACGCCGTTCTGCGCGAACTCCTCAACAACATGGAGCTCACCAATCTCTCGCTCGATGCTGGTCTAAAAGATCTTTCCGGTGGTCAAAAAACAAAACTGGCCATCTTACACGCTGTGCTTTCTGAACCAGACACTTTGCTCCTCGACGAGCCCACAAATTTCTTAGATGAAGCCGGAAAAAAGTGGGTCATGCACTGGCTGTCCCAGTACAAGAAAACCTTGGTTATTGTCTCGCACGATCTTGACCTGCTCGACAAACATATTCAAAAAGTGCTGTACATCAATAAGCAGACAAAAAAATTGAAGAGTTCACTGGCAACTACAGTAAGTTTAAAAAACTCAAGGCACAGCAGGATCAACACGTAGCACGCTTCATTCAAAACGAAGAAAAGCGCATCAAACGGATGAAAGCCAGCGTGGAAAAATTACGGCGCAGTAATGTTGATAAAGTCATTCGCCAACGGGTTCTCCTGGAAAAACGCATCCAGCGAATTCAAGAAAATTTACCGCCACTGCCGCAAGAACTGGTCAAACTTAAACTCCAACTGCCAGAACCAGCTCACGTCGGTTCATTGCCGGTTATGGTGGCCGGGCTGAGCAAACACTACAGAACCAAAGAGGTTCTCAAAGATGTGAATTTTGAAATCCAGCGCGGCGAACGCTGGGCCTTAATTGGTCACAATGGAGCCGGAAAATCCACGCTTATTAAGAGCCTTCTGGGCGTGATCGAACCGAGCGGTGGAGAAGTGCTGTTAGACGACCAGATCAAAGTTGGGTACTACTCGCAAGAATTTACGACATTTGATCTCACCAAAAATCTGCACGACACCGTCGCCGCACACACACTCATGCGGCACGGCCAAATTCGCGCCTTTCTCGCCGGCTTCATGTTTCCTGGTGACAAGCTCTACCAACCTGTAGCCACGCTGTCTGGAGGAGAAAAAACGCGCTTGGCCATTGCGCTCCTCATGCTCCAAGACTACAACTTTTTAGTCCTCGACGAGCCGACTACATATCTCGACGTCCTTTCCCAACGCATCATCCTCGAGGCCCTCAAAAACTATACCGGCACGATACTGGTCGTATCACACACGGCACAATTCCTGGACGAATTAAAAATCGACAAAGCCTTGCTCCTCCCAGAAGAAAAAGTGAAGTACTGGGACAAAGAATTGCTGCAACGGAGTGGAGAAGTATAAAGAAGTGGTTCAGAACAACCACCAAAAAGACTCTTTATCTTCCCAGCTTGGCTTCCTTATTAAGCCGCTGCAACGCCGCTAACAAAAGATTTTCCATCTTCGTAAGTCCAGCCACTTCTGCTGGCCTAACGCTTTCCACCAACGCCAGCAACTCCCGCTCACGAATCACTGTGACCTGCTCCCCTTATAGTTTACACAGATTCTAAGTAAAATGTGCTCACTTA
>CAYUUK010000025.1:0-5717 GCA_964447905.1 uncultured Pseudomonadales bacterium | reverse complement strand
TATATGGGGAGCAGGTCAAACACTCAATACTTTTCATAAAAATAAAACTATTATTCAAGGTGCTACGGAATCTTATAATCTGCATGTACCAAAGCAACTTCCTTTTCAGGCAATACAATCTCCTAGGCATACAACTTCTTTTTGCAACTGGACCATGTTCCGCATAGCTCACTTTCTACAAGAGAACGCAATACCCGCAAAACTGTCATTTGTTCACTTAAAAAAAGATCAGCAAGAGGATTTCAAAAACTGGATAGACTCTCTGCGAATACACTAGCAAAGTTGCAATTTCGCATGATTCTCTCTGTGCATATTACAATTCAGAACATTACAGATCATTTTCGCATATAATCATACTGTGTCACACTACTTTGAAACAGAGTATGCCCCGAGTGTGCGGGCTCAAATTCACGAAAATTTTTTTCGTGCCGAAATCCTCGCGCGCGATCATGCAATCAATACCAATCGACTCACACAATACAACTACTCAGCTACCGGTGGTTTAGTACTCTCAGCATCACAACGATTGGAACATGAGGAAATTTTCAACACACTCAACATACTAGAAAAACGTGGCACTCGAACCATTACCCGTGGACCAATTTTCTTTGAAGCACTTGATCCTTTCCTTGATAACACAGATATTATCAACACAGTGATACAGACGTTGCAAAACGTAACGGAAATGCAGCTCACCTCCCCTGAAGAAAGATATGTATATCTCGATTACCTGAAATCCTCCATACTTCAATTTTTCAATGCCCTTATGGTGATACAAAAAAACCATCACCAGCTGGAAGAATACGGATTCACACCTGAGATTCAAGACGTATTTAAAAATTTACTGTCAAAATCTATTCAAATTTTCTACGATTTTTTCTTATTTGAACATGGAAATCTCAAAGAAGCGCAACAACTCGCAGACCGTTTTGTTGAAGCGCTCACCATTCATCAGAACCTGTTTTCGCAGCTTCCAAGAGAAAATTATAAATTGGCCGAGACAGTTCATCCTTTACGCATCGCAGCTTCGGCAGCACTGTTAGCAAACGACCAACCAACTGCAACACATATCATTGGTGTCCCATGCGGTGGCACCGAAGCAGCCTTGGTATTACAGTATTTTTTTCAAAAGAAGCAAAAAACTGTGTCTCTCAATTTTGCCCCTGCTGCTTCATTTCACTCAGGCACTGATCCCAAACATATTGAGACCAAACTTGCTCAGCAATTTTCAACACTTCCAACAAATGCTTCGGTCATAATACTTGACGATAACACCGCAACCGGGAATACTTTGCATGCGCTAAAATCAGCGCTGCTCGGACAAAACATCTCTTCTGTCTCGGCTCACGCCATTGAAGCTGATCTCCATAGGATGAAACTCAGGTCTCAAGAAAAAAGAGACCTACCTGAACTTGAGATGTTACGTTACAGCTCTGGAGTTCTCGCGGTGCTTCGACAAAATCATGCACAAGGTGCCTATCGAAAAGGAAGCAATGCAATTAACGAAATGGGTCGAGAATCTTTAGCAAAACACTTTGAATTACGTGCCCGTAAAGATGCTGACTTGCATAAAAAAATATACTGGAAAACACGAGCGCATCTCGCGCAGTTTCCTACAAGCAGACTCCTACGAGCTGCGTCACAAAATCCTCATTCGATTACAGTGTTTAGAGATTCACTTTTTTCCAACTTTTCGCCGGCAAAAGTGACGCTCAATAATCTTTCTTTTCCAACAACCGAACACGCATACCAATACGCTAAAAACACTGAATTTGCACACCAAACAATTGGAGAGCTCTTGCTAGGAGAAAGAGATATTGATTGGAGAGAAAATTTTACTCCCTATCTGTCTCAAACATTTCAAGAAATGTGTACGAATCCTGAAGCAAGTCCTGGTGATGTAAAAAGAATTGCCCACCTACTTACTCCCAAAATCCCGCTCTCTCATGAGCAGAGAGTATTAATAATGATTTCAGTGTTAACGCAAAAATTTTTACAAGAACCATTCCGTACAGCTCTCTTAGCTACGCAAAATTCTCCTCTCATTGAAGGAACTACCTGGGGAGATACTTTCTGGGGCATCGATTCTTTTTCGGGTGAGGGCCTCAATATTCTTGGCAGGATTCTCATGATTCTTCGCGATGAACAGATACTCAATTCCTGAGTTGCGTTATCACCGAGTAGAAAAAAACATTAGGCTGCCTTTTGCTCTCCAGACGGAAGAACCATATCTAGAACACTCGAGAATATGTTCAAGCCAAATGCACAGGATATTCCAAAACCAAAATTCTGGAAAAAAGCGGCAAGAATATCTTCAGCTGTATAGTTTCCATAGGCCAATCCTTCGGGCGAAAACCCAGTAGCGCGCGCAATCGAGTCCACGCTCCCTTCTACCTTCATGTTTCCTGCAGAATCCACAGAAACACCGGGAGCACCCCAACCACCAAAAGAAGTTCCTCCAGAAAAACTAGCACCACCAGCGGGAGAAAACGCTCCCAATCCATGCGCACAAAACACACCACAAGAGCCAATAATTGAACCCAGAGCAGAAAACACACCAGAAGTTAACTGTAAACCCGCCGCAAAAGTCGTGGCATTTACACGAGAAGAAAATGACTGCACGGACTCCGCTGCATCTTCTTGCAACTGCACCAACAATGGATCGATTCCCTCTAATGATTCAGAATTTTTCTGTTCGTCGTCTTGCAAGCCCGCAGTTGAAAAAAAAGAAAAAAGATCAAATTCCTCGCTGGGAGGAACCTCACGGGTTGCATCGTTGTAAGACGTATCAGCAGAATCGGTTTCGATTTCTGTGCTAGAACCAGTCTCACGCTCTGTAATACCCTCTACGGGTAACCCAGTTTCTTTTCTCATCGGGTAACCAGTTCGCGCAATGGGATAGTGGCAAATTTAGGAGTCAGAATTCGCTCTACTGTTTGTTCACGCGTAGAATCACCCACCACCTGTGAAGTAAAACCAAGGGCAGCAGCTAAAAACGATAACTCTTCGAGTGGGATCCCTGCTCGCATCAAAGATTCTGAGAGGGGCACGATTCGCTGTTCTCCACTGAGAACGTCATGCTCGGTGGGAAGAAACAACGCATGACGAGGGAGTTCACTCCGCAAAACAGTACGAATTGGCACTCCAGCCGCAATTTTCGATACCGCAGCGGATTGCGAAACCTGCTGAGCACTGACACTACTCTGCCCGTGCAAATGCGCTGCTTGCTGAATACTCACATTACGATTTCCAGTGACTCCAATCGCACTCGAAAGCGTGCGGGAAGTATTCTCAAAAGCATCAAATGTGACCGCTAAAGGTGTTCCATGATCTGGAGTAATACTCGTGACCACCGATTTCTTTGTGGCACACTGCGTCGTTTCAAGACCACCTTGCAAAGCCAGCACAAATTGTGGCGCTACCGCTGCTGCTGCGGCCAGTGCCAAAAGAGTATCACTGTGGTGTCCGAACTGAGCCACCTCAAGAGCTCCAAAGTGAATAGGCACAATGTGAACACGTAAATCTCTTCCACTGGGAGTGCGGACACTTTCTACTGTTACAGGAAACTGGCTTTCCGCATCTGGACCCAAAGCGAGTTTGCCCATAAATACAGTATTTCCAGTTTTCTCATGTCGAGAAAACAGTCCATCTGGGAGGGTTTGAGAAGAAGGAAGCACGCTGCTGTATTTCTGTTCCAAAAACCACCGTCCAACCGCCCGGACTTGGTCAAATGAAGCAATCTGTCCAGAACCATCTTCAACACGAAGGAGCTCATGACTCTCCATTTCAGCCAACCGGCCGGTATCTTGGACGTGTGCTGAATCTTTTATTGTTTCTGACGTAAACAGTGTAGGCATTTTTCTCCCATATGCAACTTAGTTGCAATATAATACTACACCAAAACTTTATTTGCAACAATGTTGCATAAAAACGTGCTATTGCTTTTGAAGAACAACATATTGTTTCTCCCGTAGAGTATAATTTCCCCCTATGGTCACAGAAAAAGAAATCCTCATTTATGACCTTGCTGAGCACACTCCTGAGTACCAGGCAACCAGAGCGGACATTGCTCATCATACTCTCCCGGCGCTGGTGCATCCGTTTTATCAGCAGTCCACACCGCAAAATTCCGGCGAGCAAATAAGAACCACTGTTTTTGAAAAAGTTGCACAGGCACTCTCTGACTCAGGGCTTCGGTACCCTTCACCCACACAAAACAGCTCCGTTTTCTCAATTTCCGAAGCCGGATACTACTTTCGCCTCCAACGCTTCCTCAAAAATCATACCGATCGCCCACTTCTTCTTATAGAAGAAGTGCCATTTGTGCAATCGAGTCTTGCTCTGTTACGGGCATTGGGTCACTCTGGCCCGCAGATTGTTTCACTCAGCAAAACCACCAGTCCTGCCCCACTCGACGGAGACTGGGAACGACTCGCTCAGACGCTCTTCTCACTCCAAGCCGAGCGTATTCTGGTCATGGGCCAACTGTCGGTCTTTTTACCAGAGGTATCTGATGAGCCCAGAGGGTGTGTACCGAGCTTCCGTGCCGCACTGCAAGACGAAAAGAAAAAAATAAAAACGCCTACGCATGTACAGACTACACCTTTGGTCTTCCCCAACATTTGGGTTCGATAGGAACGCATGCCACAACCAGAATCGATATCTGTATATACCGTATTAAGTGATACAAAAGTCCTCGAGAGTACGCAGCAGACTCTTCGTCGTGGTGTTTTACCAATACTCATCCACCCATTTTTTCATCAATACTTGGTGCATAGTTTGGAAAAAAAGATCAAATATTAGAGGCTATTCAGCTTTCTCTGCAAAAAAAACAACTGGTCAGTCCCTACCAACATGCAGGAGTTGGGGAACTAGAAAACATCGGTCAAAATACAGAAAACGAATACCTTTTGCGCCTTAAATTTTTACTCAATCTGTTCTCACACTATCCAATCCTTCTTGGCGAAAGTGTTTCACTGCTTACTAACACCATTGCCCTTCTTCGGGAACTTGGACATCAGGGAAGAATTCTCACCTATGAAACGCAAAATGGAGATCCTGAACCAACTGATGGTAACTGGCAAAAAGTATCTATTGCACTTCTCCAAATACAACCTGAAAAAATTATTTTAGGAGGTCAATACTTTGGCATCTCACTCCTAGAATCTACCAAAATGAGTGGTTGTGTTCAGGGGTTCTATACGAATATCACCCGAGCAACTGAAGGTTCTCAAAATTCACTCAACATTTCTTTTTCACAAGCCACATACCCGCACTACTTGCGCTAATGACTCTTTCCAGAGAAAGCGATGTGATCAAGTCGCGTACTAACGAAGGAGCTCATCCTCATATCGATACACTATCGGAACCCCTTGGTAATTCTTCATCCGACTGTCATGAAACTCAATATATGTCTTCGGTAAAGTTATCTCTAAAACAGGGCCTAAACCATCGACTTCCTTTGCAGCAAACTCGAACAGAGTGGAGTCAAGCCCAACTTGCCGTAAACCAGCTTTAAAATAATCAACAAACGGAACCCTAGAATCGGTGCCGTTGGCGAGCTTTTCAATATACTCACGCTGTGGGGCGGCGTGACGCAGCAAATGAATGAGTCCATATAAAAAAGAAGCAGCTGCGGGCTGCTCGTTATTGGGGAGAGAAACACGGTCATACAACCGTTCAAGATTCCTACGACGAAAATCCTCGATACCCTGGTG
>CAYUUK010000024.1:0-6202 GCA_964447905.1 uncultured Pseudomonadales bacterium | reverse complement strand
CAAGGCCAAGTGCAGTTTGTAGAGGTGCAGGTTGCGGTGTACCGGCGGGCTTTTCCGCAGTTAGTTATTACAGGACTGCCATCGGCAGAAATTCGCGAGAGTCGTGAGCGTATATTAGCGGTACTTCGCACCGCTGGTATTTCTCTGCCGAGAGGTCGATACGTTGTCCATTTACACCCGGGTGAAACGAAAAAGCGTGGGGCGTGGTTAGATTTGGCAATCTGGCTGGCATTGGTTGCCTCGACTGATGTAGGCCACTCAGTAGCCACACTCCAGAAACCCATTTTTGCGGTTGGCGCCCTTTCTCTCGATGGAAAAGGCTACTCTCCTCGCGGCAGCTTGAATATTCTGAGTGCCGCTTTTGAGAAGTATGGAGATTCTGTGCAGTATGTGTTTCCTCAAGATGTACTGCAGCAGCCTTTCGCATGGCGACCACATCGAGATGCTTACTCGTTCAATACGGTGCAAGAACTGCTTTTTTCACAGTTTTGGCAGAAGCCACTCCGGCAACTTCCTCCAGAAAGGGTGAGTGCTTTCCGAGAGAAAAATGTCGAGTCGCTGCTCGTGCATCCGCAAGTATTCTCTACTTTACAGCGGGTGCTGGTGGGTGGACACAGTGCTTTGTTATTTGGTTCTCCAGGTCAAGGTAAAACACGGGTTTTTCAGCAGGCTCAGGCTTTGCAACCACTCAATGCAGCCGCTCAGCAGCGCGATCGATATCTTCAGTTTGATGCTGGGGCTCCGCACACCGACGCTGTGGTATTACTCTCCCATACTCTGTCGGCACAAAAGGTGGCGAGTTGGTTGCAGATGTCTCAGCAGCGAGTGTGTGTTTTTGATGAGTTGCCGCTGTGGTCCAAAATACAGCGCGAGCAAGTGCAGGAGTGGTTAGATGTGCCGAGCGAGCGAGATTTTCCCGCTATGGGTATTGCTACCGCGAACCCCTGTCCATGCGGGTGGTATGGAGAAAAGCAGTGTCAGTGCAGTGAGTATGCGCGCCAGCAGTATCGGAGTAAATTGACTGGACCGCTTATTGATCGCTTCGCTCAGCACGTGCGAGTCATTGGCCAGCCTTTGCAGCGGTTGGATCAAGATGAGCTTGATGCGTTTCGAACTCGGTTGAGTGAGGCTCGCCGGCGCCAGCGCCGGCGAGCCCAACGCTCCACCTGGCCACTCTACGCCAGTCTCTACCGCTGGGAAGATCTTTCACAAGTTGAGTCGGTACCATCCGAGTTGAAAAAAAGTATTGCCATGTGGTCAATTCGACGGCAACTCCACTGCTTGCAGATGGCCTACACGTTGTGTGATTGGGAGGGCACGTCCGATGAACCAAACGATTCTCATTGGTGGGAAGCACGAGCGGTTACGCAACCAGCTTTCTAACCGAGTTGCAAGACAGCGAGGAAGCGAGGAAAACCTACTCTTGGGTTGTAATTGTGCCCTGCAATGTCAGCTCTTCACCTGCGCGCCAGACTTGTAACGAAATGGAGTCACCAATACGTTTTTGGTTAATAATTCCTGCGAGTCCAGATTCGGTTTCGCTGAGCCGTTGTCCATCGACCGCAATAAGAATATCACCTGCCTGGAGTCCGAGTGTTGAGGCGGTGGTTCCATTCATAACATCTGTAATGTAGGCGCCTTGTGGAACGTCATTGAGCAACGCTGTTTCGCGCGGAATCATTTTGTAGCGCACGCCAAGCATCGCTCGGTTAAACTCACCGGTTGATTCAAAGTTTGTCAGGGAGTCTTTCACCACGTTAATCGGAATTGCAAAACCAATGTTCTCGGCTTGGGCCATAGCAACATTTACTCCAATCACCTCTCCACGCGAGTTGAGAAGTGGCCCACCAGAATTACCCGGATTGATGGCGGCATCGGTTTGAATCAGATTATCTATACGCTCAGTTGAAAAACCGGTAGAGGCTTCAATCCCGCGGCCCAGGCCGGATACGATGCCGGTAGTCACGGTTTGCCGAAACTCGCCCAAAGCAGTACCGATGGCAATCACTGTTTGTCCAATGCGAATGTCTTCACTGTCGGCGAGTGGCAGTGCTGGCAAATTCGCTGTGGTTTCGAGTATGGCTAAATCGTTCACCGGATCACGATAGATGCGTTGTACGGCGTACTCATTTCCTTCGTTGTCGATGAGTGCGTACTCGGCTTCTACATCGCTGACTACGTGGCGATTTGTCACTACAAAGCCTCTGTCTCGGTCTACTATAAAGCCGGTACCAATATCTTGCTGTACAAACTCAGTTTCGCCGGTTGGTTGCTGCAGGCCAAAGAGCCCAAATGGTCCAAAGCTCAAGCCTTGTACTTGTGGCACATTTTTCTTGATCGCTACAGTTACTACAGAAGGCTGTGCGTTTTCGGTTACTTGAATAATGACATTTTCACTCTCACTGACCGAGCTTGGCACGTTTACCCGTGGTTGTTCGGCCCGTTGAGAAATAATGGTGTCCATGCGATTCGGGAAAAATCTATCGAATGGTCGAATAACGAAGAGTCTATCGGCGAGCGCGCCACCAACGGCAGAAAAGAGAATGAGAATGCTGACAAATACTCCAGCGAGGAAGCTGGTCCAGGCATTGGAAAATTTCATAGGACCTCCATTCTAAAAACTTTGCAGAGCGCGTTCAAGTACTTCATCGGTTTCGGTGTTTGGATCATCAGTGACTTCCACATCCACTGGTAAACCAGTGTCCTGAATGGAGTTCCCTGAAGGCAGAAGCCAGCGGGCAATGGTAATATTGAGGCCTGCTCCGCCAGGAAGTTGTTGCGCGTCTTGAACGGTGCCTTTGCCAAACGTTTGCTCACCAAATAGCTGGGCCTCGCGGCGGTCTCTGAGAGCACCAGCCACAATTTCGGAAGCGGAAGCACTTCCTTTATTGACGAGCACTTCCACAGGTATGTCGGCTAAGCGGGCCCGGCGCGTGGTGCGGTAAGACTGCGTAGAGTTACGGCCTTGTTGGGAGACAACAATCCCGCCGTTAAAGAAATCGCTCGAAATCTCAATCGCGTCTTGTAAGTATCCACCTGGGTTTCCGCGCATGTCGAGAACGATACCATCGACATTGTTTTCTTGAATTGTTTCAACCGCATCTTCCCACTCTTGCAGTGTTTTGTCTCCAAAACGAGATACCTCCACATGAGCATAAGTGCGACCATCGCGTTCAATGAGTGATGTTTCCAGAGACGGGATTTCAATGGTGTCGCGTACTAACTCTACTTCACGAGGATCTTCACCTTCTGTAAGCAGTGTGAGTGTCACTGTCGTGTTCTTTTTGCCACGAATCAATGACACCGCTTCTTCGGCTGTCATATTTATGGTATCGGTATCGACTTCTTTCGCCAAATCTTGAATTCGCAGGATGTAATCTCCAGCTTTCACGCCTGCCGCTTCGGCGGGATGCCCCTTGAGTGGGGCAATGACGGCGAGTTGGCTATCAATGTAGCCAAGCTGAATACCGACTCCATTAAACTCTCCCTGCAGGTCTTCGTTGAGGCGTTGCTTTGTGGCCGGTGGAAGGAAAGCGGTGTAGGGGTCGCCAACGGCGGCGGTCATGCCGGAAATAGCGCCGTAGACCATTTGTTGTGCGTCCATTTTATCGGGGTCAAGGTAGTCTCGCTCTAAGCGAGCCCAAACTTCCCAGAAGAGGGAGAAATCAACGTCAGTTTGATCAGTTGGCACACCGGTATTAGTGATGCGAGCAAGTTCAGAGTAAGAAATGTTGGTAGAGAGACCAATAAGTTGTCGAAATGTTAGCCCACTGGCCAAGCGAATGCCAATGATGACACCGAGGGTGATAACTAAGACGTGTGTGAGGGCAAAAAACCAGAGGCGATTAGGGCGTTTCATAAGAAGTGTAACTATACCAGGTTTTGGGTTTTGATACAACGCGGGGCGCCTGGAAGGCGCCCCGCATACTCTCAACTTTCTTGAGGTTTAGACCATTTGTGTGGCAAATGGTAACAAGGCCAAGTGGCGGGCACGCTTGATCTCACGAGCAAGGCGTCGTTGCAGTTTGGCGGTTAAACCAGATTTCTCACGAGGGAGAATGCTCCCGGCTGGCGTCAGAAACTGACGAAGGAGCTTGGTGTTCTTGTAGTGAATGTCTTCAATTTGGACATTTTTAATTTTTGGCATATTTTCTTTCTGTATCTTTCTAGCAGACCGTATTAGAACGGAATGTCATCAGCGAGGTCATCGAGATCGGCGACATTGTCGTCGACTTGGAGATCATTGTTGTTGTCATTCGCATTACTTTTTGCAGAAGATGGTGCTCCACTGTAGTTGGTGCTTCCGTCACTGTCACCAGGGCCGTCGAGGGCGATAACTTGGTCAGCTACCACTTCTGTGGTGTAGCGCTTCTCGCCTTCTTTGGTTTCCCAGGATCGGGTTTGGAGACGTCCTTCCACATACACTTTGCGTCCTTTGGAGAGAATTTGACCGACGATCTCGGCTAATTTACCCCAGGCCACACAGCGTGTGAACTCAGCATCTTCTTGGGTTTGCCCGTTCGCATCGCTCCAGGAGCGGTTGGTAGCAACAGTAAAGTTGGCTACGGCAGTGTTTTTTGGCGTAAAACGCACTTCTGGATCGCGAACAATGTTTCCGATGAGTTGGACCTTGTTGAGGGAACGGGTCGCCATGAAAGATTCCTTTCTTTATTCTTCCTTGATTGTGATGAGGTGTCGAAGAACCCCTTCGGTGAGTTTGACAGCCTGGTCAAACGCAAAAACGTTTTGCGCGGTCATCTCAATTTCGTAGAAAGCGAAAAAGCCTTCTTTTTGACCTCGCAATTTGTAGGCTGTAGGTTTTCGGCCCCAAATGTCTTCGTTGATAACTTTCCCCTCATTCTTCTCGATGAGAGTTTCAATGCTGCGACGGAGACGTTCTAGCTCGGCATCCGAGAGCTCCGGGTTCAGCACGACGGCAAATTCATAAGCACGCGTCATATGCTCCTTTCTTGTTTTTGTCTCGCCACGCTTTGGGTCAGGAGATCGCTCCTGAGCGAGACCAGTGCGTATTGTATCACGATTTGCATGTCTGAACACCATTATGCATGGAAAATACACAGAAATATAACGGAATTTTTGCAATGATCAGAAAAAACAGGCGAAATACGCTATTTTCCAATCATAAACTCCACCACATCATCAGGTTTCATGATGTAGTCTTTACCCTCTTGGCGAATCTTGCCTAGCTCGGCGGCGGCTTTCCAGCCACCCACTTCTACAAAATCAGTAAAAGAACACACCCGGGCTTTAATAAAGTTTTTGGTGAAGTCAGTGTGAATGACGCCAGCTGCTTGCGGTGCAGACATGCCCTGCGAAATCGTCCAGGCACGAACTTCTTTTTCGCCGGCGGTGTAGAAACTTTGCATGCCGAGTGTAGCGTAGGCTTTTTGGATGAGGCGTTCGAGTCCGGACTGCTCGATGCCGAGTTCAGTGAGGTGCTCAGATTTTTCTTCAGCACTCAGTGACACAAGCTCTTCTTCGAGTCTGGCCGAGATGACCACGATGTTGTCAGGAGAAATGCCCAGGATGTCGCTGTACTCGCCGATAATGGCTTCGGCGTTTACCAAGTCCGTTTCGGCAACATTTAAGGCCACCATTTCCGCTTTGGCGGTAAGCAGCGCCAACTCTTTGGCCAAAACCTGCTGATCTTCGTTGAGTTCCAGGGAGCGAATATTTTTGCCAGCATCGAGTGTGTTGCGCCATTCCTGGATGGTGTTCCAGCGGGCCATGTTTTCGGTGGTGGCTTGGTTGCCTTTGGGCTCGCGTTGTTTTTCCAGTGTAGAAAGATCGGCAAGTTGAAGTTCGGTGGCAATAGTTTGGTAATCGGATTGGGGATCGACACTGCCCTCTTTAATAATGTTGCTGTCGCTAAAGGCGCGCACGACGTGCAAGATAAATGAGGTCTCGCGGATGTTGGCTAAAAACTTGTTGCCTAGACCAGCGCCTTCGGCCGCGCCAGCTACAAGTCCGGCAATATCCACGAACTCCACAGTGGCAGGTACAATTTTTTCGGTATGCACAATTTCAGCGAGCTGTGGCAGCTTTTTGTCGGGCACTGGCACGATACCCACGTTTGGCTCAATGGTAGCAAACGGGTAATTGGCGGCTAAAGCCTGTTGTTTTTCGAGCAAGGCGTTAAAAAGGGTTGACTTCCCAACATTGGGGAGACCGACGATTCCGA
>CAYUUK010000023.1:0-7996 GCA_964447905.1 uncultured Pseudomonadales bacterium | reverse complement strand
TCCTCGCAGAAATTCAGAAAGCATATCAAGAAAAACCAGACTATCTCGTAATCGGCCACGGTTCTGGCAGCTTTGCCCACGTACCCGCCACTCGTTACCGCACCGCGGAAGGGTTCGTTGGTCCGCAGTCCCGTTTGGGTATGGCCATTACGCAAGACTCCGCCGCCCAACTGAATCGCATTGTGGTGCAAGAGCTCCTCAAGCTCGATTTGCCGGCGGTGTCGCTCTATGCTTCTAACTCGCTGGTCACCAAAAAGGGCCAGGCCCAGAGCTATTTTGTGGACGTCTTCAAAGAGTATCTCAGGAATGACCTCGTGCCCGTTATTTCTGGCGACGTCATCGTCGACACAGAACAAGGATGCTGTATCTGGTCCGCCGACACCATTTTGCCTTTCTTCGCGCTCGAGTTCAAAAAGCACAACTGGCACGTCAACAAACTGATTCACGTCACCCGCACGCCAGGAGTCTACCGTGACAACACCAATCCTGACGCCGGTATTTTCGAACGCATCACTCCCGAAAACGCCGCCGAAGTCCAAGCCGCCATGGGCGAAGTCAAAGGTTTCGACGTCACCGGCGGTATGTGGACAAAAATCTCGGAAAGTTTGGAATTGGCGAAAGCGGGGGTCGATTCCGTCATTCTCTCTGGTGAAAAACCTGGCGCACTCTATGATGCGTTGAGCGGAAAAGCAGAAGGTACGATTATTTCTGCCGAACTCTCCTAATTCTTACTTCACCAAATGTGCACCAACAGCAGACCTGCAGAGAATCGTTTTTTCCACACCAGTGAGTTGTTGCAAGCGCTGAGTGACCAACTCGGCATCGTCGCCGCGGGCGATCACGTGGACATTGGCGCCAGCATCCATCGTTGCGTAGGCGAGCAAACCTTCTTGGCGCCACTCACGAAGGGCTTGTAACACACGCACAGTGGCAGGTGACCAATACAGCACCGAAGGCCGCGAAGTCATCATAATGGCGTGCAGGTTGAGAGATTCCTCCTCTATGAGATCACCAAAGCGAGGAAAATCTTTTTCCGCCAGAGCGCGCTTCACGTTTTCTACCTTCTCTTTCATGCTTGCTAAGCGAGCGGGATATAAGAGACTCGTATCCGCTAGAGAATGAACAAGTGTGGAACTCACCTTTTTTTGACCAACATCAACAATCGTCACAATATCCACAATATCCCAATAATCAGGCGCGTAGAGACTCTCGGCAAAGGAAGTGTCATGACTGTTGCCGGCATGCCATTCTACAAAGCCATCAGGCACCGAACGGGTGGCGGAACCAGAACCGAGCCGAGCCACAGTAGAAAGCTCTTTTTCTGTTAAACTCAAACCCGCTGCGGAAGCAGCGGCCACCGCGAGCGCCGCAAACCCTGATGCTGAGGACGCAATGCCAGCGGCGGTTGGGAAAGAATTGTGTGAAGTCACCCGAGCTCGATACTTTGTTCCCGAAATTTTGCGAACATGATCCAGGACCTTGGAAACACGCTTGGTGCCATCGCCATCAACTTTGTTTCCGCCAAGGAAGACCTCGTCTTCAGGCAAGTCGGCTAAAAACTCCACTGTGGTGGTGGTCTTCGCACCCGAGAGATTCATGGAGAGTGTACTGTGATGCGGTAAACGCAGTGCTTCATCAGCATTGCCCCAGTATTTGATAAAGGCTATGTTAGCGGGTGCTTCGGCGGTTGCTTTCATTTTCACTTTCTGTTTCTTCTGATTCGTATTGCTGTTTTTGGGCGAAATCCTCAGGAGTGTCTTTTCCCGACAGGACATATGGCTGAACCTTTATTCCATAAGGAATAATACTAGTACTCTCCGGCTCTCCCATTCGTCTCCATACACATTCTACAATTTCCCCTACCGGGAATGAAGAGTGACCGGTACCAATACAGAGTTTCTTTTCAGAGCCAAAATCAACAAGTACATACGGATACGGCACCAAGTACGCAAACTCCGGTGGCGCGACTTGAATTAACGTGCACCCAAGAACGGTTCCCTTCTTTCCAATCCAACTGGACCACTGACGTCGGTCTCGCCAATACTGAGGGGAAGAAGGAACTGTGCTCATAGACCTCTTTCCCCTTCCAAAATATGGACCACCGCTGTTGTACCACTGCCGCCGACATTATGCGCCAAAGCTCTCTCATACTGACCCTCGTAAATACGTTGAGCCAAATACGCAATTTGTTTTATACCGGTTGCTCCCACGGGGTGTCCGCACGCCTTTAGACCGCCTGAGGGATTCACTACCACTCGGCCACCATAAGTGGTCTCGTCGGCAGAGGTGGCTGGCCCAGCCTTTCCCGGCGAGTATACACCGAGATCTTCGAGAGCTATCAACTCAGCAATCGTAAAGCAGTCATGGACTTCCATAACGGGAAAATCTGCCGCACCGTAACCAGTCATACTATAGGCCTGTTCCGCAGCTTTTTTCGTGGCTGATAAACTCGTCAAACTGTCTCGCTGAGCGAGCGTCAACACATCGCTGGCATGACCAACTCCCGTTATCCACGCACGAGTGTGGGGAGTGTGCTGAGTAGTCAGGACTACGGCGGCGGCGCCATCACTCAGTGGTGAACAATCCAGTAAACGAAGTGGTTCGGCTATCAGGGCACTTTTTGTGACCATTGCAGAGGTTACCTTTTTCTGAAACTGCGCATGCGGATTATTCATGGCATGACGGTGATTTTTTTCACTCACAGCCGAAAGCTGTTCTCTTGTAGTCCCATACGCCAGCATATGCTGTTGCGCTAACAAGGCATAGAGAGCCGGAAAGGTACTGCCACGCTCCTCTTGTAAAGACGCGGCACCAGCCAGCACGGCAGTGGATTTTTCGGCAGAAACATCGGTCATCTTTTCTGCACCTACTACCAGTACAGTTTCGTACCGTCCACTGGCAATCGCTTGCTCTGCTGCCAACAAAGCCAAACCTCCCGAGGCACATGCTCCTTCAATCCGCATGGCTCGAGGAAAATGGGGGAAAAAACTACTCACCACTGCACCAAGATGTGCTTGCCCCTCAAAAGCTGCCGCCCCCATATTGGCTACAAAAACAGCGTCGATATCCTCCAAAGCTAACTCAGCATCAGCTACAGCTTGGAGCGTAGCCTCTTCCAAAAGATCAAACAGAGATTGCTCCCACAGCTCGCCAAAATCCGTGATGGAAGACCCAGCAATAGCTACTTTCATGACTGTCCTCCTCGATGCCGATACTCGGTATAGGTAATTTCTCGTAACCGAGCAATTTGCTCTTCCAGGAGATCTGTCCATCCTCGTCGAGCATCTGGTAATAACTCAGTTGTTTCCCACACAAAAGCATCACTTCCCGCGCCGGATCCATAGGAGGCCACCAGTATTTTTTCACCTGATTGGGCGTGGTCCAACACATTGGCGAAGGCTAATAATGTAGCCGCCGCGTAGGTATTCCCAATCTTGGTAACTGGTAAACTCCACTCCATCTGTTCATTTTTTACTCCGAGTCTATGAGCCACAGCTCTTGGAAATACTCCATTCGGGGTATGAAACACACAGTGATCGAAGTCACTGATCTGCATATCGAGATCACGTAACAGTTGCGTAACTGATTTTTCGATATGATAAAAATAAGCCGGTTCACCGGTAAATCTACCAGCGTGTTCAGGAAATTCTCGACCTGGTCGACGCCAAAAATCAGGGGTGTCAGTGGCATAGGAAGTTGTTCCGAGAAAACGGCACAGTAAGTGTTTAGTGCCGATGGCGTACGCGGCCGCGCCAGCGGCCGCCGTATACTCCAACACGTCTCCTGGTCGCGACTGAGCCGTATCAGCACCAATTGCCACTGCAGCGTCCACAAAACCAGATCGCACATACGCTACGGCATTTTGCACACTCTGTGTTCCCGCTTTACAAGCAAACTGAAGGTCAGCCATCGCTAGTCGTTTCGGGAGACCAAGCGCTGCTGCCACCATGGTGCCTGTTGGCTTTACCGCGTAGGGATGACTTTCACTTCCAATCCACAGGGCGCCAATTTTTGATTTGAGCATGACGTCTTCACTCCGCTCAAAAGCGCGGGCCGCTGCCGCCACCGCTAAAGTAGCGGTATCTTCATCTCGTGCAGGTACCGTTTTCTGGTCTACTCCCAGTTTTGGCATCACTAACTGACTCTGGGCCGCCGCAATACTTTTGCTTGAAAGACAGTCGAGCGGAAGCTGCGTAGCATAGGCCACAATACCAACTTCCGGAAGTACCGTTACATCGTCAACTTTAGGCATGTCCTCTTCCCAACTTTTGATGGGCATAAGACAACTGATGTTCGGCGAGAGCCGCCAGTAGACTCAACTCACCCGCCAGTGCGGCAACCCCAACCACTGCAGCCAGTTCTTCTGCGGTGGGGGAGTTTCCGCGTCGAATGAGGCTCCTCGCTTGGCGCTGTTGCGTAATTCCTGTACCACCACCGACCACGCCCACTTGAATATTGGGAAGCGTAAGCGCCGCATAGATACCACCTTCGGTATCTTCCTCAACGAGCAAGAAAGCCTTGCTCCCTTCCACAACGTGCGCCGGATCTTGCCCCGTGGCAATATACAATCCAGAAAGAATATTTGCCACATGGGCATTTTGCGAAAATGAACCTGCCAAATTAGAACCGATTAAATTCTTCCGCATATGTACCTGACACAGAGAGGCGGCAGAAGTTTTCAAAATAGTCTCCAGATGCTGCTGTGTCAATCGCACCTCAGCCTGTACCCAATAGCCCCGACCGAGTATAGAGTTCATAACCGAGTCCTTTTTATCGGTACACACATTACTCGAAAGCGAGACCAGCTGGATTTCTGGATGACGACGTAAGGCATCTGCTAACGCCTCTTGCAAAGCGATTGTGACCATGTTCATACCCATAGCCTGTTCCGTATCAAAGGCAAAGCGAACATACACGTATCGACCTCGAATCCAACTCTGATGAGATAACAAATGCAAATGAGAACTCGTACTCTCCGCAATCTGGCGGACGTGATCAATGTGGTCCTCAAACCAGTCACGAAACTTAATAGCACTCTTGCCATCAGGACAAGCAAAAACGGGAGATCGAGTCATTCCCCCTTTTTCTACCAGCACCGTAACCGGACCACTGGCGCGCAAAGCTTTACAGCCTCGATTCACGCTAGCAACCAAGGCACCTTCAGTAGTCGCTATGGGAAAATAAGCTGGCCACACGTCGTTACCGTAGGCAATTTCCACTGGCCCAGCCAGACCAACAGGTATCTCCACTGATCCAACCAGATTTTCACAATTTTTGGCGGCTACAGAGTTTTCATCAAGGGAATGAGAGAAGAGCTCTGAGAGCTCCTCTTCTGAAAAAATCTGCTGCAGTATCTGTTGGCGTTCCTCAACCGTTGCGTTGTGAGGCAACGTCAGCAACCGGGGTTCTGACATCTAACGCTTTTCTTTTCTTTCACGCGAAAACGCATCTACCGACTTTATCGGCCAAACCGTCGCTGACGATTCTGATAGTCTTCTAACGCAGTATCAAATTGTTCCGTGGAAAAATCAGGCATGAGTACATCGGTGAAGTACAGTTCAGCATATACGGCTTGCCAAGGCATAAAACCAGATAAGCGGAGTTGGCCACCTGGACGAATAATGAGATCTGGATCGGGCATCTCAGCCGTATCGAGGTACTGACCAAAATCTTCTTCAAAAAAGCCAAACTCGACTTCTTCACCTTCAGCGGCATTTTCCAACTGCTCCATTTTGGCGGTGAGATAGCGGTTGGCCGCGCGAATCATCTCATCACGACCACCATAGTTTAAGGCAAACGTAACCGTGATACTGCTATTCTCTTCTGTAAGCTCCATCATGCGACGGCTTTCTTGAGCAATATCTTCTGGAAATTTATCCAGCTCACCAAGCACATGCAGCTTTACGCCTTTCTCATGCAGGCGATCTACCTTCTTGGCTAAGCCATACCGAAACAGCTTCATCATGGCCTGCAGTTCGGCCTTGTCGCGATCCCAGTTTTCGGTACTAAACGCCCACAAAGTGAGATACGGAATACCGAGCTCAATACAGTGATCTACCAGGGGCTCAATGACGTTATCAACCACGTAGCGATGGCCTTCAGCGGCCGGTTTTCCCTGCTCACGTGCCCAACGACGATTCCCATCCATAATAATGGCCACGTGCTCTGGTAATTTCTGTGGGTCTAAAGACATACGAGTTATTGTAACGTACTTTTTTGTAATCTTACTGGATACCAATGTTGATACCAAAAACAACCTGCAGTATTTGCGCAATCCAAAACACGGAAAACAGGATGAAAAAACCAATAAGCGCGTTTGTTATTCGCTGTCTTCCTGCTTCGGCAGATTTCGGGTTTGCCGCTCCCATCATGAACTCAAAACCACCCCAGAGAAGCATCACAAACAAAATCAGTCCAGCGATCATCAGCACAAACGGCAGTAAGGCAGAGATAATGCCTCCAGGAGTGGAAAACTGCGCAATCCGCACACGGTCCACGACTAAGTCAACTAAACCGGGAAATCCGCCTGGGCGGTCTGCACCAAAAACGGCGTCTTGAAATTGTAAAAAGTCGACGGCTCCATCTTGCGCGGGAGCCGCGGCAGCCTGGGCCAATAGGCGTGAACTTGGTTCCATACTGGCTATTGTACCGCAAGTTCCGCCGGAGAGAAAACAAACTTTTTGGTATGATGAGTACAGTATGTTTCGCCGGACTGTCTTTCACCGGTCCTTTTTCCTCATTCCACTCCTCTTTCTTGTGGGAACCGTGGCATTTTTAGCCTGGTCTGGCAATATAATTCGTGTCCTCCCGGTGTACGCTCAGAGTGACGATCAAAAACTTATCGAACTCGAAAAACAAATTGCCGACACCCAACACTTGTTAGAGTTATCAGTAAATACCACCAAACCACTAGAGGCCGAAGTCAGAAAACTGGCCAGTAATATTCAATCAGCAGAAAATCAGATGGCCGCTTTGCGAACCGATCAGCAAGAAAAAGAAAAAGCCATTGCCCAGCAAGAGGAAGAAATGAGTGATCAGTACGAATTATTTTCTGCTCGAGTAGATCGACAGTACCGTTTTAGCCGCACACACTCACCACTCGTCGTTCTTTTAAGTGCGCAAAGTTCGAATAATCGGCAAGCTCTCAAATACACCCTCACCCTGGCAGAGCGGGACCAGCAAACAATTGACTCCATCGGGGAAAACATACTCTCTCTTCAACAGGCAAAAAAGGAAGCCCAAGCGCAGGAAACTCGCCTCGCCGCTCTGCAGGTACAACTTGATGACCAAAAAGCGTTTTTCGAAAAAGAAATCGCCGGCGCGAAGGCATACCAAGAGCAACTTGAAAACAAAATTGCGGAACTCTCGGCACAGCAGCAAGCAATTATTAACGCTCGTTCTGGCGGTACATTTACCACCAGCGTAGGTGATGTGTCGCTCGCTGACGACTTCAACGCCTCCATTGCCTACAAAGCCCAAGCTCCAGGAAATAGCTTTGCGGTCTTTAGCTTTGGCGCCTACACACACCGAAATGGCATGAGCCAGTATGGCGCGCAGGCGCGGGCCAAAGAAGGTCAGTCCGCCGAAGATATTCTCAAGGCGTACTATCCAGATGCGCAACTCAAAAAAGACTATAGTGCCATAGATTCAATTTCTGTGGAAGGCTACGGCTCCATGTCGTTTGAAGGCCAATACCTGCAAGGTATCTACGAAATGCCTGCCTACTGGAATAAAGAAGCCCTGAAGGCGCAAGCCGTAGCGGCCCGCACATATGCCATTCGCTATACCAATAACGGGCAACGCTCGATCTGTACAACCGAAGCCTGCCAAGTGTTCAAAAACTCGCCCAAAGGTGGCGCTTGGCAAGAAGCCGTCAACGAAACCCGCGGCTGGGTTTTGGTTGATGGAGGCGGCAGTCCCGTCTCCACCCAGTATGCTTCTACGCACGGCGGCTACAGCAACACTTCTGGCTGGGATACTACCGATAAATCTGGCT
>CAYUUK010000022.1:0-11883 GCA_964447905.1 uncultured Pseudomonadales bacterium | reverse complement strand
AAAAACAAATGCAAAAATATTCTTTATATCAATATATTAGACTTATACCAGACTAAAATGAAACTCTCTTGAGTCCTCTCTCCTCTTTAAAAAGAAAGTTGCTACAATACCGGCATGGCTGTTGCCGCACCTGAATCCATTCGCATACCAGTCGCCAATATCCCGCGCCGAGGTGTCATTACAGACCCTGAGCGAGGTGCTGAGCATCTCGGTGTCAAGCGCACGCTCGAAGCAGAGGGTAAACCAATATTTTCTCAAGGCGGCTTTGGCACACTGGCCCTCCGCGCAACAAGCCCACACACCTTAGGAGAACAGGATGTATGGTGGTTTAACGACCAGCGTACAGCCTATGCAATTCACTGGACTGAAGCGTCTTCCTCCGCCATTTTCTCTGAACACGCTGATTTCTGGCGAACATTACAAAAAAAACTCTACCAAGAACTTGCTCAACGAGGCAATCACTTTCGCGCATATGGATATGTTGGTTTCTTGTTCGCTGACTCGTACCCACAGTTGCCTCCAAACGTGTATTCGCAAGGAATGCAGAGTCAAATGTGCCCCCATTGGCATATTACCGAAGGCTTCACTCCGAATCCTGCGGATAGCTGGTTAGATGCAAAAAACTCAGAAGATCAAGAAAAAATTGGTCGAGTTTTAAATCTCGGTGGCGAAGCGATGGTAGCCCACCTCGAGCAAAACTCTCCAGACCTGTTTAAAGAATTTGGCATAAAAATACAAACTGAGCAAACTTTTGGGAGCATTCCCTATAGAAGAACTTTCTTTGCCTTTCAAGACTTGGCAGCAGCCATACAGGCGAGTATGCAACTTCGCCAAACGCTAGAGGCAAGGTGGATTGACACTGCTGCCACAATAGTAAGCGAACATGAATTCCTGGCCTCTGTTTGGCTCCCGAGAATGCAAAGTGCTATTCCGAATTTCGCGTTTATTATTCCTTCAGGAGAGGATCGTCAACGAGCGAATCGTAAACAGGCCGAAGTGTGGGTTTCTGTGGGCACAGTCGCTGGAGTACCAGAAATGCTGACACCTGGCGGACTATACCTCAACCGACTCCGATAAAACCCACTGGACAGTCTCCTGTAGTCCTTCTTCCAGTGAGATCTTGGGCGAGTAGTCATACAGCATCTTTGCTCGCTTGGTAGTGAATACATAGGTACTCAGCAGTGTCCTTACCCGCTGTGGATACAGTGGCACGCTCCAGCCAGTTATCGCCTTTACAAAACCAAGGGGATAACTCACCAACAGCCCAATCCAACCCGGAATCCACCACCTCGGCATCTGTCTACCAAAACTCTCGTAGATGTTCGCCACCACACTACGATACTCTACAGCACGCGGACCAGACATCATTACTACTCCCGTCGGCTCCCGTGACTCTGCTGCTCGCAGCGTGCCATTCACGAGATCCCGCACATGCACATACTCCATCTGGTTATGACCGGAACCAATTTGAAAATAGTACCCTTGCTCAATGGCGTGAATGAGAGCCGTGGTAGGTCCATGAACGTCACCTGGTCCATACACACTTGTGGGGCGAATAATCGCGTACTCTAGGCCATAATCACGGTGCGCTTTTTGTATGCGCTGTTCGGCAATCCACTTTGAGTGACCATACGGATTCGTAAACACTGGCTGCTGTGGTGCTCGATCTTCATTCCAGCCCAAGATAGGGCCAACCTCTGCCGGAATTCCATGAACAGCCATCGAGCTATAAAACACCAACCGCTGCAATCCCCGCACTTCTCCAGCTTCCAGAATGTTTTGCGTACCGAGTACATTCGTATCGAAGTACGCATCGAGGTTTTCACCAGCAAAATCGGTGCGGGCAGCTAAATGAAACACTATTTTCACGCTTTTCATAGCCTGGAAAACATCTGAGTACCTCTCAATGTTGCCGCTTATTTTTTCAAATGACTCACTCGGGAGTGAAACCTCAGACTCTTGATCCCACACAAAAACCCGAATATTTTCGGCAAGACAGCCGCGCTCGAGCAGGGCGTGCAAAAGGTGTTGCCCAATAAACCCACTTCCGCCAGTTACCAAAATGCGATCACGTGTAGGTTTACAAAAACGATGTAGCATACTACTTCTGAACACTCGCTATCGCTTGAGCAACAGATACGGTGGTTTGTTCACCACTTGCCATATTCTTCAGCTGGACAACTTTTTGGGCAGCTTCATCTGGCCCAATCACAACCACCCAAGGAATACTCAATTTATTGGCGTACTTAAACTGTTTTCCGAGCTTATCGGTGCCATTAAAGAGTTCAGTGGCCACCCCTACCTGCCGAAACTGCTGTGTAACCTGAGCCGAAATACCGAGCTGCTCATCTCCAAATACGGTTACCAGGACATCTGCCCCAGTAAGGTCTTCTTCCGTGATCAAACCGAGAGAATCAACCGCCTCAACAATGCGATCAAAGCCAAGTCCGACGCCTACCGCGGGTAAATCAACGCCACCCAAATCATTCAGCAGGTTGTCATAGCGACCACCGCCTCCCAGTGAACCACTCGAGAAAGAGGGAGCGACAATTTCAAAAATCATACCGGTGTAGTAATCAAGGCCGCGAGCAATAGCTGGCGAAAAGACGAGCGCCTTGGCTGGCACTCCCAGTGACTCCGCAATCGAAAAAATTTCAGCGAGATTTTCACTTTTCTCTGCTTGCTTGACCGCCTCGAGTGCTGCGCTGGCACTCTCTTTTGAAAGCCCTTTCTCTACCAACTCCACCGCCACATCTGCTGGAGTCATTTTGTCGAGCTTATCGACAGACTGAATAATCTGCAAAACGCTCACTTCTTTCGTGGCAAAAGGAGACAATGTACTCAGAAGTACTTGCCGATCATTCACGCGCAGTTCAATTTCTGTAAAACCAAGATACACAAATGCTTGGTAGGTTGTCGCCAAAATCTCAGCGTCTGCTACTGCACTGGCACTGCCGACAATATCGATGTCACACTGCGTAAACTCGCGGTATCGACCCTTCTGCGGCTTATCTGCTCGAAAGACATTCTGAATCTGATACCGGCGAAACGGTAAGGCCAGATTAAATCGATTTTCGGCCACCACTCGCGAAAGCGGTACAGTCTGATCATAGCGAAGTGCTATCTCACGCCCGCCATTGTCCACAAATTCGTACACGAGCTTATCAGCTTCCTCACCGTACTTACCCATGATGACTTCTTTATATTCGAGTGTTGGAGTTTCGAGGGGCAAGAAGCCAGACAACTCGAAAGCGGCAACGATCTTCTGCTGCACCCAATTTCGCCGCAACTTCTCAGCCGGCAAAAAATCACGAAATCCCTTCAAAGTCTGCGTATTCATTTTTCCCTTCCTTTTACTACTTGTATTCTAGCCATGGACTGCTGAGCTGGAAAGATCAGAGGGCTTTCTGCTTCCTTACGCGAGTCCTCGCGAGCAGAACGAGGCGCACGTCGCGCCGTACCTCTGGTCTTTTCAGTCTCACAGTACAAAAAAACCTGCGCTTGGCAGGTTCGTTTCTCTTGCTTTTTTGCAGCCAAACTCCCCCACCTTACGCGCGAGGATGATGATGAACGATTTGGCTACTTTGCTTGTTCATAACATGAATTGTATCACTTTTGACAGGCACTGCACGTTCCAAAAAATGTGGCATGGTGATGATCGATACGAAAACCAGGTATATTTGGCTCATGAACGGTATGACACTCAGTAGTAAACACTTTGCCGCAAACCTGGCAGACAGCATGGTCATGGTGGTGATTACGCAACTCATACACCACAGTTTGATCACCAAGCGATAATCTACAAATCTGCTGCTTCGTAAGCAATCGCTCGAGAGCTCGGTAGACGCTCGTTTTATTCACTGGCATATCATTCTCTGCCAGGGCATCAACAATTTCTGGACCACTCAAAATATGGTGCTTCTCAAGCACAGCGAGGATTGCTGGTTCGGTAACAGAAGTACGGGCCATTGCTCTATTATACCGCTTTCCAATCAGTTCAACAGAAAACTCTCTGCGTCCTGAGCACGCCTCTTTCTGAAAGTACAAAATATGCTATGCTCACCTCATGCGATTATATGAGTTCGAAGCAAAAAGCTTACTCGGCACCAGCGGCGTTCGCATTCCGAACCAGCTGCAGTGCGCACCACTTCCGGAAATTTCCTTTACTGAGGCGGCAGTTCTCAAAGGGCAAGTGTTATTTGGAAATCGCAAGCAACAAAATCTCATTCACCTCATTACTACTGAAAGTGAATTTTCCACCACGAAAGACACTATCGCTCAAGCTCTTGTGCAGATCCCGCTTTCTCTAGAAAAGACGAACATTTTGGTGGAAGAACGTATTGCATACTCTGAGGAAGTCTACTTGGCAATTCGCTACGACACCGCAACTCGTTTGCCGGTACTGCTGTTCTCATCAAGTGGCGGCAGTGGAATCGAGGATCGAGCCAGCAGCGCCGATCTCCAATCGTATCCGCTCGAGCGCTTCGCTGAATCAGACTTACCGGTGCTTCATCCAAATATATCGGCCGAATGGCTCCGCTCACTTCTGCAACTCTTCTTTGAGCAAGACATGACGCTCTTAGAAATTAATCCCCTTGTTTTCGTAGAGAATGAGCCCATGGCCCTCGATGCCAAGATCGAGCTCGACGACACAGCCCAGTTCCGCCATCCGGAATGGGAAAAATATCCACCCCGAACACTCTTTGCCCGTCAACCAAGTGAACGAGAAAGACAAGCCAAAGAAGTGAACGCCATGGACCACCGCGGCATTGCTGGTGCGGCGTATTTTGAATTTCCCGGTACTATTGGTATTTTAGCGTCTGGCGGTGGGGCTTCGCTGCTCGCCATGGATGCTCTGCTTTCTACGGATTTACGTCCGGCCAATTACACTGAGTACTCCGGAAATCCGCAACGAGAAAAAGTAGCAGCGCTCAGCCGAATAGTCCTCTCGCAAAACGTACTACAAGGGCTCTGGGTGATCGGCGGACACGCCAACTTCACCGATATTTACGAAACCCTAATGGGTGTCATGGACGCCGTAGAAGAAGCTGCCGAACAGCACCTGATTCAACCTGGCTTCCCCATCATTATTCGTCGGGGCGGTCCGCGCCAAGAAGAAGCCTTCACGGCATGCCGAGAGCGTGCCGCGAAGCTCCAACTCAATATCCAACTCTTTGACTCTTCGTTCCCCATCACCGACACGGTTGGCATCCTCGATACCGCCGTGCAGGCATACCGAAAATCAGGAGAGGGAGAAAACTAGCCATGTCCATCCTCATTGATAGCTCGACCAGACTCCTTATCCAAGGCATTACCGGAAAAGAAGGCATGCGTTCGCTCCAGTGGGCGCAAAACTATAACACCACGGTAGTGGCTGGCGTTACTCCTGGAAAAGGTGGACAAGAAGTAGAAGGTATACCGGTCTACAACTCAGTCGCCGAGGCCGTAGCAGCCCATCCGGAAATAAACGCTACTTCTATTTATGCACCCCCACGATTTGTACGCGCCGCTGCTCTCGAAGCTATCGCCGCAGATATTCCGCTGATTCATATTATTGGGGAAGAGGTACCGGTGCGTGATACAGTCGAGATTCTCACCGCAGCACAGGAAAAAAATATTCGTGTTGTCGGGCCCTCTTCTATTGGCATTATCTCTCCAGGAAAAGCGAAGCTCGGCTCAATTGGAGGGAACGACAACTCACAATTTTCGCCAGGATCAATTGCCATTGTCTCAAAATCTGGCGGCATGAGTAGCGAGGTAGCTCTTCTGCTTACCGCGCACGGTTACGGACAATCTACTGTAATCGGTATCGGCGGCAACCAAATTATTGGCACTACCTATTCGGACGTAGTCGAGCAACTGGAATCAGACCATGATACTCAAGCCGTCATCATCATTGGCGAAATTGGGGGATTATACGAAGAACAACTCGCCGAAAAGCTACTCTCGATCCCAGACCACAAACCCTACATTGCGTTTATTAGTGGTCGATTTGCCGAAACACTCCCGCAAGGCATGAGTTTTGGGCACGCTGGAGCCATCGTTGATAAACATGTGGGCACCCGCGAAAATAAGATCGAGCAACTCAAAAAAGCCGGCGCCCAAATAGCGGATAATCCGTCTGCTATAGTACAGATATTGACTGAAATGGGAATTCACCCTACACGAACACCCAAGGAAACTACTCAGGAGTAACTATGCCAGATCTCACCTTCCGCACCCAAGTAAGTGGTAAACACGATGGCATCCACTACGTTCGCGATCTGCCACAAAGTGATCTGGTCCAACAGCAGTCATTTGCCGCGGCTGTGTATTACATGATTACCTCTCGCCTCCCAAATAAAGCCGAGGAACGCGTGTTTAACTCCATATTGGTTGCCAGTATGGATCATGGAATTAGCCCGGCATCTGGATTTGTGCCCCGCGTGGTTGCCTCCACAGGCAATAACCTCGTCCACTCAATGGCCACGGGTATTCTTGCCTTAGGCCCATATCATGGCTTAGCTATTGAAGATGCCGCCAAAACGCTGGTGCAAATACAAGAACATGGCGTAGAGTCACTCGAGGAAAGTCACTTTAGTCAAAAGAAGCGCATTTTAGGACTGGGTCACCCGCATTACAAACACACCGACCCACGCACCGATCAACTCTTTGCGATTGCCCGGGAAGCCGGCATCTCTACTGAGTACCAAGACTTGATGTTCTTGCTACAAAAAACAGTCCATGATCGATTAGGCAAACACTTAGTCATTAATATTGACGGCGGAATTGCCACTCTCCTCTTAGACCTCGGCTTTCCCCCAGAGGCCGGAAACGCGCTCTTTGCGCTCGCTCGCACCGGCGGCATGATTGCCCACATACTCGAGGAAGTACAGAAAGAAAAACCCGTCCGCCGTGTTGACGAAAGTGACGTGGAATTCACTCCACCCGGAGTACTGAGTGAAAGTGAGGAGTAACCCATGCAATCACATGAAGTAACTGCGGTCATTTTAGCTGGCGGCATTGGCAAGCGATTTGTTCCGTTTATTACTGACAAAACCCTGTTCCCGTTTCTAGGTCGCTCACTGCTAGAGCGAACGCTTGAACTCGTTCAAACAGCGGGCATTACCAAAGTTATCGTGGCCGTTAACCCATACAACCAAGAATGGGTCCAAAACGCGAACGCTCTTTTTCCCGATCTCAACATTACTACACAGCTACAAGAAAACCCCGGTGGCATGGGAGATGCCCTGCTCACCTTGCAGCCCCTTTTACCGGCAGGACATATTGTGGTTATGAACGCTGGCGATATGGTTCAAAAAGATATCCTCAGCGAGCTCTTACGTTTTGCCAACGGTAAAAAAACGGTGCTCACTGGTCGCTACACCGAGGAGTACCAACCACTGGGATACTTCGTGCTCGATGACAAAGAAAGAGCTATTGATATTCTCGAAAAGCCAGGTGCGGACAATATGCCTAGCCACCTCTCCAACTTAGTTTTTCACTACTTTGCCGACGCAAATGAGTTTGTTTCCTTAGTGGCCCAAGCGCAAGCCAACGCCACCGACGACGCAGATGATGTCTACGAACAAGCTCTGCATGAACTGATGCAAACTTCCGACGTGGCCGTATATCGCTATGATGGTCCCTGGCAAAAACTGAAATTCGGGTACCACGCTCTTGATATGGTAGAGTTTTTCTTGGAGTCTCTCGAACGAGACATTTCTCCAGAAGCACAGATTGCTAAAACCGCTCAAATGAATGGCACCGTCAAGATTGCAGCCGGCGCTCGGGTGCTCGACGGAGCGATCATTCAAGGACCCTGTTACATTGGAGAGAACGTCATTGTGGGTAATAACGCGTTAGTCCGGCAATCGATCATTGAGGCAGACAGCGTCATTGGGTTTGGCAGCGAAATTGTGCGCAGTTACATTGGGCCCAGTTGTGATCTGCACTGCGCCTACGTTGGGGACTCTGTACTGGAAAAAGCTGTCCACTTTGGGTTCAACGCACATACCGCAAACTACCGTTTTGACCACCAACCAGTACCCATGAAATGGATACACGGCAAAACAGAGACACCGAAATCTAAACTTGGCGCACTGGTTGCTGCGAATACGGAAGTTGGCGTAAATAGTTCACTGTTACCAGGGGTATGCATTGGTGCATCGAGCATTATCTACCCAGCAACAGTTGTTTTTTCTGCTGTACCAGATAACTCAGTGGTAAAGGAAACTCGTACTCAAGTAATCGAAACAAAACCCGCACGCGAGTAAACATATTTTCTCTCATTTGCGTAGTCGTTTAGCCAGGGTATAATACCCGATATAGCCGGGGTGGCGGAATTGGTAGACGCGCGAGACTTAAAATCTCGTTCCTTCACCGGAGTATGGGTTCGATTCCCATCCTCGGCACGGTACACATTATGCGAAGACTGAGAGAACAATTTCGTGAGCCTATTCCTGCTGCCGAAGTTACAGTGCCAAATTTTTTTGAGGATGTAACTCTTTTCCAAAAGCGGATCGCTGAAATAATCAAGCAAGACAACCTACTTTCTGATGAAGATGCACAAGAAATTCTCTCTGATACACAAATACTTGCTCGACTTAATCATGTTGGGCGATACGCATACCAGCTTCTACATGACATCGGTAATCAAGTAGCACGAAACGTGAATACCACCCACGGAACGCTCTATTTTCGTCGATGGGAACAGGCAGTTTTCACACTGTATGCTCTGACAGCTCCTGCTTTCGAACTCTATCCAGCAATCATTGAAGCAGAAAAAAACTCAGGTCTCAAAAGCCTGAATCGTGAAGAAAACAACAGTACCGGACTCGACTCGACAAGTGTCTGGACCAGTCAGCCACCTCTCTACCAGTTTTCTCGTGCAGAACTCTCGGCAAGTCATCTAGAATATTTACGAAAACAAGCCAAAACAGATGAAGACATCGAGCATATTGAAAAATTGGAACGAATCAAAGAAGACGTCAACCGATGGTTTGGTCCAGCTGGACTCTTAACCCATACCGCTGTTGCCTCATGGGCAATGGAAACCTCAGTACGAAATCTACAAAAATTCATCTCGCAAGAAATCGCTGAAGACCAACAGAATACTTGGCACGAACATGTGCAAGAAATGAATCCACTTTTAGGCCGAGCATGGCTTAACCTTCATGACATTGGACGGCTCATTACACATGACCCGCATATGCATGCTGTACTCACTCACGTCATCTCTCGCTTAGCAGATATCCCGGTAAGTTTATTTGAAGATTATGACTTACCCAATATTTTACAATTTGGAAATCAAGATCCATTAGTTCCAGAATTTATTGAACCACCAAAAAATACATGGGAAACATCTGAAGAATATGCTAACAGAGTAAGGGAATTGCGCGTATCATACACAAACTCAATTCTGAGAATGCTTATGAAAAATGAAGAAACGCCAGACGCTCATTTGCAAGAAAAAACGCAGCCCACTATTGAAACATATGATAATCCTGTAGCAGTACTCATCTTTTGGCTTATCGATGCTTACACAAAAATGTATGATATTCGCCAACAAAGAACACTTTCCAGTGTTACTGAGCCGCTTGATGCTCGAAAAATAAAGAATGATTTTGCTCACTATGCGAATCTGCAACCAGGAGATGAAAATAGCCTTTTCCTAGGTCGATTCATGTATCGCCTTTCACAAGGAGATGGTTCATTAGAGAACTTATCGGAAAAAGAGCAAAAAATGTATAGGTACTACAGTCGACAGTATGAACTTGCCCGTTCCATTTTTCAGTGGCTACAAACTTCACTTGGTATTCCTGACAAGCTCATTTGGAAACTCATTTTCTCGTTCACACATCAGACCAGAAAATTCCTAGATTCCAATGGAAATTTTGCATACTACTATGACTCTCCACCAAAAGATCTTTGGCTTTCTGTATCTCAACTCAGTACCACAAAAGCATTCAATAATCGAACGAGTACTTTAAAAGAAGTAAGTCAGAAAAACGACGAACTCATCAAAAAAATACTAGTCCTCCGTAAATTACGTAGCAACAGATAACTCTTTTCGCCTTTCCACAACCTCCAATCTGTGCTACCGTAACATTCCAGTATGCCTACTGGAAAATCTTCCTCCCAACTCCCCAAACACTTCCACTTTTCTGCTTCTGAACCAGACAAAACTGGTCTCAAGATTGTTTCTCTAGCAGATGAGCGCACCGAGTTTACTGTCCGCACTGCGCTCTCACATGAAGAAATGCAAGTGCCCGCCATCATGGCCTTTGCTGGGGCGCGGTTTTCTCGCTCGGCACTCACCGCCGAGGAACTCTTTGTGGAAATTCACGGCAGCAAAAAATCAGCGCAAAAAAAGCTCGCCAATATTTTTGTAAACTACGGACACGCGTCGGTAGGAGATATGGCAATGCTGTTTGCCTATATTGAAAATGTGCCGCGGTACTTGATGATGCAGTTCTTTTACTCGAGCGCGCTGGGCGGCGGGCAGGAGCGGTCTTCGCGCTATCAAGATTTTTCCGCCGCCCAACCACCACATATCTCCAATTACTTGGCAGAACCAGATGCTGAGCTCGAAGCGGAGTACACGTCCTTATTCCGCTCACTCATCGCTTCCTATGAGTACTTTCTTCCGAAAGTTACCGCAGCGTACACAGAGTTGTACCAGCCCGATAAAGGCAACAAACAACAAGCCAGTGCCCTCCAGGCTCGGGTATTTGACACCGTACGAGCATTCCTCCCTGCGGGTACAAATACCAGTGGCGCCTACATTGCCTCTTCGAGAGAGTGGGCTCGTTTAATCCAAGTCTTTCGCAGTATGCCCGGCACATTAGAACAATCCCTCGCCGAACAGCTCGAGACCCTTTTTGCCCCACCTGAGAGCGTACAAAAAGACTTACAGTACCTTCCTGAAGCACCTGACCTCATTCGCCATACCGAAAGTGACCAGCGCACCAATGAAGTTCTTGCCCAACTCCGGGAAATCACGAGCGACCTGCAAACACAGACCCGCCAGAAAAAGCTCCAAAAGCAAACAGTCCAGTATTCTCGCGACCTCAATGATCCCACCACCACGTATCTCTACTTTTCTCTTCTGCGACTCTATCCAGATCTGAGTGTCAGTGACTTTTCCCGCTGGCTCAAAAAACGGACCGCGAAACAGCAGCGCGAACTCTCAACTATCCTGTTTGCTGCCTATGACCACCATCACCACTTGCCCCACTGCGCCCAAACTGGTGGCTACACATTCGAACTCGACATGTCGCTCAGCGAAGCCATCGACTTCAATCGCCATCGTGCCTGGGGTCGCTTCACGCCATTTTTAGAAACGCGCGATGTCCAGAGTCTCATGAAACAAGGCTTCCACCTGCCACTGTACCTTCACCACAAACAGTTTGAGTCCCTACGCATAGAGTTCACAGAACACCTCGAAAACCACTACGCCAAACTCACTGAGTTCACCAAAAAGATGCCAGATTCAGCCGATGAGCGACTGCTCCTCAGTCTGCTCCCCAACGCCCACAGCATTCGCTACTTTATGAGTGGCGGACCAAAAGAGCTTTCCTACATGACGCAACTGCGTGTACGCCCAGGTGGACACATCAACTATCGCTCCCTCGCCTACGAGTTGGCGCGAGTGGCCAGCACCCTCTCACCACTCAACTCGGGACTGCGTATTCCCCTTGCTCAACAACCCGACCCGACCTCACGCGAGCAATTCTTTGACCGCAGTTAGGGCCGCAACTGTGATAGAATACTTCCATCGCGGGAGTAGCTCAGCTGGCTAGAGCGTCTGCCTTCCAAGCAGAAGGTCGCGGGTTCGAATCCCGTCTCCCGCTCATGGAGTGAGAGAAATGTACAGAAAGTTACTAGGAAGTTACATAAGTA
>CAYUUK010000021.1:0-14258 GCA_964447905.1 uncultured Pseudomonadales bacterium | reverse complement strand
GAAAAGCCCGCCGGTACACCGCAACCTGCACCTCTACAAACTGCACTTGGCCTTGCCAATAGATTCCACTCTGAATGTGTATCACAAAAAGTATTTAAACAAACAAAAGTGACACAATGCTTACAAAAATACAGTAGTAAGCAAAGTATTTCAGGCGTGAGTGCTTCACTACAAATCGCAAAACTCTCAGTGAAATAAACCCAACCACCGTCGCCACGACACTCGCTAAGAGCGTAGCAGGAACATCAACAGAAAGCCACGCGCCATCGAGTGTAACACTCAGCACATCAAGAAACACCGCGCCAGCCACAGCAGGAATACCGATTAAAAACGCATACCGAAAAGCGGTGTCACGATCATAGCCCGCCACAGCACCACCGGTGAGGGTAGAACCAGATCGAGAAACGCCCGGCAAAACGGCAAATGCCTGATAAATACCAACAATAAACAGTGTAATCACATCTGGCTCGACATGCTTTTGCCCCCGAATCCAGTTTTGCACTCGACTAGCAAATTTTCTTACCACATTCGGCTCTTTTTCTGGCTGATTATGGAATAACGCATCGGCAACCACTAAAAGAAACGCTGTGATGAGAAAGGAGGTGGCTAACCCAACTGGACTATCTTTCATAAAACCAAGATAGGGTCGCACAGCAATACCCATAACAAAAACAGGAATATTAGCCAAAGCAATAAATACCCATGTCCGACGAGAGGTGGACCAGATGTCTTTCCAGAAAAAAGCAATTACGGCCAAGAACGTACCCGCGTGAGTGAGCACATCAAACGTTATGGGAATTTTTTCGAGTCCAAAGAAGTTTTGAAAGAGTGCTAAGTGCCCAGAGCTTGAGACCGGTAAAAACTCAGTAATGCCTTGTACAATACCGAGAACAAGCGCTTCCCACCACAGTATGTCCATACTCTATTTTTCCTTACGGCTGGTACGTCGCTTCTTTTCGTCCTGAATCATGCCTTGCAGGGTTTCTTCTACAATACCTTTTGAACCAAAACCGATGCTGATACCCACGGCCAAGGCAAGAGCAAAAATAAAGCCTGAAAAGAGCACTAAAATAAATTCACTTGCCACACCGAGCTCAGAAAGAGCAATGAGAGAAAACAGAGTAAGCACAATGTAGCTCGTAGCTGTACCAAGTAACACAGCCTGCTGCGGGAGTGTTTGTTTCAGCTGTCGCTTCACCACGTTTTCGGCAACTCCTGAGAAAATAAGTCCAAAGACAAATACGATACTAGCCGAGATGAGCATTGGCAGGAAGCGCAATACGAGTGTCACTATGTTGCTAAAGAAAGTGATCCCGAGAAGCTCACCAGCAATCGCCACAAAAATAAAAACGATCACCCAAAACACTGAGTGTGAAAAGAGGCCAGAACCGCGCAGTGCATCGGTAGAGTCCATCAACATGCCGAGCGGTGACTGCGCAACAAAGTCACGCTCTAGTAAAGCATTGAGGCTTTTTCTCAGCACTTTTGTGGTTCGCTTTGCCACCCAAAAACCGAGGCCCAGAAGGACAATAACTAAGAGGATTCTCAGCAGAGAATCAGTAGCAAAATACAAGGAAGGGTTGGTAGAAAGCGTTGCGAGTGAGTTTTGCATGGCACCCACATTTTACCTCAGGAACTCATCAAGAGACAAGTGTCAGCTCAAGAAAAAAAGTGTAGTCGTTCCGGTAAGCCGGATTCTGTTTTCTGTGTTCATTTATCTAGTGCCCATAGCTTTATCACCCTGAGAAAAAATTCTCATCGAGAACGCGTCCAATACGGTGAAGTTCGATGGTTGCGGCGGGGAGGATTGTCCCGAGCCAAAGGCTCGTCCACTTGGCGTTTCAGCTGGCGTTACCCAGATCGTCTCTGTGACTCTAGCTGTCCTTCCCACTTCTGTGGGAGTCTCTCCCTTACAGGAGACACCCTGCGTTCTGCCGTCCGGACTTTCCTCACTTGCCAAAAAGGCCAGCGCGAACACATCGGAACGACTACAGAGGTATTATACCAAATACGGCCGAATAACCCTAACAAATAAACAATTATTACTTCATGTATCGCTCTAATTGAGCAAACGGACCGTTATCCGGAACCAGCTCTTTCACCAGCGTACGAACAATAATATACAGTGGCAAAATACCAACCGCTCCAATAACGCCCATCGCCTGGAACCCAAGTAACATCAAAATCAGCGTGGTAAGCGGGTGAACATCAACCGCCTCTTGCATGACTTGCGGAACCAAGAATGAGTTCTCCAGGAGCTGTACCAGGAAATAGAACACCGCCGTAGCCACAGCGGCAAGTGGGTTCACAAAGAAAAAGGCCACCACAATTGCTGGGATAGACGACAGCGTTGGGCCTAAATTCGGAATAATCTCCAGCAAACCAGCAATAATTGCCAGTGGCAGTGCATACGGCACTCCAAGCAGCAGTAAACCAACGTAAGAGACAGCTCCGACAGTAACCATCAATACGAGCTGTCCCCGTACCCAACCACCGAGTTGCTGCATAATTGCGTTCGTAATCTTCTGGGCACGTAAGGCCTTCGCTTTGGAATCTGTGCCTGGCAACAACCATGCAAAAGAAGCCGAGAAGTGATCAAGTGACAAAAGAATATGTGCCGTCATTACCAGCCAGGTTACTAGGACTACACCAACCGAGAAGGTAGACGCAATTACGGTAAAAGCAGTGCGCAAAGAACCAGTAAACTGGTTCACAATATTGCTGTACTCCTGATACGAGTTAGCCAGCGAGCGAATACTTTCCACATCGTACGACCAGTTATTGAGCGAGAGCTCTTCAAAACCAATCATCTGCGACGTAGCGCTAACAAGCTGCAAGGTTTGTTGGGCCAAAGGAGGAATCACAAATGAAAGCAGCACCGACAAAACAGAGAAAATAAGCAGATACATGGTAATAAGCGTTAACACACCAGGAATGCGGAAACGACGACCAAACTGCACAGTTGGATGCAGCGCTGAGGCCAAGATAAAAGAGAGCAGCACTATCATCCAGATGTTTCGAAAGAAGTAGACTCCAGCAATCACAGCAAAAAGCCCTGCAATCACCCAAAATGACGATATAATAGTGTTGGTTCGTTCACGGTTCATATTCACCTTAGTGTAACGAATAAAAGACGCTATGACAATTGACATTTTCACCCTTTTCCCCGAGTACTTTGATTCCTTGCTGCAAACAAGCATTCTAGGCAAAGCCGTTTCCGCACAAAAAGTGGATATCTGGGCACATTCTCTTCGTGACTTTGGTGTGGGCAAACATAAGCTCACTGACGACCGACCATATGGTGGCGGCCCAGGCATGGTCATGATGATCGAGCCAATCGACTCCGCTTTACAGCACCTTGGATACAAAAAAGGCACCCCCAACGAAAAAATTGTGCTCACTTCTGCCAAAGGTCCTGTGTTTACCCAAGACACTGCGCGCGAGTGGCAAAACCTTGACCGCATTGCCTTCATTTGCGGTCACTACGAAGGTGTCGATGAGCGAGTGGCTGAGCACCTAGTTGATACAGAAATTCGCATTGGCGACTATGTCCTCACCGGCGGCGAACCAGCTACTACGGTGATGATCGATGCCCTGGCTCGTCTGCAACCCGAAGTTTTGGGCAACGATGAGAGCACCGTTGGAGAGTCACACAATACTCCAGGTGAACTAGGACACGCTCAGTACACACGCCCAGCAGAATACAAGTCCTGGGGTGTTCCTGAGGTACTGCAGTCTGGCGATCACCAAGCAATTGCGCTGTTTCGTCAAAACCAGCACGAATTTGACAGAGAGTAAAACCTCTTAACTCTGAAACAACTTTTTGAAATCTTAATAAACCTATCGTGTGCGACGCTCTTGCTGGAGGTCTTGTAAACGCTCTGTGGAGAGCGCGTCCTCGAGCACTTGGTCAAAGGTAATCGGCGGAAAAGCGAGCTCGGCCTGAAGTGGATCAGCTGACTCGATGTCTTTTTCCAGCAGCAAGAGTTGGCGTTTGAGTTCATCAACTTGTTCTTGCTGCTCCTGGTTTTGCGTTTCTTCCGGCTCGAATACGGGCACATTATCCATATTCTGTTGCAAGAGTACCGTTAAAATCATAAGAATACCGGCTACCACCGCCACGGCAATGAGCAGAATGATCTTCGGATTCTTCCACCATGATTTCTTTTCCTGCTTGCCCGAAGTAGCCTCATCTGGCAGTTCATTTTGAACATCTTCAATAACCACATCTTCCGCAAAATGCGTTTGGTGCATAATTGGCTCCAACTCATCTGGCGAGTCTGGGGCCGCAGGAGTCTCTTTGGTGCTCGACTGCTTGGCAGGTGTCTTTGGCTTGGTGTTTTCAAATACGGCAACTTTTCGCATTACAATCCCTCAGCTATTTCGGTCATGAACTCGCCGACTTGGCGAAGCTGCAAGTAACTAAACTCCGCATCTGATTGAAAACTTTGGTAGGCCTGTTGTGTATACGCGCCTTGGGCAGCTTTGGTCCGGTAGTCGATCAACAAGGCAATAACGTTGTTCTGGGCACGCTGAATCAGGCGGTCAGCCTCTTCCAGCCCACGCTCTTTGATCAGCTTATCGGCGGCGGAGAGAGAAGAGTTCTCAATTGCTTGCGAAAGAGTTTCGCGCACAACCACGGCATTATCGAGTGCTGTTTGTACTTTTCCAATTTTTATGAGGATAAGCGCTGAGTAAGCGGAGTGACGCAAGGCGTTCTGCTGCTCATTAAAGAGCACCATGTGCTGCTCAATCGCTGGCCGCGAGTTCAACGTGGCAATAGTAGAGCGATACTCCACCATCTGCTGTTGCCAGAATGCTAACTCGGCCTGAGCAATATTCTTGTCAGCAATCTCAACTCCGCGTGTATCTTGCAACAAAAGCTCAAGATACAAGAAATACGACTCCATCAACTCCGACCGCACTCGCATCAGCTCACGCGCACGGCGCATAGACTCTTCAAGGGAAGCGAGTGTATTTTGTTGGTAATAATCTTGTTCTGCTATGGTGTAGCGCTCTACCGCATTTCGGTAGGCTTCCACGAAAGAGTAGTACTCTTCGGTTGCTTCTTGAAGTGTGGCGGGATCCACCGAAACCACTTCAGCACTATTCGTAACAGGCGTGGCTTCCTCTATTTGAATACTGGAAAGCTGCGCCTGCACTGCTGGCGCAAAACCAATCAGCAATGCAGCAACTGAAAAAAGAGTCAGCAGAATCGCAAGCGTCGTGTGGTGAAGTCGTTTCGTCACCATTTGAGTGTAGCAGAGCTGAGCCAGCTCGTCACTGGTTTTCTGCTTTGAGTGCTTGCTCACGAGCAAAAGTGGTGGCTTCAAACCAGGACTCAAAGGTTCCGGTATCAAACCAGCGGCCATGTACCTTAGCCACGTCTAGACTTTCCTCTTGTAAGTACAGCATGTTTAGGTCGGTAATTTCGAGTTCACCACGACCAGAAGGAGCCAGCGATTTTGTTTTTTCTACTACGGTATTATCGTAAATGTAGAGGCCTGTAACACAGTAGTTCGACTTCGGTTGAGCTGGCTTTTCTTCGATAGAAAGCGCCCGCATATTCTCATCAAACTCAACCACACCAAAGCGTTCTGGATCTGGCACTTCTTTGGCAAACACTCGGGCGCCAGTCTCAAACGACTGAATAGCCTCAGAAAAATCATCTTCAAATAAGTTGTCACCGAGCACCATAGTGACCGAGTCATTACCAATAAACTTTTCACCAATCAGGAAAGCCTGAGCCAGGCCTTCTGGCTTATCTTGGATTTCATAGGTAAAGTCACAGCCAAAGTCTTTTCCACTTCCTAGGAGCTTCAAGAAATCACCGGCGTGATCTGGCGCGATGATGACCATGATTTCGGTAATCCCGGCACGCAACAATGTTTCCAATGGGTAGTAGACCATTGGCTTGTTGTATATCGGCAAAAGTTGTTTGCTCGTTACTTTGGTGAGGGGTCGAAGGCGAGTGCCTGAACCACCCGCTAAAATGATGCCTTTCATAGTGTAGATAGCGTATCATACTTTTTAATACTTAATACAACGAGGCTTGCCAAGGCGTCGCCAGGTTCTGCTCCCCAGTCACCGTTTGCCATTCTGACGGCAGGATACACCGAGCCGCATCGGTACAAGTGCCCCAGCTGGACCAACCCTCACTCAGTTCTTCACTCAGCTGATTCATGTCGCGCTGAGCAGAAGCTCTTTTCAGCCCAGTAGTGTCGTTCAAACCTGCTTGCCACTCGCCCGATGGCGTTTGATCAAGCAGTTCACCAGTTGCCGAAAAGAGTTGAATCCCAGCCTCAGTATTGCTCAAGGAGAGACTCGTATCGTACACATTGGCAGGATAGAGCAGTGTAGTACTCTGTCCCTTTACGCGAGCCAACACCACGTACCCATATGCGGGAATCCAGGCATTCGCGGAAAAAGTATAGCTGCCGTGAGACCGCCGCACGTTCGTGAGTGTGACACCTTGTAAACTCCAGGGCGTGCCGGTGGGGTTGTAGAGTTCTATCCATTCGTCATTGGAGTTGGAGCTTTCCCCGAGATAGCTTCCGGCCCAGTTAACCTCAGTTATATACAGGTGTCCTCTTTCAGTTGGACGATCTTCCGGCACCTCAGGAGACCACAGCACGAGCTCACCTGTTTCGATTCGCCAGAGATACTCGGTGCTCTCCGTACTCCAAAAATACCGCAGGTCCGTAGCTTCTTGATAGGATGCACCGCATGTACTTGCACCATACCGCCTGGAAAGGTCCGCGGCTGTGTGGCAGAAGGGGAGTTCTCGGTTCAGTAGATCGGGAGTGGTGGAGAGGAGGGAGGTGGCTCGGGCTGGCGCTGTGCGCCAGCCCGAGCCAACCTCCACCGCCACAAATTCCTCCCGTCCCACAATATCGGGGCGACCAATTGCCGCAATCTGAAAAGCCAGAGCTTTGAGCTGCACCGCCACAGGCATGAAACCGTGGGCTAACTGAACTTTCCAACACAACAGCCACAAAAAGGCGCACCCGACCCACCACCAGCGCCACAAGAGCACGAACTTACTCATTGCTTCCTACCAGCAACCACTTACTCGAGCTCAGTGTCAGCAAGAAGACCGGTACCACCAAAACAGTAAGAAATGCCAGCACTGGCGAAGGGAAGTACAGCACCCAGTGCGGCTGAGAAAGCAAAACCTGACCTCCTAAACCCAGCACCACACTAGCAACGAGCACCCATCCGGCCACTAAGAATGTCTGTAACCATCGCATCGCTTTTCCTCCTACTGCATCTGTCCTGTTATGAGGAGTGAGATCCCACTGGTTACTTTTTGCTCAAGCTCATCGCCAATGGGGTCACCAGCACTCAGAGGACCATCACCATCGGGATCAGCCGGATACTGTTCGGGCAATCGATACCGGAATTGATACCGCAGCGACTGAGCCGATTCAAGAATTCCTGGTAAAGCAATACTTTCTGCTTCCGCTTGCGCGAGCGTATACCACTCGGTATCTTCGGAAAGATTGCTCATCTGAATCTGAATGGCGTCTTTTAACAGGTCCCAATCCTGATCACCAGGCAAAAGCTCTAAAGTGAGCTGATACACAATTCAACTAGAAGAATGGTTTTTGACCCAAAAGTCGAACAGATGCTCCGTGCCATCGGCAACCAGGGTTTCTGTAACTGGCGGCGTGAACTCATGAGAAAACGGACCGCCAGAGGATGCCCCAATGGTAATATCGACCAGAGCCGTCTGCATCTGGAACGGTGACACACCCACCTGTGGGGCAAAAAGGGCATAGGCAGTAGTACCCAACATGGTGTACAGCCCAACAAGAAATGAACCGACAATCAGCGCTCGCGTTTTGCGCATAGACCTCCTTTGTTTTGACTCTTACCATGACAGATAAATTGCACAAAACATGTACAGAAAAGTCATGGTAAAATGCAAGTCTCGGAAAAATCCGCAGCCAAACTGGTCTCTGACCAGGCATCTGGCCCCATCGTCTAGCGGTCTAGGACATCGCCCTCTCACGGCGAAAACCGGGGTTCGAGTCCCCGTGGGGTCACAACTTTTGAATCATGAGCACCAAAATCCTGAATTAGTTGGAACAATCCGCCAATTCCAGGGTTCGAAAAGAAATAACCTTCTCTGGTCTTCGCAACGTAAACACCACCAGGCAAAACAAAGTTCTGAATTTTCTTCTTAATCTCGAATGGTGCGTCGTACCAAACCTTTTCAATGGTTTGAATAAAGCTCTCCGCATAAGCCAAGAGCAGGTTCACATCAATCTCTTCACCATGAGTTTCCCGCAGTGACATTTTGGCAAGACTTAGCTTTGATTCGGCTTCTTCGATAGCATTCTTGAAAGTCTCATTTTTCAACACTCCTTGTTTGCCTTGGTCGATGACAAACTTGAGCTCTTTTTCAAGTTGCTGCACATCCTCGAGCTTGCGTAGATACTCACCTTTGAGGTCTCTTTCCCGGGCTTGGTAGCGGACCAAAAACCTCTCCTGGAATCGCTTTACAAACTCTTGAGTGGGCTTGATTTGCCGTAAATAGATAGCAAAGTCGTTCTCTAACTTTAACCGGCGATACGTTTGCCTAAACACCTTGCACTTATTATTTTTGCAAAAGTAATGGGGGTGCTTGGTGCCTCTAGCTGAGTTCGAGAACTGAGCAGTGAGCGGTTCCTTGCAGGCAGCACATCGCAAGGTTGGCTTTAAGGGAAACTCTGGGTTATCGTGTAACCGTTGGCTTCCAGCAGTACCATTTGATTTTTTGTGCAAAATGTACTGACACTTCTCAAATAAACTTGGCTTGATTATCGCCTTGTGCTTTCCCTGGATATGCCTCCCGTCTTCATGTACTAAAATACCCATGTAGTAACGGTTATTTAGAGCATTGTTGATTGATTGGGGTGAAAATTTAATAGTTCTTCCTTTGTAATTCTTCAACTTTTTCTTGGCGTACTCCTTTGATAAATCAAACTGTGAGACCGTGCCGGTGGAAAAGGCTGTAAAAAGTTCAATAATCGCTTGCTCAAGACTTGGGTCCGGCACATGCGCTTTCACCTTCTCATCTTTTTGGCGAATCGACATATAACCAAGTGGTGGGTGCCATGGCCAAAGGCCCTCCTCAACTCGTCTCCATAGAGCTGCTTTGACACGCTCTGACTTTACAGCGTTATCAAACTGAGCTAGAGCAGCCAAAATACCTTCGGTCAATTGTCCCTGAGCACTTTCATCAATGGGTTCAGTAGCAGAACGAAGCAAAACTCCCATACGCATTAGTTCAGCTCTCATATAATGGTGCATCTCTTGGTCGCGGGCAAACCTGTCCAGTTTATGAACCACTAAAACTTCAAATTTGCCTTTATTTCGCTTACAAAATTCAAGCAGCTCAGCAACTCGTCGTGTATTAGTAGTTTTGGCTGACACAGCTTCATTTTTTTCTACCAACACAACCTTCCACTCATTGAGTTTGCAGTAGTCTCGACAAGCTTTATTTTGCACAGCGATAGAAGTGCCACCCACTTGCTTTTCATCACTAAATCTCAAATAGAGGCAAGCCCTATTGATATTGATAGTTTCGTTTTTCTTTTTCATACTTTCCTTTAATTATTATATTTTCAACTTTTATATTTTGAAGTACTACTTTTTCAACATCGCGACTCCTTTCTTTTTCAGGGTAGTCACGTCAAGCTGGCCGGAGCGATACTTCGCAATGAAATCGTCGATAATCAAGTCGATGAATGAATCGACTAAACTATCAAGCTCTTCACTCGATACTTGTTGTTTTTGGGCAGGAAAAGATAGGGAATCTGTTGACCGTTGTACCTCTTTTTTACCGGTCTGCCTTTTTGTGGACATAGTAAAGCCTTCCGCTTTACTAGTCACACAGGGGTAAGTTACAGAAGTAAACTTAAAAAGGCGTGTCTAGATATTTTGCAGCTATTTTATTTGAATAAATGCTTGTGGAAGTATTAAAGCACAAATTCTAAAAAAAAGAAATTCTTGACTTTTTTTGAACTCTCGCTGAGGGGGTCCAATTGAGACTGGCCTATAACTGTGGTAGCGGCATGGTATAAAATGAGTATATGTTTTACGTTCAAATCAATGATTCTAATGGGAAGCACTTCAGAAAATACACAATTGATACTCTTCAAGCAATCTATGATACTTCTCCCACGGCTGCTAGCTTTGAAATAATGGTTCTGATTGAAGGACTCGTCTTTTTGGCCATTTATACTCACTACCTCTTAAATAATAACGAACAAGAGTATCACCAATTTGTTAATCAAAAATACAAACCAAGTCTGGGTAAAGGAATTAAAAAACTTGAAGAAGTATGTAGTTTTGATGATTCAATTATTTCTGAGTTAAGGAAGTACCAAAATTTGAGGAACGATGTGGCTCATGACTTGTTTCGATTCAAAGGACAGGACTTAACATCTGAATATTCTTTTTCCGACAAAATTGAGGAATTATTCAATCAAGGGCTTGAGACATTGAAAGTTTTTGCGCCGTTGGTGGTTCCAAATCAACCAAACCAACAACAGTATTTCAAGAATTTTAATACCAAACCGCAAACTGTTCAAAAAACAATCAATGAACAAGCAAAAAGCAGGAAAGACTAAATACAATTATTTTAAATGTTTTAAGGCATTTATTACCAATCACCTCTGGTGATTACGATACGAAGAGGGAGAAAAGCAAAAAAAAGAAAACAGAGAAAAAAAGAAAGATTTGTTGCTGAGATTTGATTTTCGCTTTTTTTAGTGGCCGAACTCTAATCGAACAGCAAGACCCATACTTTTTGCTTGTTGGTTGACCGATGCAGCTACCTTATCTTTCCAATATTCAGTCATTTCTGGTTTTTTAGCCAATAAACAAAATCCATCAAATTGATAAATTGGTAGGTAAAAACCGTCTGGGTCATGTTTGTGCCTGATAGCCAACCGGATAGCCGGATAAAGTAATTTAAGCTCGTATGATTGGTTCACTTGGGCTAAGATGCTTCTCTGCCAATGCTTTTCTTTCTTAGCTTCCTTTTGGGTCAGCCAGTTACCGAAAGCGTCATAGATACCGCCTTTTTTTCTAGCCAAGGCAATTTGTTTCTTCTTGGCTTTCCAGAGTGCTTGAATTAAGGGTGCCTCCATGAATTTTTCAAAAGCATCCTTGCCGAGATAACACATTTCACCGCGGATAGTCGGTTGTCTTGCGCCGTAGAGCATGGCATAGAGAGCAGCTTTCAATTGATTTTTTACTCCCGGAGTCAGCTCTATTTGTAATTGCTTAGTGAGATACTCCCAGACGCTGTTCCCCTCGATTAAAAATTCTTGTACCTCTGGCACTTGCCAAATATGAGCAGCAATACCTAGCTGGCAGGATTTTAGGTCCGCATCAATCCAATCTTGAGTCAGCACTTTGCGAATTTCAGATTTTACCGTTATTAAGTTTTCTGTTGTTTGGTAAGCACGACTCGACCCAGTTACAGTCTTCAATAATGGTTTTGGGCAATCAAAAATAGCCGCTAGAACTCGCAAGTGATGTGATTTATTGGGAAAATTCTTAGCAACCTCAATGGCTTGGTCATGATATTTCAAAGTATCAGTAAAAAGTCCAGGAGGTAGAGAATTGAAATAGCGAACTAATTCACGAGATTCCTTACTGCGGGCATCAACTAATGTCTTTAGGGCAAGTTTACGTTGTTGCTCAAAATAGCCCAATTGTTCCTCGTGGTTAAAAAGGGAGCCATCAAGATAAACACGACCTGACCATTTCCATGCTTGTTCTAATTCGGAGATGATAGCTTGCTGAATTTCTTCCGGCCATTCAACCTGCATAGTTCTGGCGGTCCCGGAGACATAATCGTATATCTGCTCCCAAAATGGCTCGACTGTTTTGTTAAATTTTTCCAAGACAGGCTTTGCCCTAAAATTACGACCAAGTGCTTGTTTTTCTTGACCATAAATTTTGGCCAAGGTTAAATAATCAATAATGGCATTGCCTCTACCTTTATTGGTGCGATTAGCCGTAAACATTTCATAAAATGCTAGACCCAGCTCCTCCTTTGTAGCTCTCGGATATTTCTCACGAACGAGGTCATAAAATTTTCGTGATACTGTTCGGCTGTGTAAATAATTAGTCATTTCTCTTGGTACGAGAACAGGCTTCTCCTGCGCTCTGATGTAATAACTATTTTAGGAGTTTAAAAATATTGAGTCTTAGTGATAATGAGAAGCCAAAAAAATTTAGTTCTCGGCATACTCGCCAGTTAGCTACTCTCCTGCCATTTTCCTCATAAATTTGCATATATCCTTTCTTGCGGCAGTAAAAAAACCGCTTTGTAGGCAAGGCTCTTAATAGAGACTTTGGCAAGCTACCTTGCCCACAAAACGGTCTAATTGACTCTATTAAGATATTTTCCGGCTTGCCTCCGGTGTCATACTTTGACTAGTTCAATTTATATCACTGAGGTAAATTTATGTCAATGATTTATGTTGATATATCAGATAAATATGATATAAGATGGTATAAGTTAATATAGTATGGAGGAACTTAATTATTGGGTAAAAATTTGACCTAAATTGTCCGATTTTTGCCGATATTTCAAAAATCTCTTGAATCGACTGGTTGGTTTATTCTTGTGCCAAAATTTGACCCGCTGTAGGCCATCGAAAACGGAGTTTTCTTTCTCAAGTGTATCAAAGGCTCTCAAAAATAGTCTGTTACTTCCTCCGGTAGTCTGGGAGCGATAGCGGAGATTGGAGCAGTGGCGGCATAACAGGTGAGTGCCATCTTCATTCAAATAGAGCACACCAGCGCGTCTCCCACAGAGAATGCACTGGAACCATTGCCTTGAGCCACCAAAGTGACAATCTGTTGTCGTGGTTTTAACTAAGTATGGTGATTGCCTTCCATGGTCATCAGTCAAGGTGAGCTGCACGATTGGCTGACGACTGCTGACAAACTGCTTAATGTTGGAGATGGTAATTTGTGGTGTATCTTCAACCACTCTTTTGCTGGACCTATTCATAAAATCTGCCGAAATCATTAGAGATAACGGCTATAGCCAGCCTATCATACTAAATCGCAATGTCTGACATCTGCTGACATTTTGGCTCCTCCTGACCACCAAGCAAAGACTTATTAGTTTTACTAAGTGCGATAAATTTTCCATCTTGTCGTACCTTCAATGCAACATCACCAACCTGAACGAATGATAATTTGCCCTGAGCATCAGCATAGACCGCGAGGAAGTAGCATTGTGAATCCGGGATAAGTTCCGGCTCCGCTGGTGGATGCAGTAAAGAATAATGAAACGTCCTGACGGTTTCAAGCAAGGCTTTTGCCACTGGTTTATTACTCAATCTTTCTTGAAATTCCTCCACAAATTCACTGGCTAAGCGCTTAGCGGCAAAGTCACTACCAATCGGTCGAGTGACTAAGATAAGTTGGTCTCCAAGTTCAATCACATCTTTATGCTGAATTAGCTTGTCACCTGGCAAAATCTCAACTTTGACATTACGATTGGTAGTCAAATAAAAATCGCTAAACATATTAGGAAAACAATATTGCTAGTAATGCCAGGAGAATTAAGAAAAGCAACATCATAATTTGGCTTCGATGTTGAATCTTAAGAGTTTCTTTAGTTTTTTTCAGATTCTCTTTATTTTGTTTTTCTCGAAACTGGTTAAAGTTTTTGCCTCTTTCCGCCCTGTCTTGCCTATAAGCTTTAATCGACTTGGCGGGGACGTCTTCTAAAAGTCTGACCTTGGCCGTTTTCTTCCATTTTTCATACTTTGAATTTTCCTTAAAAGAACCGAATAAAGCCTCAAATGTTTCAAATGGGCCTTCATCATTTTTTTGAGCCGCCATCCAATCAAAACCGCCTCCCTGCATTAAATAACTGGAAATTGCACTATCAATAGCCTCCTCTGAAGTTGGTGAAAACGTTTCTTCACCAATCAAAGACTTACCATCATCAACAGAAAACTCAACCAAAAAATGTTTTTTTGGCCTAACATCTTGTTGAGCCTCATTGAATATATCCATCGCGGATTTGTTTTTGTCCATACTAGCCCTTTCTGTAGGGGCTAAGAACAAGAAGCCCCCGCCGAGTACCGTGTTGCCACACATGCCAGTTTCCCGACATGACCTAGAAGATACTCCTCAGCGAGGGGTTATTATCTTCTAGGTTTTTCGACCATGCCTAGTTTCGAAAAACTAGGGTTAGGTCATTTATTAACTTGTGCGCTCATTATACCTCAACT
>CAYUUK010000020.1:0-19100 GCA_964447905.1 uncultured Pseudomonadales bacterium | reverse complement strand
AGTTGTCCCGCAGGCTATTAGTGGTGCCGGTCTTTACTGCCACCTCCTGGCCAGGGATGTTGAGGACGGAGTTGAGGCCGAAGGCGCGCGCCCGGGCTTGATTATCGCTGAGGACAGAGGTGAGCTGGTAGGAAGCGAGAGCGGAAAGGACTTTTTCTCCATTGCAGGGCGCGCTAGCAGCGCTGCAAGGATTCCAGTAGAGGCGGTTTCCCGAGTGATCGTACACACTCACTATCGGATTAAGATCTACTCTCTCTCCCCCGTTAGCAAAAGTGCCATACACCTTTGCCATGTCATACATGGTGACCTCATTACTTCCCAGAGTCATGGCCAATCCATGGCGACTGCGATCTTCCCAGGTAGTGATGCCTAACCTTTCAGCAAGCGTCACAAACTGGGGAACCCCAAACTCTGCCAACAGGCGAACCGCTGGAATATTACGGGAGTTCGCCAGAGCATCGCGCAGAGAAACCGTGCCGTAAAACTGGCCACCATAGTTGCGAGGTTTATACGGCGGTGCTCCTTGGGCGGTGTACACAACCGGCACATCTTCAACGGTACTTTGTGGCGTCTTTCCATTTTCAAATGCCAAAGCGTAGGTAATTGGTTTAATTGAGCTGCCTGGTTGTCTCTCTTGCAGAACAATGTTCACTTGACCATCATGTTCCTGGTCAAAATAATTGCGACTCCCTACCATAGCCAGGATCTCTCCAGTTTTCGGATTCGTCACCAAAGCCGCACCATTGCTCACATTCAGGCGGGCTAATGTGCTCAACTCCTCGGCGACAGCCGCTTCCGCGCTTGCCTGTAGAGCAGGATCGAGTGAGGTATGTACTTCGAGACCACCTTGGCTGACCATTTCCTCTCCATAAGCCGCGACTAAAAGCTCACGCACGTACATAACAAAGTGTGGAGAAGCAATATCAAATTGTGCTGTTCGAAAAGCGAGTTTCTCTTTTCTGGCCTGCGTGTATTGTTCAGGCGTAATCACGCCGATGTCTGCCATACGCTGCAAAACCTCTTGCTGCCTGGCTTGAGCTCTTTCTGGCTGAGTTCCAAATGGACTATACGCAGTCGGTGCCACGGGTAGACCAGCGATCAACGCACTTTCCGCAATAGAAAGCTCACTCGCTGACTTTCCAAAAAACCATTGACTGGCCTCTTCAACACCATATATAGAGCCACCATAATTCACCTCATTTAAGTACATTTCCAAAATCTGTTGTTTAGAAAACTGAGCATCTACAGCGAGGGCGAGAAGTACCTCTTTTATTTTGCGCTCCCAGGTTCTTTCTGGTGTAAGCAGCGTGTTTTTGACTAACTGTTGGGTGATAGTAGAACCACCCTGCAATGTATCGCTCTGCACATTGTGCCAAAAAGCACGCCCAATACCCCGCAGAGAAATACCCCAGTGCTCATAGAACTGTGAGTCTTCGATAGCCAACGTGGCCTGCACGACATATGGAGACATTTCTTCGAGCGGAACGTAGGTCCTATTCTCTTCTTTAAAAATTTTGTACAGAACATTGCCCTCGCGATCATAAATGCGAGTGGACAGTTTTGGGGTCCGATCGGTAATACTGCTTGGTGACGGCAGATCGACCAAAATTTGGGTGTAAGACCAATACCCAGCAGCCGTCACTGCCACTACACAAAACACTACGCCGCCAAACACAATCGGAACATGAACTCCTTTTAAGGCACTGACAACAGTACTCGATTGTGGCATTTTGGGTTGAGGAACAATCTGCTTACGCCAGCTACCATGCTGCCACCACCAACTGAGTTCAAAAGTCCAATGATTCCAAACAAACTGCATCCGCGGCGAACGAAACATTCGTTGTGATGCTCCCCGACGTTGACTTTTCGCGGTATCAAACCACTCGTACGAAAACAAAGTGAGTGTTTCCTCTTTCCGCTCATGATGAACTGGGGGTAAACTCTCAACGAGCTTCGAGTCCTCTGACTGTGTCTCACTCGTAGCGACAGTTTGTGTTTCGTGTATTCGGTGAAAAGGGAAAATGTCCTTGAAAGAGAGTTGAAAAAAAGCGCTCAGGGACTGGAAGAGGCGCTTTCGCGGCACTTTCGCGTGCGAAAGTGCCGCGAAACCACGCCCCATTACACGCTCACCAAACTCAGACCCTTTTCTCACTGCAAAAAGAAAGAGCTGGGCGCTCTTCTTAAAAAGAAAGAAAAAAGGATATCCAATCCAGAAAAGTGTGTTACTCAGTATGTGTATAATTCGAATCACTGATCGTTTTCTCCTGCCATAATAACCATCTAATCACATTTCACCTGAGATTCTCAACCACCACTTTTCCCAACAAAAGCGCTTCAAGCTATCTCTCACTTCAAGAAAAAAACAAACTATTTACTCAAATCTAGAGTTTTTGTTCGACCACGTCCCACAATTCTTCGTGCTCACCTTCATACCCTAAAGCCCATACTGCAATGCCACCTAAACCAACTTGGTTCACAAAGTCGAGCTTATAAGAAAATGACCGACTATTCTCATAATAGATAAACTGGGTTTGGCCACCATCTTCGTACACAATATATGGCGACAGAGCATCATCATCCCATCGCTCCTGTGCTCTCAAGGTAGGATCATTCAGCAACTCAACCACTCGTTTATACGTAGCCGTTGCTCCAGATTTCGGAAACGTAGTGGCACCAGGAGTGTCTGATGTCGCTGTCCATTCATACCCATAAAATGGAATGCCCAACAACACCTTTTCCGGTGGAACTACCAATAAAATATCACGCATGTTACTTACAACGTCATCTTGCCATCGACCAGTTCCCTTTCCAAAAATAGGGGCAACCGGCCCAACCGTGGTAGAAGAACGAACGTGATAGTCGTAAGACATGACAACAATGTAGTCACTATTCTGGCCGATTTTTTCGACATCCCATATTTGGTACTTGCTGGCAGCTGACCCAAATATTGCGACACTCAGCTCAATACCTGGATCAAGATCTTTGAGAGCCGTATTGAGTTCACCAATAAAATCGGCGTACTCGGCCCGCATGGAATCGGTCACTCGACCGGTATACTCCAAGTCCATAACTAGTCCTTCAAATGGGTAACTGGCCATCAGTTGCGTGAGGGTGAAAATTGCTTTTTCTTGCGCGGCATCACTGGCTAAAAACTGAGCAATATCGTCATTATTTAAGAGTGTAACCGTAATCTGTAGTGCTTGGCCCTGCTCCTCGGCTCGAGTAGCCCACTGCTCAAATAACTCGCCCTGCAAACGGTAGAGTCCCATATCCACTTCACCGTTTGATCGCTCCACTAATGAACCACTGCCATCTATGGTTACCGAAAAATAAGCGATATCCGTCAAGACAGCGGCCTGTGAGGCCTCTGCCATCGTCCAATACGGTAAGAAACCCATTACTTTGGCATCGCTACTTCCCGAAACAACACTCTCTCGTAACTGAATGTATCCTAGTCGCGAAAGTGGTGTTACTAACACTTGCCTGCCAAAGGGATTCAACAAAAACAGGGCCAGTGCTGAACTCAAAGCCCCAACCAGGATAGCTCCCCATACCCACCGCCACCGACGCGGAGGCACTTGAGAAGACACAACAGTATCGTGAGAAAGAAGCATACGTCTATTGTACCAGGCGGAGCACCGGTCTCTGCCGCAACAAACGGGCTAGGACGCAAAAAGAATCAAAAGTGATGAAAAAGAAAAACTTACTTTTCTTGCGCTTTTTTCAAAGTGCGAGCAAGGAGAGATTTTCGACGAGCAGCGGTATTTTTGTGCATCAAGTTGTTTTTCACAGCTCGGTCAAGACGGCTATATGCTGCCTGCAAACCTTCAGCGGTTGGCTGAGACATAAATTTCTTGACAGCGTTCTTCATTTGAGAACGTACTTTGGTGTTAACAGCTTGCTTACGTACAGATACGCGCAGTGCTTTTTTGGCTGAACTCAGTATTGGCATAGAGAAATAATTATAACACAGAATTACAAAAGTCAGGAGGAGTTTTTATCGTGTTTCCCTCAAGACTCGCTCTGGACCAAACAGGCTTCGTTCGTCATACTACCTTCATGCAGGCTTTTACACGCTGGCTGAAACGCCAAAGCTCATGGATTGAATCGCAACAAGCGTCTATTCTGTCTGCAGCAACAATTATTTTTGTGGCAAATGTGAGTGCCGCCTTAGCCGGTCTGATCAAAAATCGTGTTCTCGCTGGAATCTACTATCAACCACAATTTCTCGATGGCAATGTACTCGACGCCTACTTTGTAGCGTTTCGCGTGCCTGACTTTGCCTTTAACCTGATTATTCTCGGTTCGCTGTCGGCCGCTTTTGTGCCGCTGTTTTCTGCTCGCTACCAAAAGAATAAGGAGAAAGCCTTCGCCTTTGCAAACCAAACAATGTATCTACTTATGAGTGTCTTTGTTCTGGCGAGTGTGGGCATCTTGTTGTTTACCGAACCATTCGTGCACGCACTCACCGGCGATGCGCTCAGTGAGTACCAAATAACTCAGGCAATTAGCATGACGCGCATCATGGTCCTGGCCCAGTTGTTCTTTGGTTTTTCTGGTTTTATCTCGGCTATGCTGCAAAGTGTCAAGCGCTTCATCGTACCGGCTTTTAGCCCGCTCTTTTATAATTTTGGCATCATATTCATGACACTCGTCGCCCATGACTGGCTCGGTATTCAAGCTGCCGCCTGGGGAACTGTGCTGGGTGCTGCTCTCCATATGGCGGTGCAAATCCCACTGCTGCTTAAAATCGGATATCGCCCTTTCTCCTGGCCACAATGGAACTGGCCGGACCTGAGAGAGTTTTTCTCACTCACATTGCCAAGAACAATTGCGTTGGGCGTCTCTCAGCTCAATCTCTGGGTGGTTACTTTTTTTGCCACAGCTATTGGAGCCAACATCCTGACCATGATCACTTTTGCACAAATGCTGATGAACATTCCAATTCGCTTTTTTGGCGTCTCTATTGGCCAAGCGGCACTGCCGTTTCTCTCTGCCGAACAGCATGACATTGTGGGTTTCCGCCGAACGGTTTACCGGTCACTCCGCCAAATCTTCTTCTTTGCCGCTCCTGCGTCGGTACTGCTTTTAGTCCTGCGTGTACCGGCTGTACGTCTCGCGTACGGCGCTCAAGAGTTCCCTTGGCGGAATACCTTAATCACCGCCCAAGCGGTGGGTATCTTGGCCGTCTCGATTGCCCCACAAGCCGCCACACACTTGCTCGTACGAGCCTTTTACGCTCTTAACAATACAATTACCCCACTAATTGCTGCTTTCATTTATTTGCTCAGCACTGCGCTTTTCAGCTGGTACTTCTCACTGGTTCTCGGCCTGGGAATCAATGGCATTGCTTGGGGACTCACCACAGCAGCCACTCTCGAAACGCTCTTCCTCTTTGTAGCCTTAATCTGGCGCATTGGACTTGGTGATATTCGCGAGCTGCTCTCTTCACTCATTCGCATCACCGCCGCTGCTTTCCTCATGGCCGTAACACTCTTCATCTTCCAGCGCTTACTCGACCTGTATGTGTTTGAAACCTCTCGCACCCTCCAGCTCTTACAGCTCGCGATTAGCGTGACTCTCATGGGAAGCGCGGTCTACTTGATGCTCTGTTGGCTTTTCCGAATAGAAGAACTTACTATACTGGGCCGAATTATTCGCAAAATTCGCCAAAGCTGGAAGAAAGTAACTGCTTCCACTCCGGCCTTTTTAGAAGATCGTTTCGAGTTATAGGCCTAAGGGCCAGGCCCCAAAACTCCTAAACTAAAAACGGCCCCGTTTCCGAGGCCGTTTCGTTTTCGATTTTTAGCTTACAATTAGTAAGGCTTAATCTGTTGGAGGGTATCGGTGATACCGGAACCAAAGATGTTAATACCGAAGAAGTAAGCGATAATTTGCATAATCGCGTAGCTGGAAGCAACGATAGCTAAACCAACCAAAGCAGCGGTAATCTTGTTACGTGCAGACTCGGTTTTTCCTTTGTCACCACCAGAGGTAATCCATTGGATACCACCCAAAATGAGGTAACCGAATACCAAAATGGCGGAAATCAACAGAGCAGCACCAATAGCGCTAGAAAGCAAACGACCAACGTCGGTAATACGAACGTTTGCCTGTTCTTGGCTCACTGTAATTTGTGGAATTTCTTGTGCCAAAGCGACTCCGGCAGCAGTTAAGAAACCAACGACCGAGCTTCCGGCTGCGACAAGTTTCTTTTTCATCATACGACTCCTTGTACTTGTTTTCTTTTTTTATTATACCAGTTTTTCTCTGGCTTTATGGTAGCACAGAGTTTTTTTCTCAGTCAAAGGCTTTCACCACTGAGCAAACTTCGCGTCTTTAGCAAGAACTGAAGTCAACTCCTGGCTTTTCCGTGCCAGCAGTTTCACAGCTACAGGGCTCAAAGTGTGTGTAAGGAAATTGCGATACACCCTGACCTGGGCCAAAACACTTTACAACAGCACTTCCTTCAGTACAGTACCCACCGGCTCCGCCGTCGCTGTAGGTGCGACCGATTTCACATCGCACGCCACCACCGCCTCCACTGCCGCCGCCGACTGAAGAGCTACGAGCTCCACCGCCACCAGCCGAAAGAATATCAATACCAAAGAAGTACTGAACAACCATGAAGAAGGCAAACGTGGAGGCTAGTACCGCTAATCCAACAATTGACTGGACAATTTTTTGTCGAGCTTTGTCGATTTTTCCGGTATCACCACCAGCAGTAATCCACTGAATACCACCCAAAATCATGTATCCAAAAGCTGCCAAAGCGCCCACAAGAATGGCCACGCCAATAAAGCTACCCACGAGAACACCGAGGTCTGTCTGAATGGGCACACCACTGATGAGCTCAAGATTCTCGGCAATATTTACTTCTGCTGTTCCAACTAACATATGCTCCCTTTATTCTATTGTCGATCCAGAACCTTTTACAAACCAGTTCTTCCTGGCACGTCTCCAGTAACTGGACCAAAGAAAACACCAGGGTCGGCTTCTAGAGCGCCAGATGAACCCGAACTAGTGCCGTGTTGACGAGTATTGTCAAGCTGATTAATAAAGGCTGGTGTCAACAGATCCAAACCAAATACTGGACCAATAAAGGCTGCGATAGCCACCACCGAGGCTAAAACTGCTAACCCCACAATGGATTGAATAATTCTGTCACGAGCTTTTTCGATTTTTCCGCTATCACCACCGGCAGTAATCCAACCGATTGCTCCAAGAAACATATAGAGCAAAACAGCCAAACCACCCAAAACGAGAGAAGTTTGAATCAAAATAGCAATGTAGCTGCCAATAACGGCCGCACCACCACTCGCAGAATCTGGAGCGTTGGCAATAGTTTCAGACACCCCAGGTAAAACAGGATTAGTGATCCTTTGAGCAAGCAAAGTTGTCAACATTATTGTGTCCTTCCTGTCGGTCCAACTGGAATAATCTCCAGGAACAGCGTACCAGGATCAAGCAGATCCAAACCAAACACACCACCGACGATACCGACAATTGCGAGAGTGAGAATCATGACTAACAAACCGATGGCTGCGTTGATCATTTTTTGCTGGGCTTTTTCTACGGCTCCTTTATCACCACCTGCTCGAAGCCAGTCAAATCCGGCAATCAGCATGTAAATAACAAAGAAGAGACCACCCAAGATAGTAACGAAAGCAATAAGGTTGGAAAGTTGGTCAGAGAAAATTTGGACAATTCCCTCGCGAGAATTCAGTGACTGTGCGACTTGTTCGCCCACAGCTCCAGCACCAGTAATCGGCTCATCACCGAGCTTCAGAGTGTTTTGTGCGAGTAATCTATTCATACTTTCCTCTTCTCTTCAATGCTTGGCTAGATTCCTGGTGCTCCTACAATGACTGGTTGGAGGAAAAAGCCGGCGTCACCAAAGAAGAACAATCCAATGAGAGCTGCTAACAGCGGAGCAGCCACCATAACCAAAAGACCGATAAAGGTATTGGTAATCTTGCTACTCATTTCACTAATTTTTTTCGAGTCATCGGCAGCTGTGATCACGGAAAAACCGGCGATCAGAATATTAAACAGGGCCCAGATTCCACCAACAATGGTAATGAGTACAATAATTCGAGAAACTAATCCAGTAAGACCGGCACCCGTTCCGAGTACACCATAGCTGTTCTCAATAACGTCTGGCGCTTTGATGGTTCCAAACGGATTTGTTTGTGCTTGTGCTAGTAATCGTCGCATATTTCTCCTAGAGAACCTCAATCCCGGTTATGGCAGCAATAATCTGCATAATCCAGAAGGCGGCTATAAGTAGTATAAACCCACCAAGAGCATACACAATGGCCTTGCGTCCTTCTTCCATATTCTTTTTATTATCGGGATTCATAATAATGCGAAAACCGGCAGCAAAAATAAATACGAACAGAAGAATGCCAGCGATTACATACAGGTTGGGTAAAAGAGCATTAATGAGTGAAGCAGGGGAATCGTACACATCAGCCACAGCGGGACCATCGGGACGCAATCTGTAGGCTTCACCAATGTTTACTTGAGCCAATAATTGACGACCGGTTGATACTGAGTTGTGCAGCATTTCGGTTATTGTAGCATGGGACTTGAGGAAGTGGGGGAATATTTTTGTTCACTGTTTCCAGACGAGAGTTTTGGCTCTAGTAGTTCACTTTTTCTGACTACGGATTATTCCAGGCATTCTGTTTACGAAAAACGTACAGAAAACGCTATAATCGAGGGTGATGGCGGATAACCCTCGTATTGAAATCCAGTCTTTGTCGGCGTTTCGCACCCGACTCGATAGCGCCCGCGCCCTGACCAGCTGGTCAGTTTTTTTGGAGTTTTTACGCCAAACTGAAAATGAGCTGCGTCGTCTTGGCTCAACTCCCGATGAAAACACGCTCGCCATTAACGGCGCGAAGTTTCCAGCCAATCAATTTTTCCTCTACTTGCCGCAGTACTTTGGCAGCAATGAGTTTATTCAAGATTTTCAGTCCTCACTGCAACCGCAAGATTTAGCCAAAATTCGCGAGATTATTTCAGAAGTTATTCAACGAAGAGGCTCAGCACTTCAGGATGAACGCTTGAGCGCAGAACAACGTCAAAAAGTACAAACCGATTTCATCTCTGACCTGCGCTACCAATTAGAGACAGCCGAGTTCTCTACTGAAGCAACTGGCCCCACACTGCCCCTCGCCGAGGCCCTTTCAGCGCTTATTGCTGGCTCTCCATCACTCGACATCGCCACCGAAAACCTATCTGAACTGAAAAGCCGCACCGATCGTCTCGCCGAGTCTTACTTAAAGCCTTTAGCCGAAACGTACGAAAAATACGCAAAGCCAGAAATCGAACTCTCCGAAACCGTCCAAAGCGCTCTCGACATCTTGCGCGCTCAAGTTCAGGAAAAAGAGGGTTCCGAAACCGAGCAGGCCGATCGCAAACGACGCCTCTCCGAAGCCGATAGAGCCATTACGCAAAGTGAGGTAGCTCTCAAAAAGCAACTCGAAGAAGCCAAAAAAAAGGCTCTGCAACAGCTCCAAAACGGCGCGCAACCTGCCCAACTGCTCCATGGTCTAGCCAGCCAATATAGTACCGACACCGGCTCCACTGAGTACCAAAATCTCCTCATCAGCACGCTGCAGGCCCTCTATGCCAATGACATTGCCTATCGTGGCGATATCCTGGTTGCACCGTTTGCCGCCGTCCTGAGAAATCTCTTTGACGACGTTCTGACGAATGAATACGCTCCCAGCTTCACCGAAACTACCAAGGCCACCTACACCCAGGAACAACAAAGCGCCAAAAACGCCCTCGAGTCTAAGTTAGCCGCTCTACTGGGTGTTGCGATATCCCCGTCAGAAGACACCGCTGATGCCGGTGGAAGTGACGACACTCCAGAAGACCCCGCACCAACCATTACTCCTGAGCAAACGCTCACTCGTTTCAATCGTATTTGGGATCGTTGGTCACCACGGCTCCCACGCTCCCGAGCCGCACAAGGTGCCTTGCTCACTCAGCTGATTCCAGTACTCGCAGCTACCGGATTTATCACCGCTGAACCTTTGCGCTCTGCCGGCAACCTCGACGCATTTCGCGCTGTTCTAGAAACACAGATTACTCAACTCGAACCGAATCAGGCTGAAACAGTACTGCAAGTTCTCACCAACTACGTCAATGACTACTTGCCAGAAGATGAACAGCTCACAGACGAAGATGAGGCCGAAACAACAGCGGAACCCCCCGAGGAAACCGACGCCGAAACGCCAGAAGAAGTTCCCGATGAACCTTCTGTTCCGCTCACCGCCCCTACCGATCAACCGCTCACTGAAGAAACCGCTACCAGTCGACTGCGCCAAGGTACAAAGCTCGCTCGCTTAAACGCTCTCTTAGTAAGCCAAGCCGAAGCTGAAATTGAGCAGCAACTGCTCGCTTCTGGCTACAAGCAGGAAGAAGTTGATCAGCTCTTGGCCGCGTACCGAGCAGACTTAAGCAACATGATCTGGACCGAGTTGCTCGGCGTGGGTGGCTACCAAGCCCTCAAAGGCACCGGCGAGTTTGATCCAGCAGTAGCCGAACTCACGAAAGTATGGGCCTCGGCCGCGCAGACTATTGGTGGTGAAATTCTTCTGCAAACAAATCCAGCCAATTTCAATCCCAATGCCTATGCTGCTGGTGTTTCACCAGAAGACCTCGCCCGTCTCGAGCGTAAAACTCGAGAAATCATTCTCGGTTCTGGCTTAACCGATGAGAATGGCTCTCTGGGCTCACTTGTCCAAGCTGCAGCGGTCTTCCAAGATCCGCAGACCTTCCAGCAAATCATGGCGCTAGCCAAAAATCCGGATCTCATTGCCAACATTCAAGCCCGCCTGGATTCGCAACTTGCCGCCCACGGCACAAACTTACCGCAACTCCAACAGGCGCTCTTGCAAGGTAACTTCGAGTTTCTTGGCCAAATCGGAAAAATTGAAAATATCGCCAACGGAAAAGCCAAGTTTCAGCGTTTCACCGAGCTCCATGAACAAGCCCTCACTACTGGCTCCTTTGCATCAGACGCCGAACTCAAAGAGTACACTGAGCTACAACGTGAACTGTTCCCGTTCCTAGACATCCTCTCTCGCTATGGCGACGATATTTACCTGCTCCTGTTTGCCCTAGAAGAGTTCCAAAGCTTGCAACAGTTCATTGATCAATCTGCTCGACAAGAGCGGGCTGTTGCGCGTAAATTGCCCCAGTTCACCCAAAACAGATACTCGTATACTTCCAGTCTCACTACCTATGCTTCACCGTCCTTAATTCGACAAGAGTTTACCGTTGAGGTGGAAGTTACCGAAGAGTACGAAGTCAGACTGCTCTCAGACGCACGCGATAATTTAGCCCTCAAAAAACTGATTGCGCTTCAAATAGCCGGTGGTGACTTAGCCGCCGAACAGCAAGCGCTCGAACTCTTGCTCGCCGATCCAGCCGCCCAAACAGACCAGTTGGCCTTACAACAGCTCATTCAAAACACCCCATCTCTCGCCTTTGCTGGTCCAAATCAGCTCGCCGCTATCCAAAAAAACGCGGCTCAACACAACAAGAAATTACAAGAAGGTCAAAAAACCGCCCAAGCCGCTGCGCTCATGAAAGCCTTCGTTGCTGCCAAGGGAAACCCATACTTGATGGCAGCAAACTTGCTGAAATCCAAAGAAGGTCGTGAGCTCGTCAAAAAAATGATCGAGAAAGCCAGCATCGCTGCGCTCACCGGCATCGGTCTGCAACTGTACCTGCTCTACCAGGCTTTTAAGCCGCTGCTCGTAATCCTCAACGGTAGCGGCACCTTCCTCGGAAATGTCGCCACAGGAGTTGGAAACGTTCTTTCCGGTATCGGGAACTTCATCGGTGGTATTTTCGGCGGTGGTGCTACTGGTACAGTAGCGGCAGGACTCGGTGCTAACACCGCTACAGCAGCGGGTGCCGCTGCTTCCAAGGCGGCAATTGGCACCAGACTGGGGATTAACCAAGCCGCCCAGTACGGTCGCGCTGAACTCTCTAGCGGCCTGAACTCTTTCGGCACTCAGGCTTCCGCGCTCCTTACAGGCACCATCACCACGGAAACAGCAACGAGTGTCTTGGTGGTTGGACTGCTTGGTCCGTTTATTTTTATTGGTATTTTAACGATTATTGTTATCACCGTCATTGGTGCCTCACTCAATGATTTACCGATGACCGGGATTATTCAGCCTGGGAGTGAGTGGTTGAGTACGGAAGACACCGGGTGCTACAACATTGACGTTACATCTTTCCAAAACGCTGGACTGGGCGAAGATGTTGGACGAATTGAAGCTGCAATCGTGCGATTGATGCAAAACTCAGATATGCGTAAAATTTGCGGTCTATTTGCTGAAAACAATTTCCGAGTAAGCATAGTTGTGGATGATCGCTGGATTCTCAATGGCCACCGCTTTATGGGCCAAACAGGTGAAATTGGTATGTCTTCCAGCTTTATCATTAATTCTCGAGCGTGGGGACAGGACCCACTGGTCTACACCTTTGCTCACGAAACAAGCCACTTTCTAGATAATTTCACTCTTATTGAGAGCCTCTACACAACTGCAAGTGGCGGAAGACTCTTAGAATCATATCCACTCCCTCAATTTAACTCTATGAACGAGTCAGCTGCAGAAGCCCTAGCCTGGTATATGCTTGGTGAGCCCGCTCCAAGAATCTATAGGAGTGACGCTCAAAATATTGATCTACGAAGCGAATATCCAGCCGTATATAATGCTTACAGATGTGGGTTTAGCCAAACACCGATCTTCACCGATCTGAGAGGTTGTAATCTATGAACGCCATTCAATCCATTCAGAAAACTGTCGACTTAATCAGGAATTCTCGCTTTGGGGTTCTCCTTGTAGGCAGCTTCTCCCTCGTGCTTATTATTCTTTTTGCCGCGCTCTTCTTACCAACAAATCAGTCACTGCCACCAATTCTAGATAGATACGGTGACATACCACTTGTGGTTGGCTCCTCCTCTTCGAACATTGAAGGACGTAATATTCAAATTGTTTCGAGTACTCAAGTTGAAAACACTCATTTCATCAATACAGTAGTTCGTTCAAGAAAAAATGCAAACTTTGAAAATACTGTAATCAGCGAGAATGGCACGATCATACAAGTCTCTCATCATGTAACGCTCAATGAAAATCTCAAGCTAGATGAAGCAAAAGCACTCATTGAGAGCCCTCAAAACGCTACTGAGTACCGCGATGAAGACGATGCTTTTTCGGATGCTCTCCTTATCTATCCAGCTGAAGGTATAGCAGTGCGATTTCACCCGCATGTGGAAACAGTCACGAAAATATATCAATTTCAAAAGGGAAATAGAGGAGCTGAAACCTTCCTCAGCAATAATCCTGTATTTATTCCTTTGGCTGAAATCCCAGATGAAGAGGCCGAAGGCGAGACCTACGCCGATTTCTTTGCTACACTGGAAGATACTGAGCAGGCAACTGGTTCGGCCAGCCCTGTCCCACAAAACACTGCCCAGCCCGCACAATGATCGAACATCCAGTTCCACAAAATATCACCGAGTACCAATTTCACTTAATTGGGAATATGACTATCAAGCAGTTCTTAATACTGCTGGTAGGTGTGGTGCTCGCGTTTACGTTTTACAGTACAAATTTGCCTGGCATTATTAAGTGGCCGTTTATGTTCATTATTGTGGGTGGTGCCGGCGCTCTGGCATTTGTTCCGTATGAGGAGCGCACTCTCGATACTTGGCTGATTAACTTTATTCGCGCAATCTATCGTCCTACCAAGTACTACTGGCGGCGCACCGCCCCAACACCAGAATATTTTGCGTTTACGAGTACGAAGTCGAAGTCTGCTACCCAATCACCAACGCACAGTACCCAACCGCAGCGCCAAAAGCAATTTTCTGCGTACATGTCCTCGCTCCAAACCACGGCTCCGCAACAGGCAGCCCAAGATCCACTTGATCTGTTTCAAGGTCAGGGTGGCAACGTTACCAGTCTGTTTGAGTCGGTAGAAGCCGCTCATAATGTCACACCAGGTACAACTCGCTCAATAGAAAAACCGGATCTCACCGTGCGTGCTCGCCCGCTGGGAAGTGGTAATCCACTTTCCTATTCTCAAGACACGATACCCCGTTCTCCATCACCAATCGCAGACTTGAGTGGAGCTGCAGGCCAGCCGAACGCACAATGGGGAAATACGTACTCACGCAGTGACTCATTCACCTCATTTACCATCGACTCTACTCAGGAAACACCCTCAGCAAATCAGAAGCAAGAAACTACCACACCTCTCAAACCGAGCGGACACGCCCAGACAGCAGATGTACAAACCATACATGTGGAAAAAAGCACTCTAGCTCCAGAAGAAGAGAAAACTTCGACACCGCAGGCTACAGCAGTAACTGCTCCCGAAACACCGAATACCAGCGGCGTCAAGCGCGACACCTATCTTGAAAACGAGCCTACTTTCCAACGTACCGCCGAACCAACAATACCAGCGGTATTCGATAAAAGCTTGCCATTTCCTTCCTTGCCAGAGAAACCAAACATCTTGCTCGGTATGGTACACAACCAACAAGGCAGCATCATTCCCGGCGCAATCGTAGAAATTCTCGATGAAAACGGGAACACCGTCCGCGCGATGAAAACGAATAATTTAGGACAATTTTATATCTCTACTCCATTAAAAACCGGAAAATACACTCTGAAAACAGAAGCGGCTGCTCACTCATTCCCTGTGTATAGTCTGGAAATAAACGACTCCGTCTTGGATCCGGTCGACATTCAAACGCAGGATTAATATACTAAACACGCATGGCAAACGCACAAGGACAACTGTCCTCCACATCACAGAAATATTTAGAAATCGTTGATATTACCAACGATTTACTAGTTATGAAAGATGGCTCAACTGCCGTGGTCCTCGAGGTCAGTGCCATTAACTTTGGTCTCTTATCTGAACCAGAACAAGACGCGATCATCTATGCCTACGCAGCGCTTATCAACTCGCTGTCTTTCCCCATTCAAATCGCCATCATTTCTCGCCCCAAAGACGTGAGTAACTACCTGGCATACGTCGACGAACAATTTCAAACCGCCACCTCAGACCTTAGGCGCCAACAGATTGCTAGCTACCGACAGTTTGTGTCTGACCTCATTACCGAACAAAACGTGCTCGACAAAAACTTTTATGTAGTACTTCCTCTTTCCGCTATTGAGCTTGGCATTACGGACTCCGTCAATCCCATGCGCCAGGTAATGCCCAGCGACAAGCCCGCCGAGTTTGACAAGAACTCGGTCATCCAACGCTCGGTCAATACACTCGGGCCACGCCGTGATCACATGATCAGCCAATTTAGTCGCTTTGGTTTGCGTGCAGAACAACTCAAAACCAAAGATCTTATCCAGCTCTTTTACATTATGTATAACTCTCAGTCAGCTGAAGGCATTAAAGTGGTGGACACCAAAGAATACACTTCTGCCGTCATTCAGCCAAAAGGGAACTTCCAGAACCCAGGCCTGCAAAACACACAACCAATGGCTCCTAGCACTCCTGAGCAAGCAGCTCCCTCCACACCTGCAGCCAACACCGTACCAGCCAAACCAGCCCCACAAACTCCTCCAGCAGCAGAGACTGCACCCGCCTCGCCAACCATGAATGAAGGCGTCACCGCTGAGACAGCCACATCTGAACCTGAATCTCTCACCCAAGCAATGTCGAGCATCCCACAAGAAGGAATTGGCTTAGGCACCACAAACTCCACACCACCAACCACCACACAGACACTCGGCTCAGCGGGCACACCGCAAGCACGGTAAGGAACCTATGGCTAGCTTCTTAGAGAGAATCGGACTCAAAAAATCAACACCCAAGACAGATGATCCACAGGCCCAGCAACAAAAACAGCTGACCTCACAGATGCAGCAGTTCTCGCAGGGTTTGGTGAGTATTCAAGATATTATTGCACCAGAAGCTATTGAAGTAGACTTCACCTACCAGAAAATTAACGAAACCTTTACTCGTACCCTCTTTATCTCGGGCTACCCGCGTATGGTTCCGGCTAACTGGCTGTCGCCGCTGATTAACTTCCCGTACTCGCTCGACGTTTCGATGCACATCACGCCGGTCGACGTCAAAGAAATCCTGCACGACCTGCGCCGCAAAATCACCGAAATGGAAGCGGAAATTTCTTCCGATATCCGGTCCGGAAAAATTAGCAACATCGATACTGAAATTAAACTTGAGGACGCCAAGTCGATCCAGGAACAACTCGCCAAAGGCGCGGAACGTTTCTACCAATTTGGTTTGTACGTCACGATCAACTCACCCAATGTAGAGGAGCTCGACAACGTTACCAAACAACTGCAGTCCTTGCTCGGTTCCATGCTTTTAATTTCTAAAAAGTCGTCACTCCAAATGGACGAAGGCTACAAAACCACGCTCCCGATGGGCCAAGACAAACTCAAAATCTTGCGCAACATGGACACTACTTCCTTGGCCACCACATTCCCGTTCACCTCTTCAGAGCTGACCATGGACAAAGGTATTGTCTACGGCCTGAACGAGCACAACGGTTCGCTCATTATCTTTGACCGCTTCCAAATGGAAAATGCCAACATGGTGGTGTTCGCGAAATCTGGTGCAGGTAAATCCTACGCCGTGAAACTCGAAGCTCTTCGCCATATGATGTTCGGCGCCGAAGTCTTGATTCTCGACCCAGAAAAAGAGTACGAAGACATGGCCGCTTCCGTGGGAGGTGAGTACATCAACTTTGCCTTTGGCTCGAATACCAAAATCAACCCGTTTGACCTTTCGCAGGTCTACGAAGAAGGCGAAAACGAACTCGGCCAAAAAATTATCTCTCTGCACGCGCTCTTGAAAGTCATGCTCGGCGAGATGAACGCCTCTCAAGAAGCTATGCTCGACCGCGCTCTCGTAGCCACCTACAAAGCCAAAGGTATTACGCCTGATCCTGCTACGCAAGACAAAGAGCCACCTCTTATGGAAGACCTCTACAAAGCGCTTGTCGGCATGGAAAACGACGACGCCTACGACATCGCTATGCGCCTGGAAAAATATATTAAAGGTTCGTTCCGCGGTATTTTTGACCAGCACACCAACATCGACATCCGCAACCAAATGACTGTTTTCTCCGTCCGCGACATTGAGGACGAACTGCGTCCGGTCGCCATGTTCATGATCCTCGACTTCATCTGGACGCGTATCCGCAAAGAACGCAAAAAACGCGTTCTGGTAGTCGACGAGGCCTGGTACTTCATGAAGCACCAAGACACCGCTTCTTTCATGCACTCGATCGCCAAACGCGCCCGTAAATACTACCTCGGCGTAACCACCATCACGCAGGACGTGGAAGACTTCATGCACAGCGACTACGGTAAAGCCATCGTGACCAACGCCTCGATGCAGCTCCTCCTCAAACAGTCTTCGGCTGCCATTCCGGTTTTGGCGGACACATTCTACTTGTCCGAAGGTGAGCAGCGCCTCCTGATGGCCGCCGACGTTGGTGAGGGCTTGTTCTTTGCCGGTCAAAACCACGTGGCCATGCGCATCATGGCTTCGCCAGAGGAACACGTGGTGATTACCACCAATCCACAAGAGTTGGAACAAATCAATGCCGCTAAACAACAGCAGCAACAACAGATCCAGCAGACCACCCAGGCTTTGAAGCAGCAAAATCTGCCACAAGACACGTATCAAGAGGAACAACCAGACCCAACTCTGGCCCAACAACCGAACCAATATGCTGATCCCAGCCAAGGAATGCCGCCAAATCAGCAACAAATGGCCCCACAACAACTGAAACAGCCCATGAATCAGATGGGTCAGATGAACCAAATGGGCCAGCCGCAACAGTACATGCAGAATGGACAAATGCCTCCCGGACAAATGCCTCCACAAACCCAGCCAGGCCAATACGCCGATCCAAACCAAATGGGCCAGACACCGATGAACCCAATGGCCATGAATCCAACCCAAAACCAGTATGCCCCACAGCCACAGATGGGTATGCAGCAGCCAATGAACGCTCAGCAACCACCACAACAGTATCCAGCCCAAGCTGGTCAATATGCGCAGCCCACTCAACCTGGCAGCCAAGCATACCAGCCGCAAAACGGCATGCCGCCACAAATGCCCCATCCTGGGAGCTACCAGCAACCAACTGATCCACAACTTACGCCTACTCCGGTGCCGCAAGAGCCAGAGAGATAAAGCTATTCTCCAAGGCACAACCACTATGGATCAAAAACATCTTTCCCGCATGCAACAAGAAGATGAACTGCTTATCGCGGTTGATACACAAAATCAGCCTCTGCACCCAGTTGAAAAAAGAGCTGCCCATCAGAGTCCCGGGCAGTTGCATCGCGCTATTACGCTTTTTCTCTTTTCTCCCGCTGGCGAGGTGTTGGTAACCCAGCGCAGCGCCCAAAAGCCGCTCTGGCCACTGTGGTGGGACGCGGCTGCCTCTACCCACCAATGGTGGCCAGATGAAGATGCCATAGTGTGCGCCCAGCGACGTCTCCCTTTTGAACTCGGCATCGACGTAGAAATGGTAACCAACTGGCAAGAGCGCTTTCACTACGAGTACCACGCCGTTTACAACGAAACGTGGGCAGAAAATGAAATCAATTACATTGTGACCGGAGAAATTCCCGACGATCAAGCGGTGGAAAAAAGCCTCCACACCAGAAATCGAGATGAGGTGGCTGCGTATGAGTGGCTTGCTCCTGCCGCAATTGCACAAGAACTGCAGCAAACGGAACACCGCTTCGCTCCGTGGTTCTCGATTGCTTTTGAAAAAATACAACCAGAGTTACAAACAGGGCCGATCCTTTAGTTTTTTTGTGTGTTTTTGCAGAAAGTTCCAGATATAGCGTCCCTATAACAGAAGGATAGACCTTAGAAAAACAGTGCTATACTCTCCCTATGCCAAAATCCGTCACGCTCATTAAGCTCGGTGGTTCAACCATTACCGATAAATCTATCCCCAACGCTGTGCGCCACGAAACGCTACGCAGGCTCCTCGCAGAAATTCAGAAAGCATATCAAGAAAAACCAGACTATCTCGTAATCGG
>CAYUUK010000019.1:17562-23185 GCA_964447905.1 uncultured Pseudomonadales bacterium | reverse complement strand
GTACGCCTGTATGCCCGTACGTTTACATAACGTACCCGGGGCGGGGGTGTTTCCATAACGACTTTCGGGGGCCCCCCGCCCGCGCGCCCGTTAGGTCACCCCCAGAAACCGCAAGGCCAAAAATGCTTAACATAATTAAATGCTGCGTCCCGTAACATAACAAGGCCAAAAATGCTTAACATAATTAAATGCTGCGCCCCCGGAATGCCGCAGGGCTTGACCGCCGCCCGCAAAACCGGGTATGGTGTGAATGATGGATGGCGCAATACATGAACTTGCCCCGCCGGGGGCTATGAGAATAACGGGGAACGATCCCGACGACCTTCTGGAGCAGTCGGTCCCTAAATCCTTGCGCGTGCTTATAGACATCCTGGAGAACAGGGACGGGCAGTCAACCAAAAGCCAGCAAATAAAGGCTGCGGAACTGCTGCTTGACCGGTCGCTCGGAAAAGCGCCGCAACACGTAAGCCTGACGCACGATACCGAGGATCTTCTGGAACGGATACGGCAGGGGCGGCTTGAGGACCTGATGAATGGGGTACACGCAGCAGGACGTTAAGATCGCCGAAATGATGGCGAAATGCATCTTCGACCCCCTGCTTCATGTGGTCGTGTCCTACCCGTGGAATAAAAATCCCGTCATACAAAAAGTGCCGTGGAATATAACGGACGGCGTTCCTCACCCGGACACGCCTGTTCCGGCAAAATACCTGAAGCGCTTTCCGTATTTAAGGTACGGGCCGGACAAATGGCAGTGCGAGGAGCTTGAGGTTATCGGCCGGGAAGCCAAAAAACGCGCGGACGGCGGCGGGGTGCTTAAAATGTCGGTAGTGTCCGGCCATAACATCGGCAAATCCACCATGTCGGCGTGGCTTGTCAAATGGATACTGGACACGCGCCCGCATTCCGTAGGCACGGTAACGGCCAACACCGCAACGCAGCTCCGCAACAAAACGTGGGCGGAGGTAGGCAAGTGGCACCATATGTCGCTGACTGAAGACTGGTTCAGATATGTGGCGTCGGCGACCACGATGAGCCTGATTTACGACAAAGACCAGAAACTGGGCACCTACTGGAAATGCTCCGCCCAGACATGCAATCCGGAAAATTCCGAGGCTTTTGCCGGGCAGCAGTCGGACGCAACATCCTTTTATATATTCGATGAAGCGTGTCATGACGGCCGGACGCAGGTCATGACCGGCAGGGGCTGGAAGTATTTTCCGGACGTTACAGGGCAGGACAGGCTGTTGACTCCTGACGGATGGCAGACGCCGCAGCACATACATGTCTCGCACCGTAAAGGGAAGATGATAGAGATAAAAAAACGCGGCGTATCCGTGCGGGTGACGCCGGGTCATGAAATGTACGGCAAACTGCAACACTCCGGCAAGTGGGTGAAGCGCCGGGCGGACGCCCTGCCGTGGAATTTTACGGTCCCCCGGAGAGTTGAGTGGTCTGCGCCGGACATGAAGACCGTTTCAGACAAATACCTGGCGTTTCTGGGGTGGTATTACAACGGGGGCTGCATAATAAAAAACCGCCTGGCCATACCGAATACCCGGGATGAAGGCATTACGGACATCCTGAATGCCCTCGGGTATAAATTCGGTAAAAACGGGGATCAATGGATAATTTACGAACCGGAGCTGGCGGAGCGTCTTGCGCCGTACGGGGAAAACCGTTTTGAAAAGCGTTTGCCGGACTGGGTGTTTGAAATGAGCCAGCGGCAGATGCGTATTTTTCTTGAATATTTTGCGGGCGCGGACGGGTACCGGAAAAAACCCGGCCGGCAGACGCTTTACACATCATCGCCAAAACTGGCGGACGGGCTGCATGCTCTCGCAGTTCTTGCGGGGTACAGCAGCTCGCAGACAAAAAGGCCGCCGAAGGGCAACAAAAACCGGACAGCGGACGAACATGTGATTTCACTGTCGGCCGGCGGGCAGCGTAACACCCGTATAAATCCGGATACTGTAAAACACGTGGACTATGACGGGTACGTGTATTGCGCCACTGTTCCTGCGGGGCTTTTGCTTACAAGGCGGGAGGGGACCGTGATATGGTCGGGTAACAGCAAAGTGGCGGACGTGTTTTATGAGGTGCGCGAGGGGGGCATGATGGGCGGCGAGCCCATGTGTTTCGACTTCGGGAACGGCACGCGGAACACGGGGCGGTTTTTCGAGAATTGCGCCGGAAAATACAGTTCGCAATACATCGTGCGGTCGATAGACAGCCGGGAAGCGTACCGGACAAACAAGGAAACGATTCAGCAAGACGTAGACTTTTACGGAGAGGACAGCGACTACATCCGGACGCGGATACGCGGCTTGTTCCCGCAAAAAGGGGACCTGCAGTTCATGTCTTCCGAAGAGGTCGAGCAGGCCATGGCGCGGACCATAGCGGTCAACCACAAGAGCGACCCGCTTGTCCTGGGTGTTGACGTGGGCCGCTTCGGGGACGATGACAGTGTGATATTCCCCAGGATCGGATATGACTGCCGGTCGTTTGAGCCGAGAACGTTTTCCAAAATGGACGGCGAGCAACTGGCAAACGAGGTGGTGCAATACATAAACGAGTTCGCTCTGATCGGCGTTAAATGCCAGAACGTGTATGTGGATGAAGGCGGCGGTTACGGCGGGTCCGTTATTGACAATCTGAGACGGATGGGCATAAGGGTCACGCCGGTCCAGCCGGGGGAGACGGCAGTGAAAAAGAACCGGTACGCTCTGCGTATCGACGAGATGTGGGGCGGCATACGGGACAACCTGAAGCATCTCATGCTGCCGTCCCGGCAAACCCGGCACGGGGCCAAACTGTACGAGCAGTTGACACAAAGGGAATATTATGAAACTCTGAAAGGGCAGGACCGCCTGGAGCCCAAACCCGGGTTCAAGGCCAGGATGGGGGAGTCCCCGGATCTTGCGGATGCTTTGGCTTTAACTTTTGCGGATCCGGTGTTTACGGGTATGGATACAGGCGGGCAGGCGGCGTATATAAATCTTGGCGGGGAAGAGGTGAGGTATGGCTGATCCGGCTACATTGGCAGCGGCGGGAACGCTTTTAGGCGGGGTTGCTTCGGTTGCGGGCGTTGTTATGCGGCCTGACGCGCCGGAGCCGCCAAAACCCGTGACGCCTGACTTGCCTGATCCGGAGACGGCGCAGCGGACCGCGCAGGACCGGCAGCGCAGCAGACTGCGGTCCCTGGCTTTGGGAGGGGAGCAATCAACGCAGCGGACGGGCGCAACCGGCCTGCCGGGTTCCCGGGAGGATGAGGACGGCACCGGGCGCAGACGCCGCACAACAATACTGGGGAGGTAGACTATGGGAGGTTTTTTAGGAGGCAGCAGACCGCCACCGCCACCACCCCCGCCGGAGATACCGGAGCCGCGTATCGAAGCGGAGCGTTCGGCGGACGGCGGACGGCGCACGGACCGTAGGAGGCGGGCGACAACGCTTGCGGCCGGCGCGGACGAGCCGGAGATTGCAAGAAAAACCATATTAGGGAGGTAAATTGGCGGATACGCACAGCCATAAATCAAGACTGAAACAGCGGCTGGCGCAGATGGAGCGGAAACGGCAGGACTTTGAGCCGTACTGGCGCGACCTTGTGGACGGGCTTGACCCGCGCAAACGGGATTTCATAGACAAATCTATATATTCCGGGCCGTCCGACGGTCCGGGCAGCGTTTCCAGAAGGTATGACAAGGAGATCATAAACAACCGGATCAAACAGGCGCGGCGCGTTGCGGTTAGCGGCATGTACGCGGGGACCATATCGCCGTCAAAACCGTGGTTCAAGATAGAGACCGAGGACAAGTCCCTTATGGCGGCAAGCGAGAACCGTCAGTGGATTTTCGATCTTGAGGAGCGGTTGCGGAAAAAACTGCTGATTAACGGGTTTTACCAGGCCGCCATCCCTTTCATCGAAGAGCTTTTGGATTTTTCAACTGCGGTCATGACGGACACAACAGGGCCGGACGGCAACCCTCTTTTCGAGTATCACGTTCTTGGCAGCTATTACATATCGCACAACCGCAGGCAGGAAGTGGACGTGCTGGCCCTGCGCAAAACCAAAACGGCCCGGCAGCTTTATGAAGCGTATGTGGAGGGCGGTGCGAACGGCGAGGATGTGTTGTCCCCGGCTGTCCGTCAGGCTCTTAAAGAGAACAACCACGAACGCAGCTTTACAATCGTGCAGGTCATAGAACCGAACAAAAACTATGTGAAAGACGCGGTTGAATCAAAATTTAAAAAATACCGGGCCACAACGTTTGACCCGGAGGATTCAAGGGATGTGGTTCTGGAAGACAAGGGGTTTGACACATTCCCCGCATACGCGGTGCGCTGGTCGATAGTGGGCAACGAACCGTACGGCACCGGAGGTCCCGGCATGGTGGCCCTGGGCGACACGCGGCAGCTCCAGCATCAGGAGAAGAAAAAGGCAAGAGCCATCGAGGTGATGGTGGACCCTCTTCTTAAAGGGCCGCCGGATCTGAAAAATGTGAAAATACCGTCTAACAGATCAAACGGTCTTATCGTTTATGACGATATGAGAAACAAGCTGGAGCCGGTGTATCAGATAGACCCGCGCATCGGCGAGCTTACCCAGGACATGCTGGCTATCGAGAACCGCATAAACGAAGCGTATTTTGTAAATCTTTTCCAGGCCATATCGTCCATGCAGGGCGTTCAGCCACGAAACCGGGAGGAGCTTTTGCTGCGTAACGAGGAAAGCCTTCTTGTCCTCGGGCCGCTTCTGGAGAGGTTCCAGCGCGAGTTTTTGCAAAAAGTACTGGAGAGAAACCTGGAGCGGGTTTTGAAGGACAGGGATCTGGACGGCCCGCCGGAAGCGCTGTCCGGAAAAGATGTGAAATTCAACTTCGTATCCACGCTTGTTCAGGCCCAGCGCAGCACGGAGTCCGCCATTAACCAGAGGTTCCTCAGATACGCCGGGGAGCTTGCCACTATAAAACCGGAGGTGCTTGACAAAATTGACGGTGACGCGGCGGTAGAGGTGGAAGCTCTTCTTTCCGGGGTTAACCCGAGGCTTGTTCTCGATCAGGAAGCAACGGATGAATTAAGACAGCAGCGCGCCGAAACCCAGCGTCAGATACAGGAGCAGCAGGCGCAGCAGCAGCAGGCGTCGGCGAATTCTCAGAACGCTGCGGCGATCCGTCAGGTGGTTGAAGCTGCAAACGCAACCGCAACTCCGGAAGGCGCGCAAGCACAATGATATCGGAAGACGGTTTAAAAGATGTGATAAAAACGTACAACGGCCGCCGTTTTATAGCGGATATTTTTGTTACGGCAGGGTTATTCAGGCAATCTTATGTTTCGGAAGAAGGGCTTACGGCTTTTCGTGAGGGGCAAAGAAATCTGGCCTTGCAAATTTCAGCTTTACTGTTTACTATTGAACCCAAACAGTTTACACTCATAATTGAAGAGTGGCAGGACCGGGAAAAGAATGAACGAACAGACACAGACTCAGACACAGACGGTTGAACCGGGTTCCGGACAGGAAGTGCTGAACCAGATGTATCCTCAATATGATGCAGGTGCGGAAGAGGCTCCGAAGGAAGAGGCTCCGAAGGAAGAGGCTCCGAAGGAAGAGGCTCCGAAGGAA
>CAYUUK010000019.1:3416-17462 GCA_964447905.1 uncultured Pseudomonadales bacterium | reverse complement strand
AGGCTCCGAAGGAAGAGGCTCCGAAGGAAGAGGACAAACAGGACGAGCCTTTTGAACTTACGGTGAATAAAGAGTACCAGGATTTCGCTGATAAGGATCTGGTCGAGGAGTACGCTCAGTTTGCCAAGGAAGCCGGTATTGACCGGGAAAAAGCAAACACGTTTCTGAATACTATCCTGGCCAGGCAGCGCGAAAAATTAGAGGCCCAGATCAGCAACTGGGAGAAAGAACTTAAAGAGGACAAGGAATTTGGAGGGGACAACTTCGAAAAAGCTGTGAAACTGGCGCGTGACGCGGTTGACAAACTTGGGGGTGAGCAGTTAAAAGATTTTTTTGATAATTCAGGGCTTGGGAGTCACCCTGAACTTTTCAGAGCGTTTTACCGTGCCGGTAAATCTATGTCGGAAGCGGAAACGGTTTCGGGCGAATCAACAAAAGAAGGGGGAAATAAGCAGCAGGAGTTGCTGGACAGAATGTTTCCCCACTTGGCGTCATCTAAAACAGGGGGGTAAAAAATGGCGGTACTTTCAAGCGGAACATTCAGTTTACTGGAACTGTCGAAAAGGACGGCTCCTGATGGAACCATACCTGAAATTATTGAAAATCTTGCGGAGCGTTACGAGTTTCTGGCCGATCAGATATTTATACCGGGCAACCTGGACACCGGGCACATGGCTATTGTACGGACAGGTATACCCGAAGCTACGTGGGCTAAAATCGGGGAGTATACAATCCCGCAAAACTCCAAAACCGCGCAGGTTACTTTTAACACCGGCATGCTTAAAGAGATTACGGAAGTCCCTGACGACATCCTCAAGATTTCTGCCGAACCGCAAAGGGTTTTGTTCAGTGAAGAGATCGGCATGCTTCAGGGCATGAATAAAACCCTGGCGTCTACCGTTTTTTACGGTAATGAGAACACCGAACCCGCCGAATTTACAGGTCTGGCAAACTACTACAATGACCTGTCCGCAGAGAGTGCGGATAACATCATAGACGCCAAAGGGACCGGATCGAATAACGCCAGTATATGGCTTGTCGGATGGTCGCCGCAGACAATCTCAATGATAATACCCAAGAATGTCCCGGCAGGCCTCCAGAGAGAAACGGAAGGTGTTGTCAGCAGCCATAATTCGGACGGCGGTATTCTCCGGGTTCACCGTACGCACTACCAGCAGTTTGCGGGTCTCGCCGTCATGGATTGGAAGTCCGGGGTGCGCATCGCAAATATTGACCGTGGCAACCTTAAAGCGGACGCGTCGGGTGACAGCGCCAATCTTCCTGAGCTTATGTTTGAGGCTTGCGAGCTTCTCGATTCAAAAGGCGCGGTAAACCCTATCTTTTACATGGACCGGCAGGTTCTTACAAAACTGAGGCAACAACTCGCAAACGCGCTTTCCAGTTCAACACTTACTATGGAAAGAGTCGGCGGGATAAGGACAGCAGTGTTCCAGGAAGAGTTTCCGATCCGCAGGGTTGACGCTTTGTCGGTAGACGAAGCACGGGTAACTTAACACCAAAGGGGGGACCATAATGTTATTTGACGTATTAAACACGTTTTGCGAAGCGGAGGACACCGGGGATACCGGGACCAATCTTCTGGGAGATGTGATCGATCTCGGTGACGGGCAGGATCGTGACATCGGGGCGGGTAAACAGGTTTTTATCAACGCTTTGGTGGACACAGCGATTGCTGCGGCAACCGGGGGAACGTATAAAATCAGCGTTGTCACATCGGATAACGAAAATATGTCGAGCGCGGATGTTTTAATCGAATCTCCCGAATTTGACGCAGGGGCCGGTATTGCCGAGGGCGAAGTGCTTTTGAATGCGGCCTTGCCTTCGGATGGCTACAAACGGTATCTGGGCGTCAGGGAGATTGTCGGCACTGAAAACACAACGGCCGGAAAGGTCACTGTTTTTCTGAGCCACGACCAGAGAGCGTACAGAGCCTATAAAGACGGGGATAACTGATCATGATTGTGGAATTCAAGAAGAAATGGTTCTCTCCGGAAGGCGAGTTGTATAAAGCCGGAAAGCGGGAAGTGAAAGAGTCTCTCAAGTCTTTTCTTCCGCCGTCTGCGGTAATCCTCGGCAAAGACGCCAAGGCGGATATTCCGGAAATACATAAAGAGGCACCCAAAACTTTGGCGGAAGCCGGAGGTGACATCAAAACCCAAAAGGCGGTGAATGCCGCAATTGCCAAAAAGTCCGGACTGGACGAACTGGTTAACAAGAAAAAATAAAGGTGAAACGTGCCGCTCTCATCCCGGGTTATTACAGCCCGAAGGGCTTTGGCTCTGATCGGGACGCAGACCAACATAGAGTCTTTTAGCGAAGACAGCCCGGAAGCGGCAATATCCGGCCTTTTTTACGATCAATCACTGTTTGAACTGCTGTCGGAATTTGACTGGTCTTTCGCCCGGAAATTTCAAAAACTCCCCGAGCATCCCGCAGCCCCGGTTAATAATTGGAAATACCGCTACGCCCTTCCGGCGGATCTCGTGGTTTTAAGGGGGCAGGTAAATCCGCAGGGCAGAAAACGCCGAACGCCCCCCGGGCAAATCCAGAATATAGACGGTGTGGTCACATTTATGACGGACGTGGAAAAAACGGAGGTTTTCTATACGGCCAAAGTGGATACGGACGCGCCATACTTTAAAAAAGTGCATACGTTTTTGCTGGCGTCTTATCTGGCGGGGGAATACCTTGCGGACGAAAAGCGCAGTAAGGACATGGCTGACAGGTATCTTGCCAGCCTTGACAACGCAAAAGCCATAGACAGTTTGCAGGAAACCCCGGACGATCCGGCGGATGCATCCTGGATAGACATGAGGTAGTGCGGTATGCCCCGCGTAAGTCAGACATCTTTTTCGCGCGGCGAGGTGTCTCCCGATCTTCTCGGGAGGGTCGATCTTGTGGACTATGCGATATCTTTAAAAACTGCCAGAAACATGGAGATTCTGCAAAGAGGCGGGGCAAGGAACCGTCCCGGCCTTAAATATCTGGCCCCGGTTTTTAAACATGATAAAAAAGTCCGTCTTATACCCTTCGTCTTCGGCGAAACCGACACACACCTTCTTGAATTCGGGGACGGGTACATACGTGTTTTGAGAAATGACGCGCACATTCTTGAAAGCAGCGTAAATATATCCGGCGTAACACGAGCGGACCCCGGTGTCGTCACCACTGCGGCAAACCACGGGCTGTCAACCGGGGACGAAGTGTTTATAGCAGGTGTAGCCGGGATGACGCAGATCAACAATAACCGCTATAAAATCACCAAAACAGGTTCGGACAGGTTTGAGCTGAACAGTCAGATTGACGGTTCCGGTATTGACACAACGGCATATACCGCGTACGGGAGCGGCGGAACGGTATCAAAAGTACTGACGATTGAGTCGCCCTATTCTGATGATGAACTGCAAAGCATAAAATACCGGCAGTCTTTTGACGTGCTGTTTTTAACGCATCCGAACCACCCGCCCAAGCAACTCGTAAGAAACAGCCTGGCAAGCTGGACACTGGAAGACATAGAGTTTTTCCCGGAGCAGGACCCTCCGGAGGATTGCGAAGTTTCCGCAAACAGCACGGACACCGCTACGGTCAGGTACGCTGTGACGGCCATCAACAAGGATACGTTTGAAGAGAGCGCGGCGGCCCTGCCGAAATCGGGCAGCCATACTATAACAAACATCACCAAAGCCAACCCGGCGGTCGTTACGATATCCGGCGCGGCGGGCGAACTTGAAACCGGGCATGAGGTTGAAATAGACGGCGTGGGCGGAATGACCGAGCTTAACGGCTCCCGGTTTACGGTCATACGAAACAGCGGCACAAAATTTGAATTGCAGGGTGTGGACAGCAGCGGCTTTGCGGCGTATACAACGGGCGGAACACTTACGCCGGCGTTTGCCACGGTTACCGACAGTTATGCTTCGGACAGCACCGATCTTGACAATACGGTATCGTGGGAGCCTTCGGCGGGCGCGATTAAATATGTGGTTTACCGTGAGCAAAACGGTGTTTTCGGGTTTGTAGGGGAGACGCGGAACACGCAATTTGATGACAAGGGGTCGGTGGCTCCGGATCTTTCCGATACCGTTTCAATATACAGGAACCCGTTTTTTGCGGCGGGGGATTACCCCCGGAGCATCGGAGGGCACGAGCAGCGAAACGTTTATGCGGGTTCCGATAACGGCCCCGCAACTCTGGAATTTTCGCAGTCCGGCGGTTTTAACAATTTCAGCCAGTCCAGCCCCCGTAAAGACACGGATGCTTTCAGGGTGACGCTTGCCGCAAATTCGAGGGAAATCATCAGGCATCTTGCCGCCGCGCAGGATCTGATTGTTTTTACCAACGTTTCGGTACGCAGGATCACATCCGGCGACCAGGCGTTTACGTTTGCCAACATCCGTGTGAAAGGGTCCGATGCCAACAGCGTCGGCGCATCTCAGGCAGTACCTTTGCGGGTTGGCCGGAAAATGCTTTTTGAAGACGCTTTGGGCGGTAAGATATACGCCACGGAATTTTCGTTTACCATCGATGACCTGGACACCAAAGAAATCTCCATACTCTCTAATCACCTTCTCGCTAATGACAGAATATTCGACTGGTGCCGGGTGGGATCTCCCGAACCTGTGATATATGCGGCCATGGAGAGCGGAAAGGCACTGGCCATAACATACAACGAGGAAACGGACTCCGTTCAGATTGCGGCGTTTTGCCGCTGGGATACCAAAGGGTTTTTCGATAGTGTTGCCGCCGTCCGGGCCGGAGTGGACGACAACTTTGAAGTGCCGTATTTTGTGGTAACGCGCACCATAGGCGGCAAGGACGTCAAGTATATAGAAAAAGGAGGAAACCGTGAGGACAAGCCGGACGTAAGAGACGCCCTGTTTCTGGACAGCGCGGCGGAATTTGAGGACCGCAAGACTGTGACAGCGGTTTCGGGTGCGTCGCAAGCGGTTTTCACATCAAACGGGCACGGGCTTGAAAACGGCCAGGTTGTGGAGGCGTCGGGTTTTGAATGGGAGTCGTCTTTCGACAAAAATTTTAACGAGGTGTTTCCGGACGATCTGAACAACCTCAGATTCAAGGTCAGAAATAAAACGGCAAACACCTTTAAACTTGAGAGCATCAACACCGGAAACATGGTGGACGGCTCGGAACTGCCCGCGTTTAAAGGTATCGGGTATGTATACAGAACGGTGACGGAACTGGACGGATTTGAGCATCTGGCGGGGGAAACAGTTGTCGGCCTTATTGACGGGAACGTGGTGCGCAACATATCCGTTAACAGCCTGGGAGAAGTTACTCTGGACCGGAGGGCCGCCAGGATTAAACTTGGCATTCCGTATATCAGTGATCTTGAGACTTTTCCGCTTGTCTCGCCCTCGACCGGGGCCGGAAGCGGGTCGTTTTCCAGCATCCGTCAGGTTTTCGTCCGTCTTAAGGACTCCAGGGGGATGCTGATCGGGCCGGACAGCGACAATCTAAGGGAGTGGAAACAAAGGCAGTTTGAGAAATATGGAGAGCCGACACGCCTTTTCTCGGGCGTCATAAAGCTTCATCCCGCAGGGCAGTGGGACCGGGACGCATCGGTTTTTATCAGGCAAAAAGACCCCTTGCCTTTAACTATCCTGGAAGTTACGCCCGATGTCAAAGTTTCAACTGGGTAAATTCGAGATACTTCCCGCCACGCAAGAGGACATCGAATATGTGTTCTCTTTCCCGAACCAGTTTAAGAATCTCTGGGAAGATAAAAACGGCCACAGGCACATAATTGAGAATTCCCGTCACGTACTAAAGACGGAAATCGACGGGAAACCTGCGGGTGTGTGCGGCGTCCTTCCCGTCTGTTTTCTGGGTAATGCCGCATGGGTGTGGGTGAGGTCGCCGAAAATAACCGCGTTGTCTTTTTTATACCGGCGTTGCGCCCCGCTTTATATTGACACGGTTTTAAGGTATTATTATCCGAGGCTCCTGGCTACGATCAGAACTCCGAGAGCGGAAAAATACGCAAGGTTTTTGGGGTTCGCGCCGGACCCGGATCCGGACAGGTTTAATCTCGGTCCGGGTTTAAAAGTATATGTGAAGGAACAATACAATGGTTGATTTTTCATCTTTGGCAACGCGCATATTCGGGGAGTCCGAGACCAGTGAAGCCAGATTGTTTGAACTCGGCGCGGGCGTTACCGAGTCTTTTGCGGTTTTCTCAAATGCCATAGCGAACAGGAGAAGTGCGCGCGTGCGTTCATCCGTGTTGCGGGCCGATGCGCAAAATATCCGGAGAACGGCAAAACTTGCGCGGCGCGAAGGCCGGCAGGCGGCGCAGCAGGTACAGGCGGAAACTGCGCAGCTTATAGGCCGGCAAAGGGCGGCGCTTGCGGCAAACGGGTTTGTTCTTGACGAAGGTACGGCTCTTGATCTGGTTATTGAAACGGCGGGGCTTGGTGCTTTGGACGCCGTTACCGCTATTGCGAATGCCGAACGCCGGGCCGCTCAGCTTATAAATGAATCAAGGGCGGCTGAATTTAAAGCCGGATTGCAGGAACAGTCGGCAGATCAGTCGTTGCTTGGCGGCATATCCGCCGTGGGGTCCATATTAACCGGAACGGCCCGGAACCTGGACAGAATATCAAAGATGGAGAACGGTACATAAAATGGTCACACTACCTCAGAGATCGGGCGCAAGGACGGTTCGGGATACGGCCCCCGCGCCCGGCGCAATCGGCACGTCAAACCTGCCGGGACCGGAAGCTTTCGGCGCGGTAGGCGCGGCGGTCCTGGAGCAGAACGCAAAAGTCATGCGCGGCCTGGCGCAGGATGAGCTAAAGGAGCTGGAGCGGCGGCACAGGTTGCAGCTTACGGAACAACTTGCGGATTTTGAAATCGAATCCATACAGCGGCCGGAACAGATATTTCAGGAAGCGGACCCGAATGAACCTTTTGTTGATCTGGTTATGCAGGACTTCGAGCAAAGGGCGGAGGAACTCACACAGAAACAGCCGGAATACCTGAGGGACGTGGCAAGCGCGGGTTTGCTGCAACAGCAGGTCCGTGTCGCAAAGAGCGCAATATCCCTGCAAAAGCGTGAGACCAGAGCCATAGAAAGTCGCGGGATTGAAACCGTTGTGGCGGAACTTGAAGAAAAAATGGCTTTCGGCAGCAATGCGGATATAGAGCTTGCACAGCAAAACCTGAACAATTTCAGGTCCACGCTCTCTGCAGACGGGCAGGCCGAGTTAGATAAAAGGCTGGGCGGCGCTCAGGCTATTCTTATAAAAAGTAAAGCCGCAAAGTACGAGAGACCCGAACAGTATGAGGCCCTCGCCCGCGCGCTGGAAGAGGGGCGTGAAGGAATAGCCGACAGATTAAGCGTGTCGCAAAGGCAGGCCCTGGGTTTTCAAATGGACCGGGCGGCGTTCACTTTGAGGCAGGAGTCGGCAAAAGCCCTGTTTGATTTCAGCCGGAATCTTGTCGATGACCCCGGCGGGGCGGCAATAGAAGTTGCCCCGCATGTGCTGGACCCGGACACCCTGGATCAGTCTTTTGATCCGATACTGTCAAATATTGACGCGGCCATAGAAAACCGCCCGGACGATGCCGAGAACCTGCGGCGGGTCCGCGACGATTTTTTAATGAACCGGCAGAGGGTCAGGGAAGTTGTTGACGAATTTTCAGATTTGCCGAGACGCGAACGGCATCTCGCGATACAGCGCGCGGTAAATCAGGACCGGGACCTCATGGACGCCGTGTTCGACCTGCGAAACGTTGCTCCCGAGTCACGGGTATACATATCCGGACGGGAACGAAGCCAGGCTCTTTCCACATTAAAGGATTCAATTTCCGAGAGAGATGTGGAGGCGACCCGGCAAACATTCAGGTCTATCGTTTCAAAATTTGAAGAACGCGGCCTGACGCAGGAAGAGGTCGTGCGTGGCCTTACGGAAGGTGACGACGGAAATCCGTTCGCGTTCTCCCTGGCCATCGAGCTTATGGATGCCGAGGAGCGGGAGGGCCGTGTCAATACCGCCGCTCTGGAGTCCGCGTTTCAGATTATCGAAGACCCCAATGCAGCCAACACGGCCATAGAGGGCTTGCAGACTTCGGTTTCCCGCGCACAGTTCGGGGATGCGTTCGGTGCGGCTGCCGATGACTTTTTGCTGGACCAGGCGCAGCTTATGGTACGGAACGGTGTACGCCAGAACGAGATAACGGAACGGCTGAACGTCATGTCCGAGATTATGGCCTTAGGTACCGCCCGGGAAGCCGCAGCTTTGGGGAAGGGGTTGAGGGTATCGAATATCGAGCCTCTGGCGAAAAGAGTTGTGAAATCTTTTAAAGAGAGTTTTGGCCAGTCACAAACGGTTCTCGGCGGCAATAACGCGGTCACACTGGACGCTAACCTTGTAAACGCCAGGGTGCCGGACGTGCTGGACAAACTTTCCGACATTCTGGCCACGTCCAGGGATTTCAGGGACCGCATGGTTATAGAGGGCGATGTGACCGTGCTGCCGCAAGTGGAAGGCAACGCTTTTGAACGCACCGCGCGGGCGCTGAGTAACCGGAATGACGTGCAATTTGACAGACGGACTTCCGGGGATCTTTCGGGGCTTCAGACAGACGTCATCCGCAATCAGATGGGCTGGATAATGGCCCCGAACAAGAAGGACCTGATGCTTTCCGTACGAAGCGAGAACGGCCTGGTCCAGCCTTTGCTTTACAGGGATTCAAAAGGTGTGGAGAGGCCTGTTGTTTTGAAACGCGACAAGTTGAACAGGCTTGGCGGCTTTATACCGCAGGGTAAAAGCCGCATACAAAACCCGGAAGACGCGGCGCGCTTTCTATCGAGGGGCCTGTTTGAGTAATGGTAGGGCTGACGGGCATAAAAACCCTTCGGGGTCTGGACTCAAGGGCGCAACAAGGCCTGTTCGATTCCCGTATCGGGGAGTCGGCAGGGTTTTTGACGCGGTTTTCTTCTGCCGCCAACGCTTTTGGCCTGAATGCGCCGGGGTCGGGGCCGGACGACGTCCGCAGCGCGCGCATAGCCACGGAGCAAAGGCGGCGGGATGAGCTTGGGTTTTTCCAGAGCATACCGGCTTTTTTCATATCAGACGAAAGGGTTGGCCGCCCTTTAACCCGAGAAGAGTTTGACGACAGTGAATTTAACATACCCGGCGTGGATTTCCGCGAAGGCGATACGGATGTGTCCCTGGAGCTTAAAGCGCGTCAGGCCAGAAGTGACCGTGCCGCCGCGATCATAGCCGGTTCACGGCAGGGGATTATCCCGGGCGCGGCCACAATAGCGGGGTCTTTGGCGGGGTCCGTTGTAGACGTGAAAAATGTTACCGCCGGGCTGGCAACGGGCGGTGCGGGCGGGCTTGCAGTCCGTGGGGGCGCTTCGGTTTTAAGGGCGTCACGCAGTCTTGACCGGGCGTACAATACGCTCAGGTCGTCACGGGTCGGCATGGCGGCCACAGGTGTTGTGGCGCGGGTTCCCGGGCAGTCGAGAACGGTCGCAGGCGTAGCCGGGGATCTGGTCGCTTCAGCACCCGGTATACTGACCGGTTTAAACAACGAGGATTTTACGGGCCGTGACTACGGTTTTGAAGACGCGCTGGTGGACATGGGGGCTTCCATTGTGTTTGGACGGGTTTTTGATCAGCTTATACCATCCGGTCTTCAACGCATTTCTTCAACCCTGAACCGGGAGCAGCGGACCGATATAGCGCAGCTCGCGCAAAAACAGTTTGAGGCGGGGCAGGAAATCGACACGGGCCCGCTGGCGGAATACGCAGCTGCGGACAACATGCCCGGTTTTACCACAGTGGACCCGGTTAAAGCCACGCCGGCTATAAGGCAGCTTGATGACGGCAGTTTCGAAGCGGTTTTTCCGGATGACGGCGGGATCATGCGCGGAACCGCCGGACGCGGTCTGACGCCTGAGCAGGCGGACGCAAACCTGCGGCGGGTGTACGCAGACCCGGAGCTGGCCGCGCTTGAAACGGGGTTTCCGGCAAGCGTCCTGGCGAAGCTGAAGGCTGCGGACGATATCAGCCGCCCCGTAACCTCCATACAGGACATGACTGTGGCGGAACTCAGCGAATTCAGGCAGGCTGCTGACAGACTGGGGCTGGATCTGAAGGATTTTGACGCGGATTTACGGAAACGCGGGGAGGTTGCGGACAGGCTTCAAAAAGCGGAAGACAGCATGGTGCGAACCCCGGAAGACCCGGATGCGAAAAAAGAATTGAGGAATGCTAAACGGGCTTTGGCAAGAGCCGACAAAAAAATCGACGCACAACTGGCCGGGGAACTGTCTCCTGTTTTCGAAACGATCCGCAGTGACGCTGTCGCAAACAACACGCAAGCAAACCGCTTGCGCAGCGAGGCCAAAGCGGATCAAAAACAAAGACTGGAGGCCAGGCTGCAGGAGTACATCAAGGACCAGACGCTGGACCCGGCGGATCCCGCAGCGCGCAAGCTTAAAGCCGACCCGGACGTCCGGGACTATAATCCGCAGGAAGTGGAAATGCAGTCACGGACGGCGGCACCCCCCGGGCAGGAGTTCGGACCGGAAGCAATAGCAGAGGCGGACCGGACTGTAGCGCGCCTCAGGCAGGAGCTGGAGATGGAAAACGTGCCTGACGGGGAAAAAGAAGTGATACGTGAAATCCTGAAGGAAATAGACGATGCTGACCAGAGGGTTGCCGTTTTCGAAGCGATAACGCTGTGCAAGGGCGGTGTGAGATGACAGACGACTGTTTTGACAAATTTATAGAACTCGCCCCGGGCTCAAAAGCCGAAGCCGCCCGGTTCGTCGAGAGCCTGAAAGAAAAAGTTGCCGAACGTGCGAAAGACCGCCCCGATATATCGGAAGGCACACATTTACGGGATGTGCTGGAGCAGGAAGCGGAAGAGCTGAAACGTGAGACGCTCAGGAACAAAATGGGTATGCTTGCGGCTTTGGAAGCCAGGAGGCGTCAGACACTGGTATTCAGGGAGAATCTGGACAACCCGGGTTTCAGCGTCAGCAAAGCCTATATAAAGACACTTGAAGACGCTGCGCAGAAAGTCAGCGGCGCTCAGAAAACCGTATCTTTAAGGTTCGGGTACGACATAGAGGCGGCAGGTTTAAAAAGATATCTTTCGGACCTGGAAAAAAGCCCGGCAGAACAACAGAACGTAGTGACGGAGCTTTATGAAGCCAGCAAATCGGACGGGAACCCCGGTTCATCCGGGTCCGAGAACGCCCGCAAATTTGTGGAGATATACACCACGCATAAAAAAGCGATAGACGCACGGGGCGAAAAAGCCGGAGTGGGCGCACGGACGCTGGAAGGCCACATATTAGAACAGATATGGTCGCCCGATGCTTTACGGGCTTTTACGTCCGGGTCCAAAGATCCGGCGGGAACGTTTGCCGAAGCGGTCTTCCCGCACGTAGACCGCGCCCGTACGCTGGGCGATGCCGCAGCATCAGACGGAAAAACCCGGGTATTTTTAAGGGAGTTTTATGCATCCCGGATGAACGAGGATATTCAGGCGGACGTGCCGGTATCCCTTCGCAATCTTGACAACCAGTCACGCTCCACGTTTCGCAAGAAACGCATGCAATCCCGTGAATTACACGCAAAATCGCCCGGGAGTTTCAAATTTTTGTTTGATAGTTTCAATTCCGACACGCTTGCCAGTGCCCTTCAGAGGTCCCTGGAGATGCGGGTGAGGGGTGTGACGGCGGCGGAAGAGCTGGGGCCCAACGCGAGGAACACGGTGGAGTTCCTTCGCAACGAGGTTCTTAAAGAAGCCAAGGCCCGGAAAGACCCCGACCCGCTCGGGGGCAGAGGCAGTTTAAAAGACGCCCGGATTAATATGGCGGAAGCCGGGTTTTTTAATATTATTGACGGCGGGGACATAATCGATGCGTCCAGCCCCGACCTTGCAAAATTCGGGGCGGCGATGCGTAATACTTTCCGGGCCGTTAACCTGGGTACGGTCGTTTTGTACACCCCGACTGAATTCGTTACGTTGACGCGGGCTGAAAGCGGCCTGTACCGGGGGCTTGCCAAAGCAAACGTGGAGGTCGCCAGGGGGGCTGCCGCAAGAGCGAGAGGGCTGCTTGAGGTTACGAACCCGGAAACTTTCAGGCTCCTCTCAACGGCTATAAACGTCTCTCACGCCTATTCGGTCGGAAGGGACCTCCAGAGGTCAAGCAAGAACACGCTGTCCGGGCGCGCCATGAACATTTCCGGGGGCCTTGTAGATCTCACGTTCTCTTTTCAGGGAATGAATTATGTGACCCGGAAGTTCAAGACCCGGGCGGCCATAACTCTTAACGTGGCTGTCGCACAGCTTCGTAATAAATCTTTTTCACAAATGGACGGGTCTTTGCGCGAGCTTCTTCTGGCCGGGGGCATGACATCAAAAGACTGGGACACAATGCGGGCCATGGACTCGGTATTTTCCGATCTTAAAGACGGTAACACTCCGTATATCGACATGGGGGCCCTGCGGCGCGAAAACGAACAGCTTGCCAATACGTTCGATCACGTTTTACGGCAGTTTGCCGATCTGGCGGTTTTAACCCCGGGGGCTTTTGAACGATCCGTTCTTACACTGGGTTTGAGGCCGGGCACGTTTTCAGGGGAGTTGGTCCGTATGGTAACGGACCTGCTCGGATGGCCCCTGACATTCGTGACGAAAGCACTCAGCCGGGAAATACGGATGAACGGCATGCGGGGGTTTACCGTACTCGGGGTTGAGATGCTGGCCGCCGGGGCGGTTTCAACGGTTCTTAAAGATCTGGTCGTTGGTCAGACCCGCGACTATTTCACAGATGATGTGGAAGAACAGACGCGGCTTTTAAAAGAGTATGCGGTCCGGGGCGGTCTTGGCGGGCTGTACGGGGATCTTGTCGCCAAAGCCATAGATCCGCGTTTCGGCACGGGGCCGCTGGAAAGTGCGGCGTCTGCTCCGGTTTTCGGAGGTTTGGACAGCCTTGCCATTGGCGGTTTTGACATTATGCAGGCTGCCGCCGACGGAGACCCCACGGACGCGGCTTTCAAGGCAGTGAAAACCGTGAAGGGTTTCGTGCCGCTGACCGACACGCCGCTTACTGCGTTTTTATCGCAGCAAATCGTGGATGAGATCGGGTACGCTTTGGGCGGCGAAGCGGAAAGATCGGTGGAGGCGGCAAAAGCGCGGGCGCGTTCACAGGGTAAGAAGCCGCTTGATATACAGTTTGGTACGGAGTAGGATTGCAGTATGAGTTTTAGCAGTGAAATATCAAAAGCTGAATTTAACGGAAACGGAAGCTCTACGGAATTTTCCACATACCCGGTTGTTGTTTATTCCGAAACGGAGCTTGAGGTTACCGTTATTGACGAAAACGGGAATGAGACAAAACCTGCCTTAGGGACGGGCGCAAACAATTTTTCGGTCAGCACCACGTTTGAACCCAATACACCCGCCGTTGCGGAGGTGGTGTACCCGGCAGACAAGGTCACGCCGCTCCCCGCCGGGCACAAGATTATTATAAAACGTGTCATTTCACTGGCGCAGGACGTTATTGACCTCGAAAACCAGGGCGGCTATCTCCCCGAAATACAGGAGCGCGGTTTCGACCGGGCCATGATGGGCCTTATTCAGGTTCAGGAGGAACTGGACCGTGCGGTTAAAGTGACCATAGGCTCCGATACGGACCCCGCCGATATTGTTCAGCAGGTTGAGTCTATCGCCGACATCACTACGGAAATAACCGAGGTCGCGAATATTAAATCCGATGTTCAAACGGTGTCCAATAATATCACGGACGTTACGGCAGCCGCCGATAATCTCGCGGCCATTCAGGCAGCCCCGCAGGCGGCCACGGACGCCGGGGCGGCAAGGGACCTTGCGGAATTCTGGGCGGGTGAGGCAGAGGCAATCGCAGGTTCCGACCAGGGCGTCGGTACAACCGACACACCGACATTTAACGGGGTCGATCTCACGGGAGATGTGACAATCGAAAGCGGCAACCCGGCTGTCCGCATCCTGAATTCG
>CAYUUK010000019.1:0-3316 GCA_964447905.1 uncultured Pseudomonadales bacterium | reverse complement strand
GACGACACGGGCCTGACGACAGACGGCGGATCCAATTACCATGTCGGTATCCACGAAAGCAGCGAGATATCATTAAGCTCCGGCGACCAGAAATATACGTTCAACCACGGGCAGTCCCGTATTCCCATGCCGTATACGGCGGTTCTGCGCTGCAAAACGGCAGAGCTCGGGTACGCTGCCGGGGACGAGGTGCAGCTCCACACATTCATGGATGCCGTGGGCACAAGCAATAACCGGGGCGTGTCAGTGTGGGCGAACACAACCCAGCTTGGCGTATCCGTACAGACCAACATCACGCTGATTGAACAGGACACCCAGAACCAAAACAACATAACTCCGGCAAACTGGCGTCTTGTATTTTACTATGGCGTCAGGTAGATTAGAGGAGAAAGGACAAGACCATGCCGGATTTTATATACCTCAGACCGACTCCCGTTAACGCAAACACGTACCATGCTTTCACGGAGCCGGACAACACAACGGACGCCGTGCCTTTTCAGAAACCGGACGCCGATGCGGCGGAGGAACTGCGGGCGGCAAACGAGAGGTACCGCAACCTCCTGAATGAATATGAAATTCTGCTTGACCAGAAAATAAATACCGAGAAAGCCCTGAAGGGTGAACTTGAAACTGCAATGAAGGAGTGCGCAAACCTGCGGGAGCGCATCAAGGAAAAGGATGCTGGAATTCCTGCACAAACATAATCTCACGCACCCTCTTATCACTGCGGCGGTGTGCGCTGTTTTCAGCGTATTCGGGCTGGCTTCGGGATCCGCCGCCGTTATGGCCGCGTATTACTTCGGGCGTGAACACGCACAGTTTGAAATCCTGGAGGATAAAAACTTCATCAAAGCTTTCCCGCGCTCTCTTGTTTTCTGGAAGTGGCCGGGAAAGTATTTCAGGGATTTCACATATCCGCTGGCAGTAGCAGTGTGTGTGATTGCAGCGGACGTTTTCTTATGAACAGGGGAGGCAGAAATGGCAAGAGAACTCAGGGTTAACGCACGGACGGCTTCACGTCTGAAATCAGTGGGTACCGGAGTGCCGGTGCTTGGCGCGCACATACGCCCGGAAACGGCAATCAATGCGGTTGATGCCGGGAACAGCGACAGTTTCACGGTGCCCGAGGGTACCGACTACCTGGACTTGTGGGCCGCCGAGAATCTCTGGTACCGCATATCCGCCGCCGGAGGGGACGCCGTGGTTGACCAGGATGAATTCCTCCCGGGCGGCAGCCGCATTCAGGTATCTTCCGTTTACGAAGACGGCGTTCGCCGGCCACTGAAAACCGGGGACATACTGACATGTGTGGTGGATACATGATGCCCGGGCTTAAGATAAACTGGTCGATAAATTTTGGAGAGATACTGACGCTTGTGTCGATGCTGGGGGTCGTAGGCGTGTTCCTGTTCACACTTGACAAACGCATATCCATAAACACGCGGGACATCGAGGTTTTAAAAACGGACCAGGCCGCGGCGGAAAGCCGTGCGGAGAAGCGTTTCGAACGGGTGATATACGAGATTCGGGAAAACAGGAAGGCTATTTCACAAAAGGCGGACAGATGACGCGCGGGTTCAGGTCAAGTGAATTCAAAGCGGTGATAGCGGCCACTGCAATCGGATTGTGCCTTGCGGTGTACGGCATTCAAAAAGGCACGGACCTGAGCGCGCTTGGCGTTCTGATCGGAGTCGTGGTGTCCCCGCTGTCCATATTTTATCCGGCGTCCAGAGTGGCCGTCAAACGCAGGAACGGAGAAAAGGATGATTGACTGGGACGCCGTACCGAATTTCACGCCCGGCGAGTTTACATGTAAACACACGGGACGGCATGGCGTTAAGGCGGACCTTGTGTATAAATTGCAGGAAATCCGCGACATGTACGGGCAAGCTATGCAGGTTAACTCCGGCTACCGCCATCCGACACACCCGGACGAGGCGAAGAAAAACCTTCCGCCCGGTGTTCTTGGCGAGCACTCAATGGGGCTTGCGGCAGATATCAGTGTGACCTCTCCTTACGACAGGTATGACCTCATCACAGCTTGTTTGAAACTTGAAGTGCCCCGGATAGGTGTGTACGATACTTTTATACATATCGGCGTAAGCCGGAATAAGCCCTGGCCCGTATTGTGGGTCCGGTGAAAAAACATAAAGGCATATTAAAACGCAAATTCGGGGAACAGGCCGGACGCTGCGGGATATGCCGGGAAGAGATGGATATGCAGTCGGCCACACTCGACCATATTATCCCTGTGGCGGCTTTGAAACGTGAAGGGCTGAAGCCGTCTTTTATGAAAGAGTATAATTTACAGGCGGTGCACATGCGGTGCAATGTGATGAAATCGGACGGGCCTTTAAGCCGGGCCATAGGACTTGTATATGAACAATGATTACCCGGTTGCTATCCTCTAAGATACTCACAGGTGTTCTGGCCCTGGCGCTTGCCGGAGCGGGAGCGTATGCAGTGCACGTGATACAGAAGCTGGAGCGTCAGGAAATTGCGCTCCGTCAGGCACAGGCAAGCATGCTGGAGGCCAACAAACGTATGGTCGAAGAGCTTGCAAGATCGAGACGGCTATCCAAACTTAACCAGGAAATAAGGGATGATGATGCGGAAAGCGATTGCCCCGACCCTGCTGTTATTAACCGTGCTATTGAGCGGTTGCAGCAGCGTCAAGATTAATGACGCGGAACGGATGTGCCGCGACTGGCCCCGGTCCGAAACACCCATGACGGAACGTGAAATCGCGCATTATATTACTGAAGGATACATTGCCTGGAAGAGCTGCAAGGCTCTTGAGAGGTAAATCAGTACATATCCTCACACCCGGTGCCCAGGCACAGGTATTCAACCGATCCGTCCCCGTTCAGTTCCGTTCCGATTACGATTGGCTCCCGGATGCTTAAAAGTACGCAGGTGATTATGGATATTAACAAAACAATAAATAAAAACAGGCCCTTCAGCCCTTCAATACCGGACATTTGTCTTCCTTTTTTTTAAAAAAGACCCCGGCCTTTAAAAGCCGGGGCAAGTCGTTAGTTACACATAGCCACGCCGGTACTGTTACACATACGGAACGGATTGTAAAGTAAAAAAAACCCCTCCGGCTGTGTGGGTAACCGGAGGGGAGGAGATGAAAGGAAGATATCTCTTAACTTATTATTGCTTTTTTGTGACGAAAAAGTCAAGATGAAAAGTGTGGAAGGGGGCGGAAAATGCAGATAGGACTGGGAATCGGAATAAACGGCAAGGAAGCGGGCAGACCGTCCGACCTCGTTATTATCGGTACGGGGCAGTCCCTTGCCGATCACCTGCA
>CAYUUK010000018.1:8992-23233 GCA_964447905.1 uncultured Pseudomonadales bacterium | reverse complement strand
TAACACCGGAGACTTTAACACTATTACTCCCGAAGGTGGTTACTTTTTTAATAAATGGTTGTCTTTTGAGGATTGGCAATCAGCTCGTAAACCTAATTGGATTTACAAAGCATCTCCCGTAACTTGGGTTGATGCTGATGATATGTCAGATGACGAAAAGAGAGAAAACCCAGGTTATGAAACTTCTGGTGGTTATCTTAGAGAAAATGACCTGAAACAACAATGGAAAGATGCTTACAACTCTGCAACAGAGGAAGAGGTGCAGATGGTTCGAGAACTTCCTAACTTTGACTACGATGTTTTTGAAGAGATTACCGGACTGGACCTGAGACCCACACAAAAAGAAACTTGTGAAGGTAAGAAGGTGGAGATTGATGGAGTGACTTACACGCTCCGTATCGAATAACGCTATATGCCCCGGAGAGGCCCGCTAAGAGCCCTCTTGCCCTTTCCGGGGCATACCTACCTGAAACTCGAGTCGGCCCTGTAGCGCCCGCTCACGAAGTCTGAGAAGGAAAGACAATGAACCGTCAAGAAATCAAAGAAAGAACCTTGTGGGCTATCCAACAGGTTGTTGCTCAAGAAATCCCTGCTTGGGATGACGAACTAGGTCATTGTGTCTATGAAGACCCTGAGACGGGCTCTTGTTGTATCGCAGGTTGGTATTTCAAAGACATTGAGGTTTGGCAGGCTTATTCTCTCTTTCCCTATGAGAAAATAGGGGAAGAAGGTCTGGAAGACCTTGAACTGAATTTGATCTGGGAAATGCAAGATTGCCACGATGAGATTGTTAACCCTCGTATTGAGACCAAAGAAACGCTTGAAGAAGGTCTTATGAGGGTTTTCTACAAGTATTTCCCTGAGGAAAAGGATGCAGGTTGACCACCAACAATGCCCTTACTGTAGGCACAAAGACTGCTACTCTTACAACACGGAACTGAATGTCTATCGTTGCTTCAGTTGTGGCAAGTCCGGTGTCTTAACCCCTACGCTGTCTAATGGGAATTATGAAGAAGGAGAAGACCAGTTGAGTGACGCTTATGTGCCCGAGTCTTACAGGGGTATCAAGAAGGCTATCTTAGAGAATTATGGAGTGTGGTTTACAGATAATACCGTGCACTTCTCCTATCCCAACGGCACAAAACACAGGGAACTCCCGAAGACCATCCGTATCTCTGGCAGGATGGACCACTTTTTCCTATCTGACTTCTGGAACTCGGGGGAAAGAGACACTATCACAATTACCGAGGGAGAAGAGGACGCCTTGAGTGTCCTTCAAATGATGGGAGACTATCCTGTGGTAAGTGTTCCGGGGGCTACTCCTTCTCGTGACTTCTGGACAAATGCCCGTGAATATCTTTCGGGATTTCAAAAGATCAAACTATCGGTGGACAATGATGAAGCTGGTAACGCTCTTGCTCAAAAGTTCTACAATATGTTTCCCGGTAAGTGCCACCGTGTCAACCACACTTTACATAAAGATGCTAATGCCTTCCTGCAAGAAGGGGATGTAAGGGAATACAAGTCCAGTTGGTGGAACTCTTCCCTGATAAAACCTGACACAATTCTTTGCACAAAAGAAGACTTTACCAGGCTCTACGATGAGACACCTGACTATGACTATTATCCTACCGGCGTAAAACCACTAGACGATAAAATCTTGGGTATTCACAAGGGCTATTTCACTGTTATTCTCGCTCCGACAGGTATAGGAAAGACTCAGTTCATGCGTTACCTTGAACATCAAGCGATTGTTTCAGGAAAGCGCATTGCAGTATGCCACCTTGAGGAAACCAAACTCACAAGCCTTTTGGGCCTAGTGTCTTATGGTCTAGGGGATAACCTTTCCCGAAAAGACCTTATCGAAGACAAGGGGAGAGAACAGGACGTAAAGGAAGAACTCGAAAGGCTTGCAGAGACGGAGCAAGTGTATCAATTCTCGTTGCCCACAAATGCTACTTACGAAGACCTCATTTCTCAAATCCGATACCTCTCCGAAGGAATTGGCGTTGACTATGTGTTCTTCGAGCCTATGCAAGATGTTATCATGGGCAATGTGGCAGACAAGGAAAGCCAACTTACAGACCTTACAAACCAACTAAAGAGGCTTGCACCAGAACTTAACGTGGGTATTGTTACAATCGCTCACGCCAATGAGGACGGTGACGCGAAATACTGCAAAAGTATTGTTCAAGGGGCAGGCTTCGAGATTGTCCTAGACCGGGACATTGACGCAGAGAATGAAGAGGTAAGGAATACCATGCAGATTCGAGTAGGACGGAAGAACCGAACAGGGGGAGGTAGTGGGCCGGCTGGTGAACTTGTGTTTGACACTTCTACTTATATGTTGACAAACTACCAGACCCCCACCGTGGGAAATGATTCGGAGATAGGATTCTGATGCTTGAAACACTTATCACAGTTGGGTTCCTTTACATCACGATCTTTCATTGGCTTGGGGAAGATGGTCTTTGATATTGAATCAGATGGCTTGCTAGACGAGGCCACAAAGGTTTACTGCTTGTCTTATACAACAGACGGTAACGTAAAGACACTCACAGACCCGGAGGATATGTATGAACTTCTGATTTCACAGAAAATTCTCATAGGCCATAACATCGGGCTTTACGACCTGCCCCTGATGAAAAAACTCTACGGGGTGAACTACTCGGGCTTGATTGTGGACACCATGTGGCTTAGCTGGTATTTGGACCCAAACCGCCCCAGCCATGCGCTAGGGTCTTACGGTGCGAAGGTGGAGGTCGAAGGGTCACAATGGACGGAAGGGGACCTAGACCTTATGATCCAGCGTTGTGAGGAAGATGTAAAAATCAACTGGAATTTGTGGCTAAAACAATGGAAAATGCTAGAGGAACTTTACGGATGACCTTTGAAGATTGGGCACACGAAAAGTATGGCGGTATAATTCAGTCAGATGGTGAGCCATACGATTATCACGATTGGGACTATAGTCTCGAATCTATGCGAGAGGCTTTTGAAGCAGGTCAAAAATCCGTAGTCCTTAATGAACTTGCACAAAAGGGGCAACTTTTGGACGAAATTATGAGCCACTACAAGGTAGATGACTGATGGAATGGAAACCTATTGAATACTTCAACCTCGGGCCGGGTGTCAAACACCTTCGGGGGATTTGGGTCTATAGCTCTTGCGCCGGGAAACCCCTACACTTTGAGTTTGAACTTGTCGCGGGGTTCATTGACGAAGATGACGGGGAGTTTTATGACACATCGGGTGAACACACAGGTTGGAACGCAGATCAATACGAGTATTTTTGTGAACTTCCTCCTGTCCCTGAACCTATGGAAAGTGTCATTGGAAATGACCTTTGAAGAATGGTGGGATGAGACTTACGGTATTGACGGTGAGCCTGCCCCAAGAGGCACTTTAACCTACTATATAGCAAAAAACGCTTGGCTTCAGGGTTCGCAAGAAGGTTATCGAAAGGCTCTAGAGGATGGCACCCACATTGGAAAATCTGAGTCCTAACGTCATTAGGTTCCTGCGTTACCTTGACTTCAAGATCAAGTGTGCGGCTTACCAACAAGAAAATCCACTGCGTCTGGACATGCAAAGGGTTCTCAGGAACATCGAGGAACTTGAAGCAGCACAAGAAGAGAAGGTTACACAACTCAAAAAGGTAATGCCCAAGGTTCCTGTGTATTCAGTCCGAAAGAGGCCAAAGCAGACGGAGAAAAAAGACGGCACCCCGACAAAAAAGTTCCAAGAGTGGAAAGAGCTTTGCAAGGAACAAGGGGTTTCGGTCCTTACCCAAGAACTGAAAGTCTTGTGTTCCTACGAGGAACCAAATCCTAACAGCACGGACCAAGTAAAGCGTTGGCTAGAGTCTCTTGGTTGGAAACCTTGCACACACAAGTTTGTCAGGAACAAGGAGACTAACGAAGAGAGGTCCATACCACAAGTCAGGAAAGATGGGGAACTTACTCCAAGTGTCTTGTTGCTCAAGGAACAGAACCCCTCCGTAGCAATTCTAGAGGGTCTTACGGTTATCCAACACAGGCTTGGTGTATTCAAGGGTTTCAGGGACGAGGCTATCCCCTCCGATGGAAAATACTACATCCGCGCAGAAATCGGAGGGCTTACAAACACACTGAGGTTCAAGCACAAAAAACCTATCGTCAATCTACCCGGAGTGGAGAGAGAATATGGAGAAGAGATTCGCAAGTGTCTCGTGGCTGACGACAACCAAGTGTTCATGGGAACAGACATGGTGTCCCTTGAAGACACTACTAAAAGGCATTACATTCAACCACTAGACCCTGATTATGTTGAAGAGATGAGTCAACCAGGTTATGACCCACACATGAAGTTGCTCGTTATAGCAGGCCAAATCACACAAGAGGATTACGATTTCTATGTCAGTTACAAGAAAGCCTGTTAGTGACTTTATCGGTAAAAAGTGTAGTTGAATACTTGGGTGTTAAGAAGCACGTTGTGAGTGCGAGTGTTAAGGGTTACAGTGTCAGAAAATAGCAAGAGGATGAATGTTGGAAAGCGCAGAAGAAAGATACAAGAGGCTCCATAACCTTAGAAAGAAGGCAAAAGTTGTTAACTACAGCAGTTTATACGGAGTAGGTGCCTCTAAGTTATCTAGGAATATGGGTGTCAGTAAGGCAGAGGCTCAAGAGTTGCTTGATGCTTTCTGGAAACTAAATTGGGCTGTCAGAGAAGTGGCAGAAAAACAAGTTATCAAGGAAGTGAGGGGCTGTAAGTGGGTAAGAAATCCCGTATCAGGTTTTTGGTATCAACTACGTTTTGAAAAAGATGTTTGGAGCACTATTAACCAAGGGACAGGTGTCTATGTCTTCGACAGTTGGTTGGCTAGATGTGCCAAGCTAGGTTACATGGGTCAGATGCAAATGCACGACGAAACGGGTGCCTCTGTTACAAACCACTCACAAACCCGTGAGATCATGAAACAAGCTATTGAATGGACGAATAGAGACCTTAATTGTAACGTATCGTTCAGTATCGACACCAAGGAGGGCGTTTCTTACGCAGAAGTTCATTGAAAAAGTCCCCCGTAAAGTGTATTAACCGAGGCTCATCGAACATCATTAACCCTAGAGGTTACACTTGTTATTACTGCGGGGAACATATGCCAAAAGGTGAGTATCACTTGTGGTGGTGCATAATGATACATGATGACGCCAGAAAAAGTCCAGTTTACCACAATATCAGGTGTCATATGGATTGTCACAGAGAAGCCAAGAAACAGAAGAAAACTTTCTACCAAAAATGGAAAGACGAAGGTAGAGAAATCCTCTGGTATTACGGAAAATAAGGAGACCAAACATGAGTATTCACTACATTCAGGGTAAAGCACTCTTCATGCGACCCTTCTTCCGGGACATGGGAGAAAATCTCCCCGAGGGTTCCGACCATCGTCTTAAGATTGAGTCTTCCGAGGGGGTTTACAACGGGCTTATCGTTCTGCCTTTCAACAATCGGGATGACGCTTCTGGATATCTCGAAGAGCAAGGTATTCCCGTTGACGGGCTTTTTGCGAACCTTATCAAGCGTGACAAGGAGCATGGTATCCTCTACAAAGTTACCCGAAAGCACATGATGAAAGAGTTTGATGAACCTTACATGGGGCCTCCCCAAGTTGTTGATGCAAATGCACAGCCTTGGGACAAAAATGTCCTCATTGGAAACGGCTCTGATGTGACTGTCAAACTCAACGTGTGGATTGGGAGGAAGAAGCGAGAAATCCGCTGGGAAGGTATGCGGGTGGATAACCTTGTGGAGTATGTGAAGGAAGAGGTTCCGTTCTAATGCCACAAGAAAACTACAACATGCTTGCAACTGACTTCTTTGTAACCTCGGGTCTCTCTTTTGGACAAGGTGACGTGCAGTTTAATTATGGTGGCCTTACCCTAATGGGCCTTGGATACCTGGGGTAAACATGGAAGTAACTTTGGTATCCTACACTCAACCATCCGTGGGGACTCCTGCGGCTGGTCCAGAAGACCTAGTTGCGTATTCTGCTAGGGTCAGTTCCAAACGAGAGGAAAACAAACGGGCAGAAAACTACGAAAAACTTCTAGCGTATTTCAAGAAACATGCTCATTGGTCCCCTTTCGAGATGGTCCACGCAACTGTCTCTATTAAAGCGCCAAGGGATATCACTCGGCAACTTATCCGGCACAGGTCTTTTTCCTTCCAAGAGTTCTCTCAGCGTTACTCCGACGACATTGAAACTTACGAACGGGAATATCGCAGGCAGGACGAAAGTAACAGGCAAAACTCCTTTGATGACTTTAGCGGAGATACCCTAGACGATTGTTACGACATTGAAGCCCACGTTATGCAGACTTGCCTTCGTGCTTATGACCAACTTCGTGAAATGGGTGTTGCTAAAGAGTGCGCTCGTGTTGTTCTTCCCGAGGGTCTTACACAAAGTCATCTCTACATGACAGGTAGTCTCCGGTCTTGGATTCACTATTTGGACCTTCGTATGGGTGAAGAGACCCAGCGAGAGCATAGGGAACTTGCAAGGGAAATCTACGAGGTGCTTATACCTGTGTTTCCTGTGAGTCTTATGTCTGAGGAAGAGAGTTCTGTGCTATCAAGGTCTGGTATGAATGAAACAAATTGAAACTCTTGAGGAAGATATTGCAAATGTTCTTGACACAGGAGAGGGGTGGACAAAGGAAATCTCCGAGTGGGTCTCACAAGACATTGCAAAGTCTCTTGACCGTCAACTGTCTCCCTATCCCAACAAACGAAAGAGAACTCTAAGGCTCAGTAGCCTTGGAACTCCATGCGAGAGGAAGCTTTGGTATTCAATCAATAGCACAAATGAAACTGAGCCTCTTCCTCCTAGTGCACGAAACAAGTTCATTTTTGGGGACATTACAGAGTCTTACCTGTTGGGACTCTGCATGGCCGCAGGACATGACGTTAAAGGACTACAAGACCCTGTGGACGTATTTGGTGTTAAAGGCCATAGGGACTGCGTTATTGACGGAGTGCTCATTGATGTTAAATCGACCTCTTCCAGAGCATTTGACAAGTTTAAGCGCAACGGGCTTCGAGAGGATGACCCTTTCGGTTACATCTCTCAGTTGTCTAGTTACCTCTACGGAAGCCTTGATGACCCTATTGTAACTGACAAGAAGCGCGCTGGATTTCTTGCGTTTGACAAACAATTCGGTCATATCACTCTTGACCTTTACGACCTGACAGAAGAACTAGAGGGTAAGCAAAAGGAAGTCCTGAGAAAACTTCAACTAGTCAATGAGAAAGACCCTCCGGATAGGAATTATGAGCCTGTCCCGCATGGCAAGTCTGGTAACATGAAGCTTCCAAGTATTTGTTCCTACTGTGACTACAAATTTGAGTGTTGGCCGGGCCTGAGAACCTTCGTGTATTCCGGTGGACCTGTTTATATGACAAAGGTTGTGAAAGAACCTGACGTATGGGAGAAAGTATGAAACCTACAGGAAAGTTCCTTATTTGTTCCTACGCTGGTAGTCATTTCTACACTCGTGGAAAGAGGTATAGAGTTTTTAAGGATAAAAACGGAAGGGAGTTTGTCAAGGGTTCCGATGGAATATATGACAACATCTCAAGAATGGTGAGCAAGTTTGATGAAGATGTATGAAATTACCGTTCGCCTAAGTAACGGGGACTTCGTTTCCTTCGAGAACGTTCAGGTTGTGCACGGTATACAGTGCCTAGGTGTAATTGGTGTAGGGGAGGACGGTGATACCTTTGAACACTACTACCCTTACAATAATATCCTGTTTGTCAACGTCTTTCCCATGACTGAGCCGGAGGTAAAGCACTAGTGAAGACCTCTTCCGCCAAAAACAAGGGTAGGCTATTCCAGCAACTCGTCAGGGACCGTATTTGTAAACTATTGAAGCCTTACGGGGTTGTCGCAGAGGACGTTAAGTCTACGTCCATGGGGGTGTCAGGGGTAGATGTTCAACTATCTCCCTTTGCCAAGCAGTTTCTCCCTATCGCTGTAGAGTGCAAGAGTCACGCCCGTATGGCAATCTATTCCTTGTGGGAACAAGCCGTAAGCAATGCCTCACAAGGGGTAAAACCTGTGTTGTTCATCAAGGCCAACCAAAAAGAACCTCTTGCGGTCTTGTCCCTTGACGACTATATGTATCTGGAAGACTGCCGTATCGCACTTGAAAATGAGAAGAGAGGCACCTAATGAACTTGTTTGAAGAATACCTCGATCACTTGTCTTATCATAATTTTTTCTTGTTTATGGCGACAATGGTTGTTACTTTTACAGCATTTACTGCGGCACTTGTAGGCACAGTATTTCTTGTGTATCACTATCCTTTGGTTACAATTCCCACGCTTATTATTGGTTTTGGATATGCTCATAATAAAGCCTACAAGGAGTTTAAGAACCGATGAGAGATTTACCCTTTGAGACCCACTATGAAGACGGAAACCCTACTGAGGAACTTCTTGATTATATCGAAGGATATAATGTCCTAGAGGATGGTTCCTTGGGCCTCATAAAACTGGTGTATAACTGTTGGAGTTATGACTACCCCTACAGGTCTTACTACCTCAACGAAAAGGGAGACACCTATGTCGTGGACCTAGCCACGGGGGGTTGGAGTGGGAATGAATCCTTGATAACCAACTTGCAGTGGAACAGTCTGTTCTGGTCACTTAACTGGTTCTATAGTCAAAGGGGTGGAAAGCATCAGTTTCACGTTAAAAGTAACGGCCAAGATTGGGAAGAGGTATGACAACAGCAATCGTATGGTCATGCGCACATGCGGACCCTTCCTGTGGGAATGAAAGATTTGATTGGCTAGGGGCACTCATCTACGACATTCGTCCTGACTACTGTATTGACTTGGGGGACGGGGCAGACATGAAATCACTCAACTCCTACGATACACGTTATCCACAGGCTATTGTAAATCAGAACTACGAGGCAGATATTGAAGCCTACAACGACTCACAAGATAGGCTTCGTCACAAGTTTCGTTACATGAAGCGTAGGATGCCCAAGTGGTATGGTATTGAAGGGAACCACGAGTGTTTCCAAGGACACACCGAAATCTTTACCAAACGTGACGGCTGGAAGTATGTAACAGACGTTGAAGTTGGTGATGAAGTTATAGACAAAGACGGTTATTGGCAGGAGGTAGAACTAACTCACGAGTTTGACCATGAAGGCCCTATGTATTCTTACAAAACCCAGACAGGAGAGTTTATAGTCACTCCTAATCACAGGGTTTATTACTATGGCTCTTCTGGTGAAATGTTTGTCAAGAAAGCAAAGGACACTCCACAAGAACTAGACTTGCCAGTATCTACCTATTACAAAGGAGAAAAATATCCGTTTCTAAGTGACTCTCAGGTTAAACTATGTGCTATTGCACTCACAGACTCTTACCACAAAAACGGTAAGTGTGTCTTTTACCAAAGCGGTGACAAAGCAAGGGTTATTGAGGAAGTTCTAAAAGACAACAATCTTAGTTACAGAAAAGTTACGCGCGACAGGCAAACCACAGAAATCCGCGGTAAAAAACTCAAGGTTGCTTACGAGTTCCACTTTACCCGACCTTCCTATTGCCCTGACCAAAATATGAGAATACCTGAGTGGCTTTTTAGGCTTCCAGAAGACCAAGCAGATATTTTCCTTGACATGCTTATCTTTTGTGATGGCAGTGTGTTCAGTGATAGGCAGAGCCGTGTGTTCTACGGTAAGAAGCAAATCTGTGACGATGTTCAAGCGTTCTGTCAGATGCATGGTCACAGCGCCTCAATAACAGAGTATCGAGAGGGTCAATACAAGGTAAACATAAACCCAAGACAGAAATCACGATTCAAAAAAGTGATGACAGATGTAGTCAAAGATAAAGTTTACTGTATCACTGTTCGGTCTGGGAGTTTCCTGGCGAGGCAGGGTAGTGTGAGTGTTTTTACAGGAAACTGCCGAATCAAGAAAGCCCTTATGGAAGACCCCCGGCTTGAGGGACAAAAATACGGGATTTCCTTTGGGCATCTTCAAACGGGATACTGGTTCGATGAATACCACGAGTATGTTAATTCCGCACCCGCCATCGCTACTTACGATGGTGTTGCATATTCTCATTACTTTGCTTCTGGTAACTCTGGCCGTGCTATCTCTGGCATTCACCATGCTTATTCCCTCTGCCAGTCTGTTAACCGTAGTGCTACCTGTGGTCATTCTCATTTCTACAGTTACTACTATAAGGACTCTGTTGTTCGTCCGGTCATTGGTCATGTGGTTGGATGTTTCAAGGGGAAAGAAGAATCTTGGGCTGGACAGTCAAACCCTCGGTGGAGGCAAGGGGTCGTAATCAAGAGGAACATTTCCGATGGTCTTTATGACCACCAATGGGTATCAATGGAAGCACTGAGGAAGGAATATGGCTAATGCGTAAGGATAATAGTTCTGTAAACATCGTTTTGAAAAGTGGATTGACAAAGAGCTAAAGCATTTGTTTGGAAGAGAAGTTGTATGGACATTTGAAGGAGTCCCTGACAATAACCTTATGGACATCAGGGTTGCAAACCCTCCACACGAACTTGAGGACTATTGGGAGGATGATTGGGAATGAACCGAGGTCTTGACTGTATGGACACTATCTACGAACTGACCTTTCCAAGAGACCATAAAGAAAAACTACACCGCCTTGCAAAGATTATGAACCAAAAACTTGCAGAAGATTTCCACTGTCAAGTAGTAGACAACGGGGGTGAAGGACATGTTTCCTTCGTTGTAACCCACTATCAGGAGTTGCCTTGATGGGTAGGTATTCAAACTACAAAGAGAACCGTCCTAAAGACTTCTGGCCTACGGTAGACCCTGACGCCATCACACCTGTCTTTGAGATGTTTGTCAGGGGAAAAACTTACGCGGAACCTTGCTGGGGAGATGGATCACTTGAGGGACTACTTACTGGTGCTGGCGCTGTATGTCGTTGGGCTTCTGATATTCGACCTAACGATTGGTATACCTGTGATGCACTAGACGTTACAAAACAAGATGTGTCAGGGTGCGACCTAATCATCACCAACCCACCTTTCTCGTGGGAGATGTTGAAAACCCTTCTGGACCACCTACCTACGCTCAAGCCCACATGGCTCCTACTCCCTGCGTCTCAGATGCACAACAAGCGTATGGGGCCATACATGAGGAACTGCAAGGAGATTGTTTCGGTTGGTAGGCTCTATTGGGTTAACGGTCCAGATGATCCCTCTCCACACAAGGGCATTAAAGGCAAGGAAGACTATTGTTGGTATCTGTTTTACCCAAGTGAACAAAGCACAAGGTTTTGGGGACGATGACTAGGGAACAAATCACGGATATTTCAGAAAGGTATGGCCTTGAAAGAATCCTAGAAGATGCTTATATAGACGTGCCCTTTGTCTTGGAAATCCTAAATGAACTTGGCTACATCCACCTAGAGGCATATGCAGATGAAGATTAAAGACATGGTAGAAGAGTTTCGACTCCTAGCCAAGCAAGAGAAAGACCCAGATAGGTCTGCTGACCTTATTGACGAAGAATATGTTGAATGGGCTAAAGCATCTGCCCCTCGTTTTGATTACAAACCAGAAGATGAACTCAAGGAACTAGCAGACCTTGTGTATGTGTGCTACGGTTATGCAAATGCTCGTGGTTGGGACTTGGATACCGCTATTGCCAATGTGCATGAGAACAACGTAGGACGTATGACACAAGACGATGGCACTATCCAATACAGAGACGATGGTAAAGTGCTAAAGAACCTTAACTACCCTAAAGTTAATCTGAGGAACCTTGTATGACTGGACCTGTTATTCCCATTGCAATTTGGGCCGATGAAACCAAATACCGTCAAAAAGGGGAGTCCTTCTCCCAAAAGTGCGGACGTGTGGCTGGTGCCCTGAGTGACAACCAAGAGCACTTTGACCAGTGCCTTGAGATTCTCAAGGACCAAAGGTTCCTTCCTGCTGGCCGAGTGCAAGCAGCGGCGGGTTCTACTCGTCGTGTTACAGCCTATAACTGTTTTGTGATGAATAAAGTCCCTGATGACTTCATGGGAATTATGAAGGTTGCCAGTGACGCAGGGCAGACCATGCGCCTTGGTGGTGGTGTGGGTTATGACTTCTCTGACATTCGTCCCCGGAATGACCTTATCAAATCCTTGGATACTCGTGCCTCTGGTCCTGTGTCCTTCATGGGGATTATGGATTCAGTTTGTAAAACCATTGCAAGTGCAGGTCATCGTCGGGGTGCTCAAATGGCTACCCTCCGTGTTGACCATCCAGATATTGAAGAGTTCATCACGGCTAAGAACAACTCGGACAAACTGACGCAGTTCAATATGTCTGTCCTCGTAACCGATGCCTTTATGGAGGCTGTCAAAGAAGACACTGACTTTGACCTTGTGTTTGGAGGACGGGTCTATAAAACTATCCGTGCCCGTGCCCTTTGGGACAACATTATGCGTTCTACTTGGGATTGGGCAGAGCCGGGGGTTATCTTCATTGACCGTATCAACCAGATGAACAACCTTTGGTATATCGAAAATATCTCTGCAACTAACCCCTGTGGCGAACAACCACTGCCTGCCAATGGTGCATGTCTTTTGGGTAGTTTCAATCTTACTCGGTATGTCACTCGGAAAGAAGAATGGTCTTTCGATTGGTTCCAATTCTTCAAAGACATTCCTCCCATCGTTCGCATGATGGACAATGTTATTGACGAGACCATTTACCCCCTGTATGAGCAAGAGCAAGAGGCTAAAAACAAGCGTCGGATGGGGCTTGGTATTACAGGTCTTGGTAACGTCCTTGGTGTCTTGGGTATTCAATATGGGTCTATTGAGGCACAAGAGTTTACTAGAAACGTTCTTTACTGTCTTATGGAAGAAGCCTACTTTGCTTCCGTTGGACTAGCACAAGAGAAAGGCCCTTTCCCTCTCTTTGACAAAGAGAAATACCTTAGTGGAAAGTTCATCAGCAAGTTTCCACAGGACCTTAGAGATGCTATCGCAGAACACGGTATTCGTAACTCTCATCTCACTTCCATTGCACCCACTGGAACCATTAGCCTTACTGCTAACAATGTATCCTCTGGCATTGAACCTGTATTTTCTCTTGAATATACCAGGACTGTTCAAACTGCTGATGGTCCAATGTATGAAAAGGTAGAGGATTATGCTCTGAGGGAGTGGGGTATTGAGTGTATTACTGCCGACAAGATTACTCCCGATGAGCATGTGGCAATGCTTAATGCCGCTCAAGAGTGGGTAGACTCCAGTGTATCCAAGACTTGTAACATTGGTAATGATGTTTCCTTTGAGGACTTCAAGAACGTCTACATGAAAGCCTATGATGGGGGTGCCAAGGGTTGCACTACCTTCCGTGCGGCTGGCAAGCGTTTCGGCATCCTGAACGCTTCTGCATCGGAAGAAGTTATCCATGAGGAAAATAAGGAGGACGAGGTTGAAGTTGGTGGCGGGGCTTGCTATATAGACGTAGACACGGGCATCCGCTCATGTGAGTGACGCCCTAGGACCCGTGGCGGCTAGACCCTGAGCAAGAGGAAACATAAATGGAAAAACCCCCCACACCACATTACAAAGCAAAGGAAGGAGATATTGAGTGTATCGACTACATCAAGCAAGTCCTGACACTTGACGAGTTCATCGGATACCTTCGTGGGAATTGCGTCAAGTATATGCACCGCATGAACCTTAAGGACACACCACAGTCTAACGCAGACAAACACGCCGTGTATAGCCGTTGGCTTGCAGAAACACTAAGGGAGAAATACAAATGAAGGGCTTATCAAATATGTGTTCTTCTTGGCGAGTTGGGCCTAGTGGGCGGAAGTGCCCTCTTTGACTTTGTTCTACAAATAGGAAAACTACATGAACGTGATTGAATCTCTTATGACCATTTTTATGGGCGTTACTCAACCCTTGGCTTGTGCCCCTATGGCAGACGTTTACCAACAAATCCTACTGGACAATTACGGTGAACAAGTTATCTACACAAAAGAAGGGTCTAACAGTGCCCTTGAGTTTTTCTATGACAGGGAAGACGGTTCCTATACTATTGTCATTGCTGGTGATACAATAGTGTGCATTATGGCTGCCGGTTTCTTGGGGGAGGATGTTTGATTGAAATTGTCCTTGCCTCTGTCCTTTGGTCAGGAGACCTCCCCGGTGGAGAACCTTGGACGGGGGTTTA
>CAYUUK010000018.1:0-8892 GCA_964447905.1 uncultured Pseudomonadales bacterium | reverse complement strand
CAAAAGAAAAGGCACCCCTAGATAACCTAAGAGTGCCTGAAAGTAGGCAAGAGTCTGCTTGTCTGGTTATGCCGTCAGTCTAGGGCACACCCAGCATCGTAACCTTTAACCACCCTCGTTCCTGCGATAACAACAGGGGCGGGGGTTTTTTGTGAATTGTCAAGGATTACTTGACTAAAGGTATCTACAGGTTCCCTTAGACCTTCACAAAGGCCACTAGTCACGGGAACGGAGGTAGCGCAGGCTTTCGTCAACATCAAGATTGCGAGAAGGCCGAACAGCTTCGTCAATCCTTTCACGAGTTTCCCTTTCTGTGTTTAGTTGTTCTAACCTTATCTCCTGCTTGAGTCCTTCTTTTACTTCTCTTTGATACCACTGGATCATTGTAAATAAAATCAAGGTAGCAACCAAAGCACCCACCACAATGCGACCCACTTTCGATCCAACAAGAGTCAGTATCGTCATAATCAATCATACCTCTGAACTTTGTCATTTCTGCGAGACTGTATCTGTTTGGCAAATGAGTCAATTCCGAACGCTCCACCAGCGAAGAGAAAAGTCAAAGGGGCCATAACCTTGAGGACTTCCAAGGAACCATACAAGGCAATATAGCATGTGAAAATCAGAAGCAGGGCTGCTAACTCTCTTTTCCACGTCTTATTCTTCATTTATCAACCTATCCATAGTAAATTGCAAGTCCCTGCGAAGGGCTACAATCTGTTCCTCAATCCGAGACAAGGTTCCTGTCTGTTGCCTGTTGTTCTCTCTGATAGTTCTAAGTTCTACATTATGTCTAAGGATAGCATCAGAGTTTTGTTCTACATCACTTGTAAGAGCACTCATCCACCAAGTAAACGTTACAAGCTGCAATATGACAGCAAGAATAATAGCGACAGGAACCCTCTTATCTAGATGCCATCCTTCATTCAATCTCTCATCGTTCATCGTGGAATCTCAAAGTGTGGTCCATCTGGAAAATTACCAGTGTAGGCTTGGTTAAGTTCAAGGGCACTCCCTTTCCAAGTCCTAATGTCGTTGACCTGCCAGTTACCTCCCCAGCGAATCTTGATGTCCAGTTCCTTTGCAGCTTTGATGAAGGCATCTGCCATAGGGTAGTAATCATCCCAGTCCCAAGAGATAGCCCCATCGACATATGGAACAACATCTACTGCATGTCCTGTAAGGTGCCGGGAGTTCAGGGTCTTGGATGCACCGCTAGCGACCAGTTCCCTTTGCTCTTCTCTGGTCCTCATGCCGTCGATAACCGTAAAGTCAACACTAGACAGTTGCAGCGCCCTCTTCACAAGTTTCTGTAGGTCTTTATGCACCCCGTCAAGGTGCGAGAGGGAGCGGCGGGACAGCCGGAAGCCCGGAGAAGCATCAGGAGACGCGAGTCGGGGTTCCGGCAGGGGTGCTACCTTAGAAGCAACTTGAGCCTCTGCGGGGGCTCTCAGGGGCTCTGTGGCCTTACGCCATAGTCTTGCAAACATTTGCTCATTCCTTACGAAGTGGGAGTGACAAGATTGATATAATGGAGACAGATACGAACCTTACCGCCCGTGAAGTTAGAACCGTTGGCAGTTACAGTTACAGTTGTGTTTGCGTAGTTACCTGCGGGTCCAATAGTCCCTTGGTTAGTAGAGTCCAAAGCAATACCAAGAGTGCCACCAAAACGGTCTACTGTAGAACCGTCACCAACGTCAAAAGACGTTGCACCCGTGATAGCCTCTGTAACTCGGACAGAACAGCCGAGGATTATACACTGGTTGGGGAAAGCAACTGTAGAAGTTACAGAAGCGCCCGTAAGGGTCAGTTCCTCTTCAACAGCATGTAAGTTAATTGCTCCACCATTGGAAGCAAGAGAGGGGCCAACAGCAGAGTCGATAGTGTTTAGTGCCTCGTTGACAGTTACATGCTTTTGGCTTTGAGAGGCTTCTACAAGAGTGATATCAAGATTGGTAGTTGTAGCCATTATGTGATTTCCAATGTTGTTCCAATACCCCGTCCAACTGTGTCGCTAATCTGAAAGACTTCAATGGAGAAGGGGGTTGTGATAGAGTCTGCTGTCTGTTGAGCAGATGTATATGTAACAGTCTCAGATGTAAGTCCTGAGAAAGTTCTTATGACTGTTCCACCGCTGTCTTTTACGTCTACCTCATATTCTTCTAAAACTTCGTTCAACGGAACATCCGTGGTGTAATCCCACCTGTCTCCGTCAATTCGAGTCCTTCTCTTCCAAGTAAACGTGTAATCGTTTCCATCAAAAGAACTTCTTACGTCAGCAGGGGAAAAAGGCTTAAGACCTCTTCCCTCAAAGGTCTTACTACGAGTTCTGTATTCATTGCTACCTATGTCTTCCGTAGAAGGACCATAACGATAGAAGTAACTGATACCTATGTCACTAGTATTAAAACTCAAGGGAGTTAACGCAGAGTTGATTACAATAACCCTTGCATCAAAGGGGAGGCTTGCAACAATGTTATCTTCTGTGCCGTGTCTACCACGAATCAGTTTGGTAAGGCGGTAGTTACCAGGAGAAACCAGTTCTACGTTTTGAAATCCAACCAACTCCCACTCGCCAGGAGAAGTTTCAACAGCGATAAGGTTTTCATCGTTCAATAGACCAAGTTCATCTGTGCTTGACAAGAAGCCATTGTATAGCCTGATGTTAAGCTCGTTATCATTGTCAAAGACGTTTACAGGCCCCTCGTCAAAATCACTTGTAGTAACACCGAGGTATCCCTTCACAGGAATTACCGTGTTGATGGAGTATGCCGTATCGCTTGAACTTCTGAAAACATTTACACCAACAAAGGGGTTAGACCAAGAAGCAACCTTGGGAACCCAATTATCCGGGTCTCCATCGTAAATGGGAAGGTCTGCAAAAGAAATCAACGGAGGGGCAAGAGATACAACATTTTCACCAACACCCTCTCTGTTGACAATACTTGCGCCACCAAAAAAGATGTTCAGGTCAAAAGTCTCGCCCTCGATCTCCTTGTAGAATTGGTCAGAGATACGGTTAATCCTGTAGGGCTGGTTTTTTACAGAGATAACATCTCCCGGTTCTAGGCTTGCAAATTGGGGGGCAACCTTTAGACTGATGCTTTTCCGTCTGGCCCAAGTATCATACAACAGTTCTGCAACTACCTTTTGAGCCTGCATCCTGTCCATTGTCAATCCGACAGAGATTGTAGTTTCATTCTCAGCAAATGTGATCTCTCTGGACTCTCTGGTGGAAGACGTGTCATATGATTTTGTAAGGTCTTTGTAAACCAAATCAACAGACTTTGGAAGGTCAGACTCTTGTATAATTTGAAACTTTACATCGTCTATTTCATTAGACTCAATGATAGTGTCATCAGTAATTTCCTGAATTACAGAACCAGTCTTACGAGACATGGCCTTAAAGGCATCTCCGCTTTCGACAATGCGGAAGTGGTAGACACCCGCAATAGGTTCTACAATGCTTCTGAAACTTTCCTTACCTGCAACAGTAAAGCCATAGAAAGAACCATACGCCCTCTCAAAGTCTGTGTCAAAGGTTATGTTGTAATCTTCTGCAAGCTCTTCCAACAGGTCGGGAACATAGACACCATCAATACGGCCATTTAGCCAATGACCAAAACCATAGTTAAGTGTGTCTCCCCATACAGTAGAGTCTACTGGAAAGGAAGGCCAAGGGCGCATGTCATATGCCCACACGGAACTTAGTGAAATGTCTACAAAGTTTGTCTCCTGAGAGGCTATCTCCGACCAACCTTCTATGAAAGCAATGATGGCAAGTTTCTGCAAGTCTTCATCCCTAACCCCCGAAGAGAAATAAGGCAAGGAACTTTCAGACGATTTAACATCATAGAACACGTTTGGTTGGTTCGTAGATTTGTCGATTGCAGGAACACCAAACTCCGTAAAGATTACAGGTTTACTACTAGGAGACCAAGAAGTTGCACTAGAGGACTCTACGCCACCGGGCCTGTCAAAGTGGGAGTTCTTCCACCAGTTACGGATGTCCTTTTGACGGAACACCCAATCTTTCTGAACGTCTTTGCGTAGGGCAAACCAAACTTCAAGGTCAGACGCCCCGGAAGGGTCCGGCCAATCGTCATTAGGCTCTTCCAGTGCGAAATTAGAGTTGATCTTAAGATAGCCAGATGGGTCTGTGCCAGTCCACAGGGTTCCAAGGCTTCCCGAGGCTGCATCAGAAGAGCCCCGGAATACTCCATCGACCCAAAGAGAGACCCTACCCGGATTTACCTGAAACTCCCATTCAACTGTGTGCAGGTCGCCGTCAAAAGGCAAAGCAGAGGTAGCAACATCTAGCACAGCAGCCTCACTTTGAGGCAGAATGCCGCCATCTCCCGCCCTAACCCTAAACGTTGCTCCACCATCTCTGACACCAACCCAAGAACCGACCCCTACCCCGCCAGATTCCCAAATAACACCGTCAGCCGGAACAGAAGGCAGACGAATGTTACAAGAGAATGAGGTGGGGGTTGCTCTTTGAGGTAGGCTATAAGCAGCAAAAGTAGTAGACGGCGAGTGAGTTATATCAGGTGGAAAAAGTGTGTCAACGATAGGAGTTCTAACTTGATTTACCCTGTCGTCAAAAGATGCGTAAAAATAGTCATACAATTCACCACCTTCGATCTGAGACTTTAGGTATTCCACATTGTAGATAGAGTCCCAATCTTGAAAATCCAGGTGGTCTTCTCCTTCTCTCCAATCGGAAAGAGGCATGTAGTTGTCGATACAAATGGCATCAATGTTACTGTCAGACCAAAGAGGGTCCATGTTGAAGTAAACATCATTAGTTCCATCTGTAGGGCGGTAGGAGTGGTATTCTGTCCAGTCAGCAGCGTATACAATCTTCGTGCCTGTGCCAGAAAGGAGAGTTGCTACCTCTGCGGCAAGGTCTACTAGTTTGTCTACAAATGGGAAGTTGGAGGCACTATCCCTGATAGTAGTCATACCGGGTTGTTCAGTGCCAATGGCAAAATAGTCTACACCACCGGCTAGCTTACAGATAGCGGCTTGATGTAGGATGAATCTAGAATAAGACCATTCCGTAGGCTTAGCACAAGTGATAGTCAATGTGCTTTGGTCTACTGTAAAGTCACTGGCAGTTACAGTCCCATAAAAATCATCCACCTGAGTTCCAGCAGCAGGGGTTTTGTCAGGAGAGCCATCAAAGCCAATAGCAGGACTACAAGTGATCCGACCTCTCCAAGGGTATACAGGTTGCCCATTGCTGGCAGCGTTATCACTGTAAGGATTAGGGAGACTGTTTCCTGCCGGAATGTCACACTGTATGAAGGGGTAGTAAAGAACTTTGATACCGTTGTCCTTGAGGTATGTAATTCCCCTTACAGCAGAGGCATCACTAAAAGTCCCACCAAAGGCAGGAGTTTCACCAGACCTAGAAACCTCATCAATCTCAAGGCTGTCTCTATTGTAGTTGTCTACTTGCCACTCAAAAGGTTCTGTATTTTTATCCTTGAACTCAATCTTGGGCTTGATTTTACATTCACCACACCTAAGATCATCAGCATACCATGTAGAAACAAAGTTAACTATATTCAACCTAGGGAACGCATTGAGTAGTTGAGAAGTGCCTTGAACCCAATTAGTAAACGGAAAACTGCTGTTCTTGTTTTCAAAGGAAAAGTTGAACCGATCTCCACCGCCACCTTCCTCAAACTTCCTCACCAACTCAGTGTCAGGAAGAAACTCACCAGAACCGGGGAGAAGGTTTACACCACGAGTCAGGTAGGAAGGACTGTTCAACTGTGCCTTTACGGGCTTGTTTACTTCAAAAGTAAATTGGGGGATTCTGGCCCCATAAGAGTTGAGGGGAAAGTTCTCAAAGACAATGTAAGCAACTCCCCTAAAAGCAGGGGCATCACCCTCGATTGACTCGATAAGAAAGTCTGGCGATTGAGTCTCTGTTCCGTAGTAAATCCTGTAGTCAAACCCTTCAAGGTCCAAGGGTTCACTGTCTGCCCAAACCTTGTTGACAACACCAATAGGGCCTTCACAGATGGCGATAGCAAAGTTAGCAAAATAACTGTATTTAGTGGTTTCTACGGTTTGTCCCCCACCACCACCTTTTCCGCCGACAGTCTTGGAGTCTACATCAACAACTTCTCTAAACTCAGAAGCCCATATAAGGTTTCCACCCGTGCGGAAATAGCCGTAACCACGGGGGATAGGTTGACCTTCGGACGAAGTGTTAAAAGTAAACTCTTCCTGCCTTGGCCCCGCTGTCTTGGTGGTTTGATTGCTAGAAAGTAACAGACCGTCAACGTAAGAGCCGACAGTAGCACCAATAGCCTGACCAATTACAGCAGAACTTACGCCCAGGACAGTTCCACCAACAGCAGAACCTACAAAACTGCCGACAGCAGCAAAAGCAAGAGTAGCCAATTTAATTTTCCTTTATTGGGAACCTGAAAGCAACAGCAATCATGGGTTTTAGACTACCTAGAGTTATTTCTTTACAGTCAGACCTGTTATACGCATGGATAGCTGTGTCTTTGGAAGTCAATATCATCACATGTTTTACAACACGGTTCTTTTTCCACCTGATACCCACTACATCACCAACACTTGCAGAATCAATGGGGATAGGCTCTAGATAAGAAAAACCAGCCTCCATAAGTGTTTCTGCGTTGTTAGCGTCTCCCCAATCAGGTGAGTAGGGAGGTATCTCAGGCTCCCAGCCGTAAAGATGACGAAAAACACCACGGACAAGACCTAGGCAGTCACAACCAACACCTTTTACAGACATTTGGTGGTGATAAGGAGTCCCTATCCATTGACGGGCTTCCTTCACAATCTCCCTACTTAAAGAGGCTCTGTCCATTGTAGTCGTTTTTACTAGAGGGTTTGGCGATACGGAAGACTGTTTCTTTTGGGGGAATATAAGGAAATCCTCGGAAGTTTGACCCATTACTAAACTTTGCTTTGCACGTTTCATAAGTCTTGTCACAACCAGCAGTAATATCAAAGGTATCCCCAACAGAGGGGTCAAAAGGAAGAGGTTCCCAAAAGGTAATAGTGCGAGAGTTGTCAACCTTTATGTCTGACCTTATTTCCCTCTCTACGCCGTCATTTGCTCCGCTAGTAAAAGTAATCTTACCTCTTGTAAAGAAGTTGGTGTCTTGTGCAGAAAGATCACCTGTAGAAATGCTGTATGTGGAGGGGTTACTATCAACGTTACCTGTGTAGGTTGTCAACGATACACCACAACGGGAGTCCCCTAGAACAGCATCACAAAGGGGAGAATAAATACGGCCCTTGGTTTGTTGTAACTGATAAGACAGACCCCTGAACTCTGCAACATACTCAAGTTCGCCATAAGTTATATTGCCGATAACACCTGCTTGAAGGAGATACCTTTCAGAGACATCTTTCCAATTCACCTGATAAATATCTACTCGGGCTGAATCGTAAAGGCCCCTTTCAATATCTTCCTCAGTGATAGCACTTGAATCAATGGCCCCGATAACATCCAGGTTGTCCGTAGACATATCGAGTTTCTTTTCAATACCCGTGGGATTGACTGCCGTGTTAGGGCTGTAGGTTACACTATCAAAAGATATAGGCTTATCGTGGCTAGTAAAACCCAAGACAACACCATCTTTCCGAGAGATTTTCCAGCAGTAGGCTAGGGTAGTCTCACGAGTGTCCAAGTGGTCTTGTAGTGCTGTGGGGATATCTCTCAAACCCTGATCTCCTTGATCGGTATATCCAAGTTACCGCTGTTGAAGTTCTCGATAGAAGGGTCTAGTTGATCCGTGTCAAATCGGACTGGAACATCAAACTCAAAACCAGCAGTAACAACAGAAAGGTTAGCAGGAGCAGATTCCAGAGTCACTACACCCGTAGTTGTATCCACGGAAGAGATTGATACTGGTGTTCCATCTACTGCCACGACAACTGTTCCTTCGACGGGTTTAGTAATTACACGATACCAAGGGTCAAAAACTCCACCATACAATTTCCTGAGTTGAAAATCTACCTTAGTCCCATCACCGTTGCCTAGGAATTGGTCTTCGTCGTCAACAGGGTCATCAGGAGAACCTGACTTGTAGTCAATCCAATCTTTGTAACGAAAACCATGAAACATTCCCCTACGCTCTTCAAAGAACTCCAAAACGTTGTATAGTTGCTCAAGTGTTTTTACACCATAAGCAGCATTATACACATGAAGGCTGTCTGCCCAAAGGGAATTACGAGACTCAAACCCGGAAGAACTGGTAAATATGTCTGTTCGCCTGAGAGGTCCACCAGTTGAACCGTAAGACACATCAACAGGAAATTGAACTTCATGGAAAGCCATCAAGAGTTCCTTTGCGCTGTAGCAAGAGATCGGGAAACCTGACGGGCAATCTGTCCCTGAGACTTTTGGAAACCTTGAACATCAGGGGTATTTACAGTCATGTTGATTGTAACCCCACCACCGGATACCCCAAGTTCACCACGTTTATTACGCTTTAGGGGTAGAACTGCCTCTGGTCCTGCTTCTCCTGCAAGGGTCTTTCCACCTTCGAGCATTGTAGGGCTGTTAATGACACCACCTTTGGCAAGTTTGCGACCACCAAAGACAGGACCAAGCAAGTCTCCTACCATGACAGCTTGTCCACCTTGTGAAGCCCTAAGCAAGTTCTGGAAGACAAGCACTCGGGTAAGTTCCGACACAATCTCACGGTAGATAGACTTCATAGCCTCACCAAAGGACTTGTTTTGTGCAAGAACGTCTGTCAAATTATCTTCAAAAGTGTAGAACAAAGCCTGCCTAACATCTAGAACAGCGTCCCTGTATTCTTCCATCTCTTTTGTGAGTTTGTTAATCTCTTCAACCTGCTTTTGAACAGACCCACCACCAGA
>CAYUUK010000017.1:0-24794 GCA_964447905.1 uncultured Pseudomonadales bacterium | reverse complement strand
ATCTAGCAAACTATTTTAACACTTAATTAGTGCTAAAGTTTACTAGACCCAAGGATAATAAGTGAACTCTAATTTGAGCACGTTTTCATCCTTGAAACGAAGAAAAAATAAGTTGCGATTAAAGATATTCTGATAATCAAATGAGGTAAACCCAAGCTTGTTTTGAAGACTTTTAATTGAAACAGTAATGTCTTGAGGTTCAAACTCTTTTTGACTAAAAAAATCAAGGTCTTCGGAATAGCGGTGTTGCAAGTAATAGTGAGACAAAGCTGTACCACCACCAAAGTAAAAATGTTGGGCTAGGCTAGTTTCTGCAATTAGTTTTAGAGCATGTTGTTGTTGCTCTGTTAGGATTGCGTCCATACGACTTTCTCAAGATAATTTCGCTTATTTTGGTCAATATCGAGTTTATTCCAGTTTGCTTTCAATTTCTTTATAGAAATTTTTGTATTGTTCAAACCAAAATTAATTTGCTGTTCCAATACATACTTGTCGTACCTTTGAGTATCTTTTTTTAATCGAGTAGTGTCAGTATTCCAATTATACATAGATAGCAGTATTATAGCTTATTTTACGTGATCTGAGTAGGTCTAAGATAGACTGTAATATATGATTTTAACTGGTATATCAATGCTTTGGGTGGCTAACCGGATTTGAACCGGCGACCTCCGCTTCCACAGAGCGGCGCTCTAACCAGCTGAGCTATAGCCACCACGTCTCTTCAGGGGTCATTGGCCCGCTGAAGAGAACAGAGGAATTATACCATGAAGCATGGCGGATGAAGGAGCGTAACTAGCCTGGTACGCAAAAGAGTCTACCGAGGGGACGGTACTGCTCTACTCAACCACGTCAACGGCTGCTTTGCCCGTAAAGTACAGAGTACCTTGCTGTGCGTAGCGATCCAGTGCTGTGGCCGGGTAGTACAGATAGAGTGTCTTCTCTGCAGATCTACGATCTGCATTCGGTGGAAGTAACCATCTTTCAAAATACTGTTCCTCGAGTGCGATTCGAGCGCTTTGCTGGGGAGGATTGCCGGCGAGCCAGAGTAAGTATTGGTAGTGATCATCCGCCGCATCGTAGACATCCAGATGTCCTCGATAGACCAGGTTGTATGGTTCTCCAGTGGTAAGAGTCAGGATTTCATCCACTACAACTTGGTGATCCTGTATTGTGAGGCCGTGATTTGTATTCTGGAGCCAGAGAAAACTCTGGTGCGCCCAGAGTCCAAAAAACAGCAGGCTGCCCAGAATGAGAATGCTCGGCGTGACTCTCTGCAGCAGTGGTCGCAGTGCCAACGGAAGAATAATTGCCGGCACAACATATATGATTCCCAATGAATGGTCCCCACCCACTGTTTTCAGCGTAAAGGCCACCCCACTCATCACCGAAAAAACTAAGAGAAGCGTTTCCGGAGCCGCGGTGTAGCGTTGTAACTGCCACTCCTCAAGGAAGCGTAGTGTCCAAAAGAGGATGGTAGCAGCGAGGAGGATGCCGAGAATGATTGTCGCCAAGGAGTGATCTGGAAAGGTGTAGAGTGACCACTTTTGCCACCAATAGGTAAGCTCAGTAGTGCCGCGGGGAATCTTGAGGAGCACTGCCAGTCCAGTGAGGAAGAGACCACTCCCCAACACCCTTGCCTTATTCGTCTGAGAAAGCCGTGAAGTAAAAAGAGACCACACTACGAACTGTACTCCCCAGAGAATACCTGCTGATAGATTGAGCTGCACCGCCAGTAACGGCCAGAGACTCGCCGCAATCCACCATGCACGAGACCGAGACCGCAGCGCTTCTGTAAGGCTCCAGAGCCACAGTATTACAACTAAAGGCAGCGGCGTGGGTTCAATAGCAATTCTCCCTTGCCAAAGTACCAACGGCGAAAGCGCCAAGATAAGGCCACTCAGCAGCGCCAACAAGTTATTTTTCCAGTTCCGCCACACATAGAGGGAGACTATGCCGCAAGTGAGAGTGCTCATGCCCGCTACCATACGAGCCGGACCAATGGGCTGAAAGTTAGAAAACCAGAGCGCTATGGCGGTGAGGTAATAATAGAGCGGACCCAGGGAAATGCCCGCTACAGACGTTTCGGGACCACTCAGAGTCAAGTGACCCAGTAAAATATTGCGACCGGCGAGCATGGCGCGTGCCTGGTCAGTGGAAAAAATGAGCTGTTCTGCCAATCCAGAAAAACGGAAAAACATCGCTACACTCAACACAATACTGAGCCCGATTATGGCAGGCACAGTGTTGTCAGATGTGAGTTTCATACTATTTTTTCTTGTTAGCAATGGACAAAATCATATCAAGCTGTTTCTGTGTGTCCTGGATTGATCCCGTGAGCTTGATATTTACTTGGGTTTGTCGGAATGAGCGCCGGATCTTCACGTCAGAGTTATCGCCGAGTGTATTGTGCAGTTCCTTTGTCCAGCGATCGATGTCTTTCGATACCTGCAGACGAGGCGTATGCTCCACTCCACGCGTGCCCGATTTATCTTTGGCTCGGCGCACCAGCTCCTCAGTGCGGCGAACCGATGCATTCTCTTTAAGCACTTGTTTGTACATATCGATCATTTCTTTAGTGCTCTGCATGCCTTGCAGGGCGCGAGCATGACCTTCGGTGATTAAGTTGCTCAACAGTCCATCTTTAATAGCGTCCGGCAGATTCAGCAGGCGCGTAGAGTTTGTTACGTAGGAGATGGATTTTCCAATTTGCTTGGCAATTTCTGTAGGTGATAACTGAAACTCACTGGCCAATCGATTGAGAGCATGTGCTCGCTCTATCGGATTCAAGTCCGAGCGCTGCACGTTCTCTATGATCGACATCTCCAGCATGCCGCGAGGCGAGGTTTTCTTTACTACCGCCGGGATAGTTGGCAGGCCGGCCTTTTTTGTAGCCCTCCAGCGACGCTCTCCAGCAATGATTTGGTAGCCAGCCGGTGTATGGGCAATAACAATTGGCTCGAGCACACCGTGCAACTTTATTGACTCCATGAGGTCATTGAGTTCCTCTGGATCAAGGTGTTTCCGTGGTTGGTGGGGGTTAGGTTGAATCTGGTTGACATCCAGTTCTTGAATCATGAGTCCATCTGCCATACTTGATTGAGTTATAGCAGAGTTCACGGTTTTTCACAATAAGGGCCTGGCCCTTAGGCCTATAAAAAGAGGGTCGATCCTTCCACTTATAGGCCTAATAGTTTGCGTCTACAGGCTGTATAATGACAGCATGTCTCAATCTGCCATAAAAATTTCAAAGCTTATTGCCTCGGCCGGGATTGCTTCGCGGCGCAAGGCTGAAGAGCTGGTCGAAGCTGGTCGCGTGAGCGTGAATGGTCAAATCATGAAGAATGTGGTCGAGCGAGTCGTGCCTGGTAAAGATGTGGTCGCAGTCGACGGCCGAATCATTTCTCAAGAGGAAGAGTCTGTTGTGCTGATGCTCAATAAACCGAGAGGGATCGTGTCGACAGTATCTGATCCTGATGGAAAAGAAACCGTGATGCAGTTTGTCCCAGATGAATACCAATCGTTTCGCCTTTTTCCGGTGGGAAGATTGGATGAAGACTCAGAGGGTCTGATCCTGCTCACCAACAATGGAGATTTAGCGTTTAAGCTCACACATCCGAAATTTAAGGTTCCTAAAACATATCACGTAATAGTGGAAGGTCTGCTCACAGAACCAGAACTCCAGCGAATAAAACGTGGTGTGCCCCTCAAGGGTCGAAAAACGCAGCCAGCAGAGGTGAAAATTCTCGAACGTATGGACTCCAGCATGTTGTTAGCGATTACTATTCGTGAAGGTCTTCATCACCAAGTTCGCCGCATGATGCAGGCATTGAACCACCCGGTTATTCGCTTAAAGCGAGTTCGTATGGGTGCCTATACTCTAGGAGATTTGCCCAGTGGTGCTGCTCGAAAAGAAGAAATAAAAAATTAACGATTTTTCGAGATTTGTCTAATGAGCATTCATCAGGGAACTCAGTTGGTTCAACGGTTAAGAGTACGGTGTCGTAAGTACTTGGATCGGTAAAGTCGTCGTTATCACTTTCAGCTTCAGGATCTGCCTCGGTTGATACATAGACGAAATCAGTTTCGACAGGCAGCTCTAATTGGCCGCGCAAGACTCCATCTTCATCAAAATCATTTGGCAAGAACGTTTCATCTAGTGGTACGAGAATCGTTCCACTTCCATGTTCAGAGCGGTCATATGGTTCACCATCAGCATCACGATCACAAGGCGATATGATACTGATAGCATATACATGAACTGCTGCATTATCACTTGCGTCATCACACTCAATTTCGTAGTCAACAATAAGTCTCTCAGTGTTCTCAGTGACTGGACCTGAAGTTTGCTCGAGTTGTGTTACCCGACAAGCAGCTTCATTGACTTCTTGTGCTTCTGCTGGTGCAGCAAATGCCAAAAGTGCCGAGGTTACTCCAACTAGAGTGAGAAATCTTGTAAAGCGAAGACGTTCCATATTGCTAGTATTATCTAAATAGATATATAAAGAAACGTACTTACGCTACATTAACAACAGTACGGCCATGGTGGCGAGAGAACTCAACAACACCGTCTTGTACTGCATAGATTGTGTAATCACGACCGAGGCGAACACCTTTACCAGGTTTGTACTTAGTGCCTTTTTGGCGCACGATGATGTTACCGTTTTTGACGGCTTGACCACCAAACAGTTTAACGCCGAGACGCTTACCTGGTCGCTGTGAATGTTGATGGGCGGCTGATCCACCCGCTTTAACGTGTGCCATAGAGGAAGAATTATATCAGATTTTTCAAGTGACGGAAGAGGGAGAAGCGCACTTTTAGTGACTTTCGTAGGGAACCTATAATAATAGGGTCTATCCTTCCACTTATAGGCTTGAAGTCAGACCCTTCAGGGTGCTACTTTTTCTCAAAAACGTAAATTTCGCGCTGCGTGACGGCACTGGGTCGTCCGCCGCGGAAAGGACCACTGAGCTGAACAAATCCTTGAGCCTCAAACTCATGGAGCGTTTTGTTCACTGTAATAGTTTTCCCTTTTTTGCCTTCGTAGGCCGGGAGAATCATAACTACACGTCCACCAGACGGTAAAAGTTTGGCATAGGACCGGATGGTACCTTTATACATCTTTTCTAGACCGCGAATAACACCAGGAATTTGTTCTGGTGTTGGCGTAAGTTTGCCTAAAAATGGTTCGGTTACGATACAGGTTGGTTGAGCGGGGAAATCACGAGGATCTAGGTTTTCACTCTTTTTCACAGTCAGGGAGTGCTGAAATTCAAGGCCGCTCTCTTCTCTCCACCAGCTGAGGTTTTGGGTGGTGCTTACAATTGCTTCTGCTGAGGCGTCATTTCCGAGAATTTGCGTAAATCCGAGGTCGACAGCCTCAATGAGGATTGTGCCCATACCACAGAACGGATCGAGGACGATGGCATCACTTGGCTGGTTTTGACCAATCCCAAGATTGAGCATCATGCGCGAGACTTTGGAGGACAACATACCGCGTTTGCGGTCGCGTTGTGGCTTATCAACGTCTCGAATACGCCAGGCGTCAGGATCTTGCCAAGTAATGGTGGAAGCAAACAATAAAGACTGCTCGAGTTGGATAATATGATACTCAGTCAGTGACTTATTGTGCTTTAAAACAGCGGCATTGGCGCCCGTGCGCGGAGTTTCGTGATAGGAAACCTTGATGCCCTCTTTTTGCAGTTGGTGTTTAATGACTTTTGCCTCTACCACTGGTAAATGGTCTCGGCCGTGCTCAGCCAGCGCAAAACGCTTGGGAGTATGCTCAGCTACTAATGCCTTGAGTGTAGACTCAACTTCTTCAAATTCGAGATGAGGAGTAATGGCATGAATCTTTGCAATTTTATAGGTACCACCGAGAACATACTGTAAGTGCTCGGCGTCTATCTCAGTATCTGTGTCCAGAGCCGCGAATCTTTCTTCGAGACGATCCGGTTCCGGTAAATCGTAGCGAGCTAAAACAGTTTGGAGTTCTTCCCAGCACAGATCACTGGTTTGACCTAAGAAAAAGAGGTATGTCATGGAAATAGTATACCGGTTAAGCAGCGATCTTCTTCACCGTAAAGACCGATTCGTGTTGACGATGGCCTTGTGTACGACGATATCGAGACTTCGACTTGTATTTGAAGACTCGTAGCTTTTCACCCTTCTGGTTCTGCTCGTGTTGCAGCGTTACCACGGCGCCCTCGACTAACGGGGTACCAACCTTTATATCTTTTCCGTCACGTACAAAAAGCACGTCCGTAACGGAAACAACACCTTTTTTGTCAATTTGCTCTTCGGCTAACTTATCGACGACGAGAGTTTCCCCTTCGCTGACGCGATATTGTTTTCCACCGAGACTGATAATTGCGTAGTTCATAGTTCCTTTTAGATTTTAGATCAGATTTGAATCTAATGTCGATACTTGAGTTCTCTTCACAAGTTCCGAACATGAATTGTACCACGAGGTAAGAAAAAGTGAAAGGTCAAACCTCTCGGCCTATAAGTGGAAGGATAGACCTTTTTTTATAGGCCTAAGGGCCAGGCCCTATGATACTTTGATACGAACTCCGCCGCATCGACTCGATAATCCCTAAGCTTCCGGCAGTGGCCAGCAAAGAACTTCCGCCCAGAGAAAAAAGCGGCAAAGGAACACCTGTAATCGGCATAATGCCAATATTCATACCTATGTTAATAGTGGTTTGCGCAAAGAGACCGGCAGCGATTCCAAGGGCAACAAGTCGTTTTTCTTGAGAATCCAACTCGACCATGACGCGAGCTATCCAGAAAAATAGTACCGCATAGAGTGAGATCAGCAGGCTGCTGCCAATGAAACCCGTTTCTTCTCCAAACGTGGCAAAGAGAAAGTCAGTTTGTCGTTCCGGTAAAAACTGCAAGTTTGACTGAATTCCGTTTCCGAATCCTCGTCCCCACAGTGTTCCTGAACCGACCGCAATCATGGCCTGCTGAGCGTTGTAGCCGCTTCCAAGAGGATCATTCTGCGGAGCAACAAATGTAAGAATGCGATCCTTTTGGTACGGCTGGAGGAGAAAGAGCCAGCTAAGAACGACCACACTTATCCCTGCCCCAGTCAAGAAGAGCGTAAATTGTTTACTGGGCATTGAGAAAAAGTAGATACCAGCCAGCCCACTCATTGCTACCAAAGTAGTACCTAAATCAGGTTGAAGCAAAACAAGAGCAATAGGGATCCCAGCAAAGAGCAGGAATCGAAGTAGGTTTTTTGTGGTACGTAGCGGATTTTGGACAACTTCAATTCCAATCAAGAACAATAAGGCCGGCTTTAGAAATTCTGATGGCTGAATACGATACGAACCAAACCGAATCCAACTTAGAGAGCCATTTGTGGCGGTGCCAATTACAAGCGTTAAAATCAGCAAGCCAACAACTGCTCCATATATGAGCCACCGCATTTTCTTGAGCCACAAAAACGGGATAGAACTGATTGCTAAATACCCAAGTAGGCTGAGCAGGAAGAAAAGAAATTGGTTTGTAGCATAGGTAGGGTCAATACTGCGCAAAGTGACGACCGAGGCCACGGCAATGAGAATCATGAGAGCGGGAAAGACACTACTGCGAGGTCGCATAGGCTTAGTCTAGCACAGTGCTTTTTGGGAAAGACAGATCTTTCTCATGTTTCTGAGTACAGTATTTTTGTTTGCTGGCGTAGATTATTGTCTATATATCAATTATTATTAACAATAATTTGCATTATCAATATAATAACGACTCTGCTAATTATAATTCATTTGTCAGAATGTTATCCTGCCAGGGCAATAGTGAGCTCGGCACCGGTTTCTATACGAATCGCCTTCGTCTTTTCTTTGATTTCCTCCTCGAAATCCACCGGCCAACTTGGTGCCGTTACGATGATGCTGGCATCTAAATCAACATTGTGCTCTTTACGCAAACGCTGAATAGCGCGAATTAGTTCGCGGGCCTCACCTTCGGCTTCGAGTTCAGGAGTAAGCACGGTATCGAGTGTGTCAGAAAGATCAGCACCCTCTGTTTGGGTCCACTCTACTCGCTTGATGTTCAGTTCTTGTTCGACAACAGCCAGAATTTCTGGGCGTGGTTGCTGGGAGCTGGACACGATGCTGATGCTTGCCAGTGGCTGACGAACTTTGATACCGCTGTCCCGGCGAGCGGCATGGCCTTGCTCGACTGGTTTGCGTACCGAGGCCATTTCTTCCAAGAGAACGGCATTTAAGAAGTTTTCGTTCACCGCTGGCCAGAGCTCGAGATGGACGCTATCGAGTTCAGGCTCTAAGTGCAGGTACATGGCTTCGGTGATGAACGGCACGATCGGGGCGGCAATTATGGCAAACTGCTTAAGCACGTAGTGGAAGGTGTTCCAGCTGTCGGCGTTTTCGTCGTCGCGCAGGCGTTCACGGGATTGGCGGAGGTACCAGGTGGACAGTTCGTCGACAAACTCGATGATCAGGCGACCAGCGGTGGTAATGTCGTAGTTGTCCATGGCCTCGGTCATTTCGCGCTTCGTGCTTTCCAGGAGGGCCAGGATCCATTGGTCCATGATATCGCCGGATTGCGGCATTGCCGGCTGCCAGGTGGCTGGTTTGTAGAGCTGATAGAAGGAAAAAACGTTCCACCAGATATTTAGGATGCGTTTGCGAACCATATCAACGTCTTCATCCTTGAAAGCCAGGTTTTCAGCCTTTGCTACCGGTGAAGACATCAGGTAGAGACGCAGCGCGTCTGCACCTGATTGATCGAGAACGGTCATAGGATCGCTGTAGTTTTTCTTGGACTTGCTCATTTTGCTGCCATCGGCGGCCAAAATAACACCGGTGTTGTGAATATTGGTCACCGCTGGTTGGCCAAAAATACCTACCGACAAGACGTGCATGGTGTAGAACCACGCGCGAGTCTGGTTAATGTACTCCGACACAAACTCGGCTGGGTACGCAGCGCGGAACTTCTCTTCGTTTTCAAAGGGATAGTGGCGCGAGGCATAGGGCATGCTGCCGCTTTCCACCCAGACGTCAAACACTTCTGGAATGCGCTTGCCTTGGATAGTGCGTTCGTCATCAAGCCAGATGGCGATGTCATCCACAAACTCGCGGTGAATGTCGGTAAGATTTTCTGCTTCTTCGGGGTTTACGGCCCACTCCTGCAGTTCAGCCACGGAACCAATAATGCGCATGTGCTCACCAGATGCATCCGTCCAGACCGGCATGGGGGTGCCCCAGTAACGGGAACGGGAAATGTTCCAGTCTGGTGCGGACTGAATGCCTTTGGCAAAACGGCCGTGTTTCAGGTGTTCAGGATACCAGTTGATCTTTTCATTTTGCTCGAGGAGCTCGTCTTTGAGGTTCTGAACGTCAATAAACCAGGCTGGCAGTGGCGCGTAGTACAAACGCGTGCTACAGCGGTAACAGACCGGAATGCTGTGCGTATACTTCTCTCGTTTGTAGATCAGGCCGCGGGACTCAAGCTCGTCGTCGATGGCCGGGCTGATTTTCCAGATAAACTTAGCTTGCCAGTCATCGTTTTGAATAGTACTGTCGAGTTTTCCTTCTTCGGTCACGTAATCGTAGAGGGGAATGTCATGGTCTTGCATGACGCGGAAGTCATCCTCACCATATACTGCCAAGGTGACTGCGCCCGTACCGGCGTCATCGGTCACAAATGTGTCGGTGACGATGCGGTAGGCTTGGTCTTTGGTTTCGTTCTCGGCGGGTGTCCACCAGTCAAAATGCGGGGTGTAGTGATCGTAGCGTTGGCTGAGCTCGGTGCCGGTGAGTTCATCAACCACTGTGTACTCGCCCTCTAAAACGGCCTCAACACGGGATTTGGCTACGATGTACTGCTCTGCTCCTTGCTGAGCTACCACGTAGACCAAGTCCGGGTGCACGGCCAAAGCCATGGTGCCAATTTTGGTCCAGGGGGTGGTTGACCAGGCTAAAAGATACGTGTTGTCGTCAACTGCAAACTGATAGGTGGAGCCTTCATCGGTGACGTCTTCGTAACTGTTGTCCATGGCAATTTCAAAATTGGAGAGCGGCGTGCCACAGCGGGGACAGTAGAGAATAACTTTGCGGCCTTGATAGACGCGCTGTTTTTCGTAGAGTTCTTTAAAGGCCCACCAGACAGACTCCATGTAGGATTTGTCCATGGTTTTATAGCTGTTTTTGAAGTCAACCCAGCGGCCGATGCGACGGATAATGACATCCCAGGTAGCATCGATTTCCTGGATGGCAGCACGACAAGCATTATTAAAAGTGTCGATACCCATTTCCTCGATCTGACGACGGCCACTAATACCGAGTTCTTTCTCGATCATGTTCTCGATGGGGAGTCCGTGACAGTCCCAGCCCCACTGGCGCTCGACTTTGTAGCCTTTCATGGTCCAGTAGCGAGGCACGACGTCCTTCGCGATGGAACCTAAGATACTGCCGTAGTGAGGTGAACCGGTAACAAATGGCGGTCCGTCATAGAAAACATAGGGTTTGTTGTCCGGGCGTTCGGAAACTGAGCGTTCGAAGGCCTGAATCGAATCCCAGTGCTCGAGTACTTTCTCTTCGAGGTTGGGAAGATTTTGCCGTTGGCGAAAATCGATTTTCTGTAGATTGCTCATGGTGCCTATTATACACACCTCTGAAAGTTGATCACGCAATAAATCAGCGGTATACTCGGCGGATACGATCGTCAATAGTTTAGAAGGAGGTCGTATGCGGACAGAGAGCAAAAATCGAGTCCATATCGAGGATGTGAACGGTGACGTTGGCGCGTCTTTTGAGGCAACTTCTCTTCCCACTCTAGAGAGCGTTTTACATACGTTCCCTGGCCTGAGCGAAGAGTTGCGAAGCGGAGCACCACAAGTTCTTTTCTTAGGAATCGACTCTGAACATGTGAATGGACACGTCTTTCCCAATGCTCGGCTTACTTTTTTGAACAACTCTCTCGCACACTTTCCAGACGCGAGTCCCTATCATGAGGTAGTAGATACTCGTTTTACTGGGCGGAGGATTGCGTTTTCTCCTCCTGCGCGAGTGCAGCATATGAGAACACCATTTCATCTCGGTGAAACGCCGACTCCGCGTACGCTGCTTGGACGACATGATCATGTAGTTTGGGGGAATTCTGCTGAACTGAGTGTCGAGAGGCTTGAAAATATACTCCTCTACGTCAATGAAACTGGTAAACTGTGGCTCCCGATGGATGCCGAATCAAGTACACAACTCTTGCGAGCAACTTCGGTGCAGACTCGTGCAGAAAGGTGGAACGTGATTCCAGCTACGTACTGTACAGATTGTGCAGTATCAAAAATTACTCGCGGTTATCGATAAATTCCTAAAAAGTGAATTAGCTGCGCTTCCGGCGTAAGAATGCTGGGATGTCGAACTCATCGTCATCATCTGGCGCTGCCGCTGTTTCGTTTGGGGTGGTGTCTTGGGTGACGACTGGCTGGTGATGGCGCTGTGGCTGAGGTTGCGGCGCTGGTTGGAACGGTTGCTGGAAGTGTGGCACCGCAGGTGCTTCTTCTTGCGTACGAATTTTTACCGTGTTGTGTTGTAGTGGAGTATCATCGTCTTCCTGTTCAACAACGGGCTCTGGTTTTGGCTGGGCCGGGGTAAACTTTTCTTCACTTTCTTGGGAGTAAGCGCCAAAGGTAGGACGTTTGTACGCAGCAGGACCGTAGCTATCGTTTTCGAATCCGGTAGCGATGACCGAGATTTTCAGTTTATCGCCCATGTTTTCGTCGATGGTGGCACCAAAGATAATGTTGGCATCAGGGTCAGTTGCCTGGCTGATGATCATGGAAGCTTCAGAAATTTCTGGCAGAGTAAGGTTCTTGCCACCGGTAATGTTATAGAGAACACCCTTAGCTCCGTTGATAGAGACATCCAGAAGTGGTGAAGCAATAGCCGCGCGAGCTGCTTTCACGGCGCGATTATCGCCACTGGATTCACCAATTCCCATCAGGGCGTTACCGGAATCAAGCATAATGGTTTTCACATCGGCAAAGTCAACGTTGACGAGACCAGGCTTGGTAATCAGATCGGAAATACCTTTCACTCCTTGACCCAAGACACTGTCGGCTAAATGGAACGCTTCAATCAGCGTCATTTGCTTGTCGACCACGTCAAGCAGTCTTTGGTTTGGAATGACGATTAATGTGTCTACGTGATCCGCTAGCTGGTCGATTCCGTCCTCGGCCACTGTGCCGCGGCGCATGCCTTCAAACATGAAAGGTTTGGTGACTACCGCCACCGTGAGGGCTCCGGCCTCTTTGGCCATTTCAGCCACCACTGGTGAGGCTCCAGTACCGGTACCACCGCCCATTCCGGCGGTAATGAAGACCATATCGGTGTCGAACATAAGCTCTTTGATCTTTTCCCGGGATTCTTCGGCAGCCTGTCGGCCGACTTCTGGATCTGCTCCTGAGCCAAGGCCCTTGGTGTAGTTGCTACCAATTTGGAGTTTTGTGTCTGCTTTGTTGGCGAGTAAGGCTTGTGCATCGGTGTTGATGGCTACAAACTCTACACCGTCAATTTCAGCGGTGTCGATCATAGACTGGACGGCATTGCCACCACCACCACCAACACCAATTACTTTGATTCGAGCGAAGGAGTTATTTTTCGGTTTAACGAGTCCCATAAAGATACCATTCTTGTCAGAACATCATACCATTTACGGCATAAAGAGTTTAACGAGCTTTTTGATACTTTCTGTGATTCCATCGGCACTGAGCTTAGGAGCCAAGTTACCAAGTGAGAATCCGTTTTCTTTTACTGTTTGCCACTGACCAGTCTGCTGCGCGTAGAGTAAAAGTCCCGTAGCGGTAGCGTACATGGGGATTTCAATTTCATCGATGAGTCCTCTCAGACCAAGCGGTTTACCTACTCGTGCTGGCAAGTTCACCGTTTTTTTGGCAACTTCGAGGATGCCAACCGTGTCTGCTCCGCCGCCGGTAAGTATGAGACCAGCTGGGATATCACCCTTAAGCTTTTGCTTAGTGATTTCCTCGTCAATGAGCTCGAAAATTTCTCGTAAGCGAGGGGCGATAATGCCATCGGAAAGCGTGCTGCGAGATAAGTAGCGAGTTTCGTCCATGAGTCCGAGTTGATGCAGATCGAGTTGATCTTCTTGCTTTTTGCGTTTACGAGCCTCTTCCCTGGTCTCGTTTGGCAGCCGACTTGGAGATTCAGGCGCCATATGAGAGAGTGCAATCTTGATTTTCTCGGCAGAAGGAATGCTTACACGTGACCCTAAGGCAATATCTTTGGTGACGTGTAAGGCACCAACTGGAATAACGGTTGAAAAAACGAGTGATCCTTCGACAAATACACTCATTGCTGTGGATCCCGCCCCGATGTCGACAACAGCTACTCCGAGTTCTTGTTCTGTTTCGTTGAGGACGGACTGGGCTGAGGCTAATCCCGAAAAGATAAAGTCAGCCACTTGGATTCCGAGTGACTCGACACTTTTGCGAATGTTTTTCATGACAGTACTCGAGCCGGTAATGATATGCGTTTCAGCCTCGAGACGAACTCCCGACATACCGATGGGGTCTTTAATGCCCTCTTGCGAGTCCACTTTAAAGGACGTGGGTACCACGTGCAGTATTTCTCTATTTGACGGCAGGGAAACGGCTCTGGCAGCCTCTATTACCCGTTCAATATCTTCATGCACGATGTCACCTTGAGGATCAGCAATAGCAACGACGCCTTTGGAGTTTTGGGACTCAATGTGTTTGCCACTCACAGAGACATACGCTTGCGAGATGCTAAAACCAGCCATTCGTTCTGCGGCGTCTACGCTTTCGGTAATGGCAGCGGTGGCTTCTTCCAGATTGACTATTTGGCTTTTGCGGATACCTTGGCTTTGTACCGAGGAGGCGCCAACCACGCGCAGCTCACCACCTTCTTCTACTATGGCAATAAGCGTGCACACTTTGGCGGTTCCGATATCGATGGCTGCAATGACAGGGTTCTTAGACATGTGTTACTTCATTATGACGTCTCGAAAGCGAATGTCGAGGGTTTGATAGGATGTCTCCATTGTAGTCGAGTGGAAAATAGCTTGTAAAGTGTTGAGCTGACGATTTAACTCCTCTTCGCTAGCGATGTGCATGTAAACTGGCCCGCTACCATCTGGAAAAACCTCAATTTTTTGCATTTCGTGAATGACAATTTTGGTAATATTTGGTTGGAAATTACTCAGCCGGGCATGAAGCGTGTCGAGTTGGACAATTTGGTCTTCTGTAAACGAAACCGATGCATAGGTTGAGCCGTTTTTTTCCGCTAAATCAAGCGCATTAAGCACAACGATTGGAGTACTGGGTGAAGAAAGTGGGGTAAGTGCGCCATTGCTCCGCACTGCAAAGTCTGTGTTCTCAATTCGCAGTGGAAACAGTACTTCGGCTTCGGTTACTGTGGCCCGGACAGTTCCGTACCATGTTCTTTGGAGTTCAATTGCCGCTACGGTGGTGTTGGTATGAGTTATTTCAGTGAGTAGTGGTTCGGCGACTGTTGTAACGCGCCAGAAAGAGCGCTTTTTTATGCCTTGCAGCTGTTGTTCAATGCTTTGAGAACAGTACGTATTGACCGTGGTAATACACTCAACTTTTCGTGGAGTAAAAAAGAGAATTGATACAAATAACCATATAAATGCCATGGCACATACTCCAAGAACAGCAGTGAGAAGTATGCGGCGTACCGCGGCAAAGCGAGCAGGTTGTGTGGATGAAGGTTTTGAGCGTTGGGCAGAAGCGGGCATGTCTTATGATCGTAACAAAGATATACAGGTTTCGGCGAGAAGCTCTGCTCCGTTGGTGCGTAAACTGTCGCGCAGCTTTTCGGCCCGTCGGCGCATGTGTGCTCGTTGGGCAGAGACTTCCTGCACTGTTTCCCAAAGTGACTCGGCGGTGAGGTCTTTTTGCTCGAGGATGATTGCTGCTCCGGCTTCTTCAAGCTGCTGAGAATTTTTGTACTGTTCGTTGTTATGAGAAAAAGGCAGTGGAATAAAAATGGCTGGAAGGGCTTGAATGCTCATTTCTAAGGTGGTGTTCGCCCCAGAGCGAGAGATAGCTAGAGCGGCGTTTTGCAGTATCCAGCTCACTTCTTTCTCCTCTACCCACTCGCGAATGACGTAGTTTGCTTGCTGCGCTGGCGGGAGATCACTTGCCGCAGTTTGCAGTTCGGATAAGTAGCGATGGTGCTGACTCTGTCCACACTGATGAATCACTAAAAACTTCTGAGTAAGATCATTGACTATTTGTGAAACGGTATTATTGATGGTCTGCGATCCTTGGCTTCCACCAGTCACGTACAGTATGGGTTTCTTGCTGTCGGGAATCCAGCTTGGTTTGCTGCGAACCGTTTCCAGGAGACTACGGCGAATAGGATTTCCAGTAAGGACAACTTTGTGGGCAGGAAAGTATTTTTTTGAGGCTTCGCTCGAGATAGCTACTTTATCTGCTAAAAGGCTAATGAGTTGGTTGGCAAGACCGGTGGTTTTTGTTTGTTCGTGAGTAACTACCGTTTTACCGGCAAGTTTCGCGACTATCGCAAACGGTACTGCTAGGTAACCGCCGAATGAGAGGAAGAGGTCAATTTTGTTCTCACGCAGAATTTGGTACGCGCGATACAACGATGGTACAAGCCGAATAAACTCTTCAGCATTTCGCCACCAGTGAGCACGGTGAAACTTTGCTGCCGAAACAGCGTAAAAAGGAATATTGAGCTCAGACATCAGCTCGCGCTCTTTTGCTGGTTGGCGTTCTTTTTCTTGCGTGAAACTGCGTCCCACGAAGAAGAGTTCTATTTCCGGATATTCAGACTGCAAGTACTCAATTGTTGCCAAAGCGGGAGTAATGTGTCCTCCACTTATTAGAATTCGTGGCCAAGGAGTGTCTGGTGTTTTTTTTGGCATGATGTTGAAATTATAGCAAGGCAAATACTTCTCTGCTTGTGGTCATGAAATTGTGAGAACACCGCAAAAGCTGAGCTGGCGTTTTAGATGCGAGGGGACGAGGAAGACTTTTGACGGCGCTGCGCAACCCGCAAATCATTCAACGCTTGACGAAGTGATGCCTCAGCAATCTTAAAGTCTCGCGCCGACTCCTTATTTTGCATGGCTTCTTCAGCTTGGCGTTTCGCTTCTTCGGCTTGCGCGATGCTAATGTCGTCTGCCCGGATGGCGTAGTCAGCGAGAATAGTAATGGTGCCTTCTGGGTTCATATCAAGGAAGCCACCAGAAACAGCAAAGATATCACTTTTTTCGGTGGGACCGTCCATCCAGCGATACATCAGCTCACCGGTGCTCAGTTTAGAAAACAAGGGAATATGACCACGAAGAATCGTTATCTGACCAAGTTCCGTTTCCACGGTTAAAGAAATGATATTCTTTTCCAGGAGCTGCTTTTCCTGGGTAAGGATCACCAATCGAAGTTTTTTTTCTGCTGTATCTGCCATGTAGTGGTTTACTCCAGGGTTTTCGCTTTCTCGATTGCGTCTTCAATGGTACCAACCATGTAAAACGCTTGTTCTGGCAAGGTGTCGTGTTTACCGTCTAAGATTTCTTTGAAGCTACGAATGGTGTCTTCGATAGAAACATAGGCACCAGCAATACTCGTAAACTGCTCGGCCACGAAGAATGGCTGAGATAAGAATTTCTGAATACGTCGCGCACGGGCCACTACTTGCTTGTCTTCTTGTGACAATTCATCGATACCCAAGATAGCAATAATGTCTTGTAACTCTTTGTAGCGTTGGAGAACCTGTTGAACACCTCGGGCCATAGCATAATGCTCTTCACCCACAACGTCTGGAGCCAAAATTTTGGAGGTTGAGGCGAGTGGATCCACCGCTGGGAACAACGCTTGTTCGGCAAGACGTCGCTCGAGCACGATAGTGGAGTCTAAGTGTGTGAAGGTAGTCGCTGGAGCTGGATCGGTGTAGTCGTCAGCTGGCACGTACACGGCTTGCAAAGAAGTAATAGAACCTTCTTTGGTGGAGGTAATACGCTCTTGCAAAGCTGCCATTTCGGTAGCTAAGTTTGGTTGGTATCCCACGGCTGATGGAATACGTCCCAGAAGTGCTGATACTTCTGATCCGGCTTGTGAGAAACGGAAGATATTGTCAATAAAGAGCAGCACGTCTTCTTTCTCGACATCACGGAAGTACTCCGCCATGGTCACACCAGAGAGAGCCACACGGAGACGGTTTCCTGGCGGTTCATTCATCTGACCGAATAACATCACTGTCTTGTCGAGCACGCCAGAGTCCTTCATTTCATGGTAGAGATCGTTTCCTTCACGGGTACGTTCACCGACACCGGCAAACACGGAGTGACCAGAGTGTTCCTCGGCAATGTTACGAATGAGTTCCTGAATAATAACGGTTTTGCCCACACCGGCACCACCGAAAGCACCAACTTTACCACCGCGAGCAAACGGAGCAATCAAGTCGATGACTTTAATACCGGTCTCTAACATTTGGGCGCTGGTTTCTTGAGCATCTAAAGAAGGAGCTGGTTTGTGAATTGGCCAGTAGTATTCAGCTTTGGGCTGAGGCATCTCATCGATAGCTTCACCAACCACGTTAAACATGCGACCAAGTGTTGGCTCGCCGACAGGCACTTTGATAGGCTCTCCAGTCGCAACGACTTCCATGCCACGCTGTAAACCTTCTGTTGGACCAAGGGCAATAGCACGAACCGTTTCGTCGTCGAGTTGTTGCTCGACTTCCATAGTAAGCACTCCTCCATCTGCGAGAGTGAGCGTTAAGGCGTCATAAATTTTTGGAACATCGGTTTCAAAGCGAACATCTACGATTGGTCCGACAATTTGAATAATAGTACCGGTGCTTTGTGGGTTTTGGGATGCACTCATGAGTTCTCCTTCGTGGTCGTAATTTCAATAAGTTCTTGTGTAATAGCAGCTTGGCGAGTTTTATTGTACTCGAGTTTGAGCGACTCCACGACCTCACCCGCATTTTTGCTGGCATTCTGCATGGCAATCATGCGGGCACTGTGCTCAGAAGCTCGTGCGTCGAGTAAGATTTGGTAGATTTCTACTTCAATATAGTACGGTAAAAGCCAATCGAGGATCTCTTTAGCGCCAGGTTCAAAAATATACTCGCTAGCGGTACCTTCTTCACTCTCTGTAGAAGCTGTAGAAGTGGGCGCGGTTTCGCTGCTTGGGAGAGCGAAGTCCGATTGGCGAAGTGGCAAGAGTTCAGTTTCTTTGGACTGTTGCGTAAGAGTATTAATAAACTCCATGTGGAGTACGTGCACAGAAGAGAACTCTTTTCCTAAGAAGCCTTGGCGAACCATCTGGGCAACTGGAATGATGTCATTAAACCCAATCTTTTCTGGAAGCTCGAGAAATGAGGCCGTAATATTCCAGCCCATGCGCACGGCGAACTCCTGTGCTTTTCTTCCTAACACAATGGTAGTGAAGTCACTGTGTTTCTTTTCGAAATCGAGACAGGCCTTAAAAAGGTTGGTGTTCAGCGGACCAAGAAGACCGCGATCTGTTGAGACGATGATGAGAACCGGTTGTCCGTCAGGATGATCTTCGAGCAACGGGTGCAACTGAGGATCAGTTGAGGTAGCAATGGTGTGTAAAATCTCTAAAAGCTTGTGCGCGTATGGCTGAGAAGCTTGCGCTTGCTCTTGGGCTCGGCGCATCTTTGAGGCCGACACCATCTCCATTGCCTTGGTAATTTTGGCAATGTTTTGGGCGGACTTAATACGACGTTTTATGAGGCGACTATTTGCCACAGATCGTTACTCCTCTTTCGCTATGTGCCATTCAGGATGGAGTTCGTTATAGGCTTCGACGGCTTTTTTGAGCGCAGTTTCGGTTTCATCGAGTAACTTCTTTTCTTTCACAATAGAAGTGTAGATGTCATCAGCCGTGTCGTGCACGTGCTGAATGAAACCGGTTTCCCATTCTCGAATATGGTCAACTTGAATACCATCCAAGTAGCCGCGAGTGGCTGCCCAGATTACAACAATTTGTTCTTCTACGGCTAATGGAGTGTCCCAACCTTGGTTCAGGATTTTGGCCACACGCTCACCACGAGCCAACTGTTTTTTGGTGGCGGGGTCAAGGTCAGAACTGAATTGAGAGAAGGCCTCAAGATCACGATACTGTGCCAGCTCTAGTTTCATTGGACCAGCGACCTGTTTCATGGCCTTAATTTGGGCCGATGAACCGACACGTGATACTGAGAGACCTACGTTGATAGCTGGGCGAACACCGGCATTAAAGAGGTCGGACTCTAGGTAAATTTGACCATCAGTAATGGAAATGACGTTGGTAGGAATATATGCCGAGACGTCGTTGGCTTGGGTTTCAATAATTGGCAGTGCGGTGATTGATCCACCTCCGTGCTCAGGATTCAAACGACAAGCGCGCTCAAGTAATCGGCTGTGCAAGTAGAAAACATCACCTGGGTAGGCTTCACGACCAGATGGACGGCGCAGCAGTAAAGATACTTCACGATATGCCTGGGCATGCTTGGATAGGTCGTCGTAGATAACTAAGACGTCTTTACCCTGTTTCAAAAAGTGCTCAGCGATAGCGGTACCTGCCATAGGAGCAAGATACTGCTTAGCAGCGGTATCAGAAGCGCTTGCCACTACCATAACGGTGTACTTCATGGCGCCACGCTCTTCTAAAAGTGAGTGCGTTTGCGATAAGAAACTGCGTTTTTGACCGATGGCCACGTACACACAGATCACATCTTGATCATGCTGATTTAAGATAGTTCCGAGAGCGACTGCAGATTTACCGGTACCACGGTCACCAATAATGAGCTCACGTTGTCCTCTTCCAATTGGAATCATGGCATCGATGGCTTTAATACCAGTTTGGAGTGGTTCTGAAACAGATTGCCGTGCCATGACACCTGGTGCAATCTTTTCCATTTCTTCGTAGCCCTCAATGGCAAACTCACCTTTTCCATCAAGAGGAGTTCCGAGTGGGTCAACCACACGTCCAACGAGCTCATTGGATACTGGAACAGACAAAAGTCGACCGGTGCCATAAACTGGCTGGCCAACAGTAATATGAGCAGCATCACCCAGAGCGACAACACCGACTGTTTCTTCGTTTAAGTTCAGCGCAAGGCCGAGCTCTCCGTGACCGAGATCAACGAGTTCATTGGCCATGATGGAGTCCAGGCCAGACACGGTGACCACGCCGTCACCAAATGACTCAACTTCACCGACTAAGCGTGGCTCAGTAGTTGAAGGAATGTTTTTTAGTTTCTTTTCAATATCGGTCAAAAAGCTACTCTTTTGTGCCATGAATATCCTTACTCGTTATGCGAGGTTGCGCAGTGTTTCCAGTTGGTTCAGAACCGTAGCATCGTACTGCTTGGAGCCAATTGTGAGGCGAATGCCACCAATCACGGCGGGGTTCACCACTTCTTTGAGCTCGATTTCGTCAGTGCCTGCTTTTGCTTGCGCTACTTGCATCACTTCTTTACGTTGTGTGGCAGTAAGTTCTACTGCTGTGGTTACTGTAACGTGCTGTGCCATACCTGTTTTCCAATTTCGTTATTTCTGTGCAGCAATACTCTTTAGACCAGACTCAATGAGTTTGGCGTGTTTCTTAGAGTCAACAGACTCACCCAAAATATGCTCAGCTACTGTAAATACAGCGGCCTCAAACTCTTTTTGCTGCTCTTTGAGAGCTTGTGCTTTTTCTTTTTTCAAAGCTTCAAGCATCTTTTCGCGTTCATCGGCGACTTCTGCTTTGACTTCTTTCAAAAGCTCAGACTTTTTTTCTTTTGCTTCTGCGCGGGCGGCGGCGATAATGTCTTTCGCCTCCTGTTGAGCTTCTCGCTTTACTTGCTCAGCGTGTTCAGAAATTCGGCCTTTTTCTCGAAGTGCAGCCTCTGCTGCCTTTTGACCTTCGGTCACTTTTCGAGATCGTTCATCCAAAATTTTCTTAACTGGCTTGAAGAGCAAGAACGTCAACAGTCCAGCCACGATGCCAAAGTTGAGCATCTGCAGTAAGATGGCGGTGACTTGTATTTCCATGCGTTCTCTCCTTTATTCTCGTATCTCTTAAGCGACAAATTTGATAATTAAAGCGACGACCAAAGCGTAAATAGCAATAGCTTCAGCAAAAGCAGCGACAAGCACCATAGCGGCTTGAATCTTCGAAGCAGCTTCTGGGTTGCGGCCGATTGACTCTAAACCTGCTTTACCAATGATGCCGATAGAAATTGCTGGGGCAATAGCACCGAGCGCGATGGTCAGAGCGACTGGTAAGTTATCCATTTTTTCTCCTTTAGTTTTCTTTTGTTTGTTTTATAGGTTATATGCGATTTTTCTTTTAATGATGTGAACTGGTTGCCATATTGAAGAATACGAGGGAGAGCATGGCAAACACGTATGCCTGAAGACCACCGATAAAGATTTCAAAACCGAGGAACGGAACAGGAATCAATACCGGTACCAGGAACTTCATAACAGAAATGAGCACTTCACCAGCAAAGATATTTCCAAATAAACGGAAAGCAAAGGAAACTACCTTTGAGATTTCAGCCAAAATTTCTAAGAGTCCAATGAAGAATGAGATTGGATCACTGAAATTGAGATACTTTTTGAAGTATCCAAGACCTACAAACTGCACACCAATTACTTGCGTCATAAACACAGAGATTATGGCAAGAGCTAATGTCATGTTCAGATCGGCATTGGCTCCACGTAAAAGATCAGTGGCGGAGTGCTTGCCTTCTTCAGCATCATGCCCACTTTCTTCGTAGGACTCTGCTTCCAGCACAGCCTGCTCTGGATCACCGATTTCGAGTTCTGTGCCATGTTCATCGAGTTCAATGTCAGCGACGACTTCCGAAGCATGAGCAACATCTGGGTTTAACCACTTCGGGACATCAGTAAACTGAACAGTTGGCTCGCCAGTGAACTTTATGGTGTGGACACCAGGAAGAAGAGCAAACCAGTTATTGAGAGCAATAAAAATGAGAAAACTACCAATAAACGGAACAAAAACCGATGTTTTCTTGGCAGATTGTGTAACGTTGTCTACTAAGCCATAAATAGCGCCCACAACGAGTTCAATGAATGATTGAAAACGTGTTGGTCTATCAGTATCTTCGATTCGAGAGTTTGCGTAGAATAAAAAGACCGCTAAGAGAGCGGTCACAACAAAACTTGTAAACAGGGTGTTAGCGACTTCTAAACCGCCAATACTAAAAAGTTGTTCTGCACTAATTGCGATATGAAGTCCGCTACCGGCTGCCATAGTTGTATCCAATTCTTGTGTGAGAAAACAGAAAATCCAGTCAAAGCTGGAGTGCTTTCTCGTGTTTGTTTGTAATCCAACACCGGCATTATCTTCAGAAATCGAGCTTTTGGCAAGGGGCAGTTTCTCTGGGAAAAGTTTCAGGAGACAAAAAAAATATTATTTGGTACAATATCCGTTCACAAGTTTTGAACCAGAGGTTCTAAGCTTGTTCTAGATAAGTACTTAGATGTACTTCTAGGCCCCATCGTCTAGTGGTCTAGGACGCCAGGTTTTCATCCTGGTAACCGGGGTTCGAGTCCCCGTGGGGTCACTGTAAAAAAAGAGCCATTTATGGCTCTTTTTTAAATGTCATCTGAGTAGCAGCAGGGGCCTTGAGCGCTTTACTTTCAAATTAATCATTTTTTGCCCTGATATGATTAAATTTTGTGATAAAATTCCAGATTAATGGAGAAAAGAAAGCGGTTGCTGACTTCAAGCTTAATAAAAGATGTGCAACGGTATCTCTATGACCCCTCAATAAATCGAGAAGGATTGTCATATAGCGAAAGGTTGTCGCTGACTAGAAGAATAAGGAGGGGCACCTGCACTACTAAACATGAGGTTCTCGCTCATGATTTACAAAGAATAGGCGTAGAGATTATTTACTTAACCTATCCATTTTTTTTGGCAAGACATTACTGTTGCATATCCTGAAGAGATGCAATCCCTTTTAGAGGTTATGCCCCAGCAAAACCATCTCGCATTAGCAATACTGGAGCAAAACTCTCAAAAAATTATTGACGTGACCTGGGACCCTTCGTTAAAACAATCAGGATTTACTGTGCCAAAAATCGGTGATGAAATTACAGATATGCCTCTTGCCATTAGACCATTTGCAAATCCAGTTGCACATAAGTCGATTAACGAAAGAACTGAATATCTACGCAAACGATGGGAAGAGACACCAAATTATCAAGAAATCGGGCTTTTCTATCTGGCACTTAACAAATGGCTTTTAGGCATGAGGAGTAAGTAGAATATGAAGACTGAACACGAACAGCGGGCGCATCAATTTTTAGATGAGATGTTAAGCTACCAGATACCAAAAAATTTTGGTCAAGTAAATGATAGATTGTATCGCGGAAGCTGGCCGGAAACTGCCGACTTTTTGTCAGATTTAAATATTGCTGAAGTCCTTACTTTATATTCTTCAGGTGATGAAAAAGAAGCTGAATGGATAGCTGATTTACAGAAAATAATTGCTGATGCAGGTATAAACCACACTATTATCGATGTTAATAATAACGGGGATTTATGGAGAGCAGCCCAACATATTAACGAGTCAAATATGCGAATGTATGCACATTGTCAAGCTGGAGCAAATCGAACAAGTATGGTTTGCCTAATTAGCGAGGTAATGCGCCTTGGGCCAAAATTAGCGTCTAAGGAGTTAACTAGGTTAATCAGTGAAGCAATAGGCCATGGTTTTGATTATCACAAGACTAAGTACAAGCAAATCTTATTTGAAGTTTTAACTCACGCAAAACAACAAGGGCTAATGCTAGACTGATTTTTTCCCTGAAATGCAGTAGTAATCTTTCTCGTCCCTGTTGATTATAAGTTCTTCAAATCTGGAAAAGTGTTTTTTAATGAGTTGCTTATTGAAAATATAATGAGGTATTCCAATTTCATCACCGATGGTGGGAAGGTAAGTGTGCGGTTCCACTTTCTTTGCAGTTTTAACCAGGCAATAGCGGACCCTGCCTTGTGAAACACGACCAGGGACAGTTATAAAAAAACAACCACCTGGGCGCAAAACCCTCTCAATTTCTTTAATTCCTTGAATAATATCCGCTTCGTATCCATGATTGAGTATTTGAATACTAATCACCGCGTCGAAGAAGCAATCATCGTACGGAAGATTTTGATATGTGCCCAACACAACTTTATTTGATATATCAAGCTCTGTATCCTGAGTCAGGATGTGTTTAATACCATTCTCAGCATTATCAATTCCGTATACATCAAATCCGGCATTAAGCAACGAAAAAAAGTTTCTTCCCATACCCACACCGAGGTCTAAAACTGTGTTTACTCCTTTTGATTGAAACCAAAGAATTACATCTTCAAGATTCAAATGTGGAGTTAGCACATTATAGTAAATGTAATTTTTTGGATTCTGGTAAATTTGATTCCAGCCTGTTTTTAAACTACCCATAAGATTATAATGACTATATCTTTTTACTGTGTAAAGTATGCTTTAAATCTTTTGGCAATCTCTGCCATTCCAAGGGGACGCTTAAATTGTCGCTCACCAGCCTGGTTTATCCTTACATGAACTAATGTTGGTCCGGTTATTCGTTCTTTGTTGGCTTCTCTTATTATTGCTTCCAAGTTGACTAATGAGGAAATAGAAAATACATTTGCATAGCCAAACAAAGCTGCCATGTCAGGAATCAGCTCTGAGCCCACCGTTTCTTCGCCAGAGCAAGTGACCTGCTCCCCATATAGTTTACACAGAGTAAAGTAAAATAACGTGTAAGC
>CAYUUK010000016.1:0-25688 GCA_964447905.1 uncultured Pseudomonadales bacterium | reverse complement strand
GATCGCGTTTTGCGGAATATGCATCGGTTGTATGGCAGTGGTCGTTTAGCAGATACGGGGTATTTGTCTATTTTGCCGGTAGACCAAGGCGTGGAACACAGCGCCGGAGCTGTTTTTTCTGCGAATCCCATGTATTTCGATCCCGAGAACATTATCAAGTTGGCCGTCGCTGCAGAGTGTAACGCGGTGGCTTCTACTATTGGCGTGTTAGGCACCGTGGCGAAACGGTACGCTGAACAGATTCCGTTTATTGTGAAGCTCAATCATAATCAATTACTGTCATATCCGAAGTCATACGACCAGATTATGTTTACCACGGTGGAAAAAGCCTACGAGGTGGGCGCCGTGGCGGTGGGCGCCACTATTTACTTTGGTTCACCAGAGAGTGATCGCCAAATCCAGGAGGTTTCGCGCGCCTTTGCCAAGGCGCATGAGCTCGGTATGGTTACGATTCTGTGGTGCTATGTGCGGAATAGTGAGTTTTCACTTGATGGCAGAAACTATGAACGTTCCGCTGATATCACCGGTCAAGCAAACCATTTAGGAGCAACGATTGAGGCTGATATTGTCAAGCAAAAATTGCCGGAGCTGAACGGTGGTTTTGCGGCCTTAAATCAAGCTGGTCGCGATTTTGGAAAGTATGACGAACGTATGTATACCGATCTTTCTTCCGATCACCCAATTGACCTTACTCGCTACCAAGTGGTGAATGGCTACGCGGGTCGAGTTGGCCTGATTAGTTCTGGCGGACCGTCTACTGGTTCTGATGATGATTTTCGCCAAGCCGTTCGCACTGCCGTGATTAACAAACGGGCCGGTGGCATGGGACTGATCAGTGGTCGGAAAGCATTTCAACGACCCTTTGGTGAAGGGGTGAAGCTGTTACAGGCTATTCAAGATGTGTATTTATGCGAGGAAGTCACTATTGCATAAAGTATGCTGTACAATACGGCATAATGCAGAAGGACCGAGAAGGAACACAGTTTGTTGATGTATTCGGAGAAACAGTTCCTTTTGCCGTTACTGCTCTCGAGCAGTACAAAGCGGGTCGTCCTCCTATAGTGATTGGAGATTTTTCAGAGGTTATTTGGTTTCCGTTTAAAGATTTTCGCAGAATGCAGACTCGAATGAGTATTTCTGATGAGGAGCTGATTTCTAATCAATTACAAATTTTTTTAGATCGTATGATGTTTTCAATGTATTCCACAGATGTGCTTGGTTTGCTAGGCCTGACTATTGATTTACAGGTGTGGTTGCTGAAGATTCACTTGCGCATAAAGATGATCCGCAGGAAGAAAGACCCAAGTTTGTATGAGCTGCGGTTGTTGTCTGAGTTTTTGAGGTTTCGCAAAGGCGTTGATGCTTTTTTGAGCAATGCTCAAAACGATCTAGTTGAGTGTATTCGGCGTGATTGGCACAATGAGTCACGAGTGCCGGTGGAAAGTATTTCGTATATTCGTGATCAATTGTTTGGTCAGTTGCAACAAATGCAGAAATTACGCAGTGATTTAGAAATACTTGGTTTTTAGTCTTAACTACAGCAAAATGTGAAGATACAGCTTTGTATTTTTCTCTGGTTGCGGTACACTAACCCCATGAAAAAACAGAGTTCCGCTCCCGAACCCTCGGCTGTGCAGGTCACGCCAGCCACGGTTGCTCATATCGGGCAACTGGCCAACCTCGAAATTTCCAACCAAGAACAACAACAATTTGCGCACGCATTTACGGAAACACTGGAAGAAGTTCAGAAGATTTTTGATGTTGATGTGGCTGATGTCCAGCCAACGCATCACGTTACTGGGCTCGTGAACGTGTGGCGCGAAGATGTGGTCGATCCGGACCAAGTGCTCTCGCAAGAAGCGGCGCTTTCTGGAGCGAAACACACCTTTGGCAAAATGATCGTAGTTGATCGCGTACTGGAAGGAGATACGGCATGAGCGTACAGTTGAATGCCCTCACTCTCCGCGAAGCACTCGATGGTATCCAGGCTAAACAGTTCTCTGCGGCTGAACTCCAATCGGCAGTGATCGAAACGATTGCCGCCAAAAATCCGGAACTGAATGTATACCGCGATACCGAAACGGCTGCCAGCACCGAGACATTTGCGGAAGATCTCGCCGGTGTGCCGATTGCGGTAAAAGACAACATTTTGACGCCTGGTCTAAAGACCACAGCCAGCTCAGCGGTATTAGCCGACTACACGCCACACTATGAGGCTACATTAGCCAAAAAACTGCGGGAAGCCGGTGCGTTTGTGGTGGGAAAAACCAATCTTGATGCCTGGGCGCACGGTTCGAGTACTGAGACATCGGCCTTTGGCGCTACCAAAAACCCTTTGAATCCAGACTATATTCCGGGTGGATCCTCTGGCGGTTCGGCGGCAGCGATTGCGGCTGATATGGCCATTGCCGCTATTGGTACCGAAACTTCTGGTTCCATTCTCGGGCCATCTGCCTGGTGTGGAATGGTTGGGTTGAAGCCAACCTATGGTCGCGTGTCACGCTATGGCGTGATTGCGATGGCTTCGTCTTTGGACTGCCCTGGTCCGATGACGAAAACGGTGGAAGATGCTGCAATCATGCTCGAGTATATGGCTGGTAAAGATAAGTACGACGGTACGAGTTCGCCTACAGAAGTGCCGCGCTACCGCGATTTCGTGGGTAAAGATATCAAAGGTCTGCGCATTGGCGTGATGTATCTTGATATTTTGGACAGCGATGAGCAACGCGCGGTGTATGAAACAGCCAAAGAAGATCTGCGCGCTCTCGGCGCCATTGTGGAAGACGTGCAGGCCATGAATCCGGAACCGGCCATTGGAATGTATGCGGTGCTGCAGCGCAGTGAAGTGAGTTCCAACTTGGCGCGGTTTGACGGCATTCGTTACGGCGAAGGTCGCGACGCTTTTGGCGAGGAAGCCAAGCGCCGCATTATGCTCGGTACATACACCTTGAGCAAGGGCTATGCCGAGAAGTACTACATTCAAGCGCAGCGCGTACGCAGCTTGTTTATTCAAGATTTTGTGCGTTTGTTTGCGGAGTATGATGTTTTGATGTCGCCGACTATGCCGGGGTATGCGTTGAAGCTCGGCGAAAGCAAGAACTTTGCGTTCTTTGGTGAGATGGTCGATAAGATGGCCGAGCCGCGCGCGGCAGCGGGGTTGCCGGCGGTGAATGTGCCGTGTCACTTTGATGCCGAAACGAACTTGAGTTTGGGTCTGGCCTTTACTGCGCCAGCGTTCCAAGAACAACTCGCGATCCAAGTGGCCGATGCCTACGAGCGGGCCACCAACTGGAATCCATGGCGGAAACGTCAGCAGGAGGGAGTCTAACATGTCTACGAATGAATACACGCCAATTATCGGTCTCGAAATCCACGTGGAGATGCGTACGAACTCCAAGATGTTTTGTGGGTGTCCGGCGGAACACTTCGGCGCCGAGCCGAACTCGCATACCTGTCCGGTCTGTTTAGGATTGCCAGGGGCTTTGCCGGTGGCGAATGGGGAAGCAATTAAGCGAACGGTCAAAATTGGTCTGGCTTTAGGATGTTCTATTGCGGAAGAAAGCAAGTTTGACCGCAAAAACTACTTTTACCCAGATTTGCCCAAGGGCTACCAGATTTCGCAGTATGATCAGCCGCTGTGTTTTGCCGGGTTGGTAACAACCGATTCTGGTGATGTGCGCATTACGCGTGTTCACCTGGAAGAAGATACCGCCAAACTACAGCACGTGACGCTGACGCCAGATCAAATGAAAGCCGCAGGCGTGGAGCATGCCGATGTGTCGTTACTGGACTTTAATCGCTCTGGCGTGCCACTAGTAGAAATTGTGACCGAACCAGATATTAAAACCGGTGCCCAAGCGCGCGAGTTTGGCAAGCTCTTAGTGCAAACGCTGCGCTATCTTGGTGTTTCTGACTGCGACATGGAAAAGGGTTCACTTCGTTTGGAGGCGAACATCTCGGTGCAGTCCGAAGAGGAAAAGGCCGCTGGAAAACTTCCCAACTACAAAGTGGAGGTGAAAAACCTCAACTCCTTCCGTTTTTTGGAGCGAGCCATTGATTTTGAGATTGCGCGCCACACCAAAATGCGTCGCGCTGGAGAAACGCCGAAGCAAGAAACCCGCGGTTGGAACGATGACCGCGGCGTGACTTTTAGCCAGCGAAGCAAAGAAGAGGCTGAAGATTACCGTTACTTCCCGGATCCAGATTTGTCGCCACTGTATTTGTCGCAAGAGTTGGTCGCAGAGATTGAAAAAAGTTTACCGGAATTGCCGCAGGCTGCCTTTACCCGTTTACAAAGCGAGTATGGTTTGAGCGCTCAGAACGCGGAAGTATTTACTGCTGAGCGAGACATTTTGTTGGCTGGCGAGGTGCTTTTGCAGCTGGCACAGAAAGCTGAAATTGAGCCGCAAACGGTAGCCAATGACGTGGTCAACAAAAAAGTGGATACCTGGATTTTAGATGCGGAAAAGGTGTCGATGGCTGCAAATGATGACATTTCTGCGGAAGCGGCTCGTGTAGTGGAAACTGTTCAGGCAGCTCGTCAAACCGATACTATCGATGAGGATGAGCTCCGTGCTATAATTTCCGAGGTACTTGCTACTCCAGAAGGTGCTGATGCAGTCGAGAAATATCGCGCTGGAAAAGTCCAGGTCATCGGCTTCCTGATGGGACAAGTCCTGCGTCGACTCAAGAAAAAGCTCGACGCAGCGGAAGTGAAGCACATGCTGGAAAGAGAAATTACAGAGTAATATATGGTAGCTGCCCCAGAATTTTTATCTAAATTTGAGATGGGGGACTTTGGTGATTTTGGTGAGCCACAGTCCAAAGATGTTAGCAAGGTTGCTGCTAAAGGGGTAGATCAAGTTGTGAGACTTGTGCAGATACCGGTTATAACAGTGGAAGAGCCCGCAGAAGAAGATACTAAAGAGGTTGTAGTCAGCGAAGCTGAGGAAGAAATTACTCTCACAAAAGAATCAGTAATGCAAGCAATTCAGACATTCATTCAAAATGAACGTGGTGGTGAATATTTTCCACTTACATTCGAAGGGGCAGGGCAAATTCTTGATAGTATGGTTGGACTTAACCATGAATTGTTACAACAGTTACGAGCTAAATACCCTGGAGATAATCCAGATGGTCTGAATGATGAAGCCTACTGGCTTCTTGAAAGCGCTTTTTCAGGAATTGGTTTTGATATGAGTGTCAAAAGTCCCGCAGATGAGGCTGAACAAGAAGAACGTTCTTCAGGGGATTGGCGGCGGCGGTTGCTCGGATTGGTGAAAAATTCCGTTGTGAGTGTTGGGTCTGGTATTCGTCGAGGTGCGCGTGAAATCCCGCCAGCAATTCAGCGGGCTCGTGCAGAGCGGGCTCGACTTCAAGATGAAGAAAAACTTGAACGCTTTTTGCATGTCTTTGATGGTACTCCACCACTCTTTGCCATTAGCGAATACGAGTATGATGAAGAAAATGATTCGTTAGTGCTTATCCAAGAACCAGTGTATACCCGTCCAGAATCAGTCCATGGAATGGCTGTCCGGGCGCAACGCAGTGCAGCAGAGGTTTACAGACAGGATGGTGAAGAGGTTCAGTCACTTTTTAGTGTAGACGTGCCAGATGACATTCGTGCTACGGGTAATCTTGGTAATGCGGAAAGCATGGCTTTTATTCAACCCGTGAAAACCAGCGAAACTGGTGCTCGTTGGATTGTATTAACTGTTCTTAGTCCTGAAGAGGCTGCTGCATACGCGCATGCTGCGGCAGAGAATCCAGTGCTTACTTTTGTGGAAACTATGGGTGCTCAAGTGCTTGAGCCAAAAGAAGACATTGTTGGTTTTGAAGATTTTTCGCCAGAAGACCAGGCGCAGCAGATTACGCTCATGAAACGGTTTTATGGTGCGGCACATGTTGAGGCATTTTTGCAGAAGCTAGAACAGGAGAGAACCCCTGTTCTTCAAAAGACTCTTGAGACTTTATCAAAGGTACGGGAAGTAGCTTTGAGAATAAGCGCAAATTATAATTTAGAGGTCAGCCGAGGTGAAACAGCATTTTCAATTGATAGTCGCGATAAGACAGATATTTTACGTTTACTGCCAACTTTGGTAACAGATCTTCAAAACTATCTGGGACAACTGCACCGCCTAGAATCTCAAATGTTGGATAGGTACGGATTGTGGGATGTGTCTGCTTTGGAAGAAACCGATCCCATCCGAGTTGGGTGGGAGAACTTTAATCAGTCTAGAGAAATTGTTTTGGCTATGGTTGAAGCCGTACTTGCTTTTCAGAAGCACTTAGAAAAACAGCCAGAGAGTAACGATGAAAACACAGAAAAACTGGCTGAGTGGCAAGCGGCAACATTGGCTCAGTTTACCCAATTGAATACTCAGGTTTTTGATGCAAATAGTTTTTCCTTAGTGGCCATAACTCCTACAGTTGTTTTCTCTCAAGCTATCCAGCAAGAGGCGATTCAATCGTATGTAGAAACCCAGCAAGATGCTGATATTGATAAGCGAATTGATGTTTATTTGGCTGGTTTGGCTGATTTACTTGGAGAATCATCCTTGCAGTTGAGTGCTCAGAATATTAAAAAAATTGTTGCTTCTCATTTCCCAGAAGTTATTAATGAAAATCCGAACGCAACTCCAAATCAATTGTGGCGTATTTTATTTACGCAGTATGAATCGCTTGTTCAAGTCGCTTTTCATGATATGCCTGCACCTCCAACAAGTGATATGGCAAAGAGATTTGATTTGTTAACAGACTTTTTAGCTGAACAAGGTCGTTTCTTGCGGGCCGAGGAGCAAGTAGTAAGTATCTTTGCTCCAATTTTTTACAGAATAACCTTTTTGTCACGAGAAGGAACCTTTTTGTCACGAGAAGGAACATTAGACATGGATCGAATTGCACTATTTAACCGTTTCGTGGAGGCAGGATTAATTCCTGGCGATAATGAGGCTATTTCATTTGCAAGTATCGATGCAAATCTCCAAGATTGGTTGCAGGATACTATAACCGAAGATGGAGTAGAAGCAGTGAAAGCAATGTTCCAGGAAGCTGTAGCGGAACTTGATTCCGTTCTGTCTGAACGACGCGGCTACCAATTAGTAAGGAGAGATGGAACTTATTACAAGGCTTGGTACAGAACTCAAGTTCTGCAAGAAAATCAACGATTAACGGGTCAAGCGAGGACCGGTCTGCTTACAGGAGCCTTACTTGGGCAATCACTTGGCAATGGTGCTGGAAGCACTCTGTCGGCAGAAGCGCAAAGGCGAATAGTTGAAAATGCGCAAAGGTTGCGTAGCGATGAGCATGATCGAGATCTTATTAGAAATGTTGCTCGAGAAGCGTTGAAGTCGCCTGATAATAATGTTGATACTCCTCAAGGTGCAGTTGATGATTATGTCACAGCGTTCTTGGCTGTAGAAAAAGATGAAGTTGAAATCGTTGGAACCCTTCCAGCTGATCAACAGGTAACCGTTTTGCGTCAGTTACATGATACGGCAGAAAGACTCTACGGGATAGTGTATGATCTCATCGATGCTTCTGATGACGAGCTCGATGGCGAAGCGCGTGGACCAGAACTCCATGATGCTTTGGAATACATGAATATTGCGGTGGATCAAAACTATCGTCAAAGGGCTACTGAACTAATAGCAGAGCTTTCTCAAGCGGCTAATAGTATTCGTGCTGATTGGCAGTGATTAAGCGCTTATCAGACTTCCTCCCCATAAGCCTTCCTGATTTGCTACACTACAGATCATGTCCTTTGTTCACTTGCATGTTCATACTGAATACTCCCTGCTTGACGGTTTGAGTAAGATTCCCAAGCTGGTGGAGCGCGCCAAAGAGTATGGTCAGCCAGCGATTGCCATGACTGATCACGGCGCTATGTACGGAGCGGTGCCATTTTTTAATAAGGTTAAAAAAGCCGGACTGAAACCCATTATTGGGCTAGAGACGTACATGTCGGCCACCAGTCGTTTCGAGAAGCAGAAACGGCCAGGAACGGATGCCTTTCACTTAACGCTCTTAGCCAAAACCTTTAAAGGCTACCAGAATTTAATGAAGCTCACCTCGCGGGCACACATTGAAGGATTTTCCTACAAACCCCGTATAGACGAAGAACTCCTCCGGGAACACAGTGAAGGTGTGATTGCTACTACCGGGTGTCTCGCCAGTATTTTCTCGCGCAAGCTCATGGAAGGGGAGTACGACGAAGTCAAGGAAATGGTCAAGCGGTATTACGAACTGTTTAACGGCGATTTTTTTGTGGAGATTCAACACCATCATGGCATTCCTGAGGTACAGCAGCATGCGGAAGAAATGGTCAAGATTTCGCGTGAGACCGGCGTGCCTCTGGTAGCTACCAACGACGTGCACTACGTAGATAAAGACGATGCCGAGGCGCAAGACGCCTTGGTGTGTGTTTCCACGCGCAAAATGATTAGCGACAAAGACCGCATGTCGATGCTTCACTCGCCAGACTTTTACTTGCGCAGCAGCGAAGAGATGGAACAGCTGTTTGCCAAGTATCCCGACGCCATTGAAAACACCCTCAAGATCGCTGATATGTGTACGGCCGAAATCCCGACCGGTCAGTGGATTTTGCCACAGTACGGCGTGCCCGATGGTATGACTGCCGAAGACTACTTGCGCCATATGACGTATGAGCGCGCGCCAAGTGTCGTGGGTGCAATAACGGATGAGGTGACCCAGCGTCTCGATTACGAGCTGGAAGTGATTAACACCAAAGGCTACGCCAACTACTTTTTAATCGTGCAAGACTTTATTTCCTGGGCCAAAGAACATGGTATTTATGTAGGACCAGGACGTGGTTCGGCAGCGGGTTCTTTGGTGTCGTTTAGTTTGGGAATCACCACGCTCAACCCGCTGGAGCACGACTTAAAGTTTGAGCGGTTCTTGAATCCAGAACGTCCATCCCCGCCAGATGTGGACGTAGACTTTGCCGATACTCGCCGCGAAGAAGTGATCGAGTACGTGACCAACAAATATGGCGCCGACCGCGTGGCCAACGTGATTACTTTTGGGAAAATGGAAGCTCGGGTGGCGATTCGCGATATTGGTCGTGTTTTGGGAATGGACTACTCTGACCCGGATAAAATAGCCAAACTGATTCCGCAGGGCATGCGTTTGGGCGAGGCAATTGAAGAAGTGCCAGAGCTGAAGCAGTACAGCGAGCTCCCAAAGTACTCCAAGTTGTTTGAGCTAGCGCTCAAGGTGGAAGGGTCGATTCGCCACAGCAGTGTGCACGCCGCAGCCGTGATCGTGACCGATGACGACATTACCAACTACTGTCCTGTCCAGCAGGATCCAAACGGCAAAATAGTCACGCAGTATGACATGTATGTTTTGGATGCTAACGTCTCTGGAGATGACGCCATTGGTTTGCTCAAGTTCGACTTTTTGGGTTTGCGCAACTTGTCCATCTTGGGTGAAGCCGTGGAGTGGGTCAAGAAAACCAAAGGCATTGATGTTGATCTTGATCGCATTTCTTTAGAAGAAAAAGATGTCTATGACATGATTTCACGCGGTGAAACTACCGGTATTTTCCAGATGGAGTCGGGTGGAATGCGCCGAGTGGCCCGACAATTAAAGCCAAATAAATTTTCTGATATTACCGCTATGGTTGCGTTGTATCGACCGGGTCCGATGGACCTGATTCCAGGCTTTGTAGAAGCCAAGCACAATCCGGAGAAGATTCAGTACCCGCATCCAGATCTCGAGCCCGTGTTTAAGGACTCATACGGTTACATGATCTACCAAGAGCAGGCCATTGGTGTGGCCAACGTTATGGCCGGATATACCTTAGGTGAAGGTGACGTGCTGCGCAAAGCCATCGGTAAGAAAAAAATCGAGATTATGCAAAAGCAGCACTCCGAGTTTATTCGTCGTTCTATGGAAAAAGGGTACGCCAAGAAGGTGGCCGAAGAAGTGTGGGGCTACATTGAGAAATTTGCCGGTTACGGTTTTAACAAAGCACACGCCGCTTCGTACGCTATGGTGGCCTACCGCACAGCATACATGAAAACCAAGTACCCAGTCGAGTATATGACTGCTTTGGCTTCGGTGGAGTCACTGTCACATAATCAGAAGCGCGAGGAGAAAGTCATGTTGGCGGTGGAAGAAGCCAAGAACATGGGGATGCTGGTTTTACCACCCGACATCAACAAATCCGATGTTGGTTTTGTAATTGAGGACAATGACGAGTCGCTGGAAAATATGGCGGTTCGCTATGGTCTCGGGGCGATTAAAAATGTCGGTACTGCCGCGGTGGAGTCTTTACTTGCCGAGCGAAAAGAAAACGGTCCGTTCCAGTCGTTTACTGATTTTCTGCAGCGAACAGATTCGCGGAAGGTCAATAAAAAAGTAGTGGAGAGTTTGGCGCGCGTTGGTGCGTTTGATGCCTTTAGCACCCGTTCTAGTATTCTAGAAAACCTCGATCAAATTCGAGCCCAGGCCTCGCAGTTTAAGAGTGACATTGAAGGACAAGATTCCTTGTTTGCCGCCATTGATGATGGGACGGCTACACAAGTACAAGATACTTTTCCTCAGCTCGAAGAGTATCCACAAGCGGAACTTTTGGCCTACGAAAAAGAACTCCTTGGTTTTTATCTCACTCAACACCCTATGGCGAAAGTGCTTACCAAAATAGCCCAGCAGGCGGATAGAAAAATCGCTGATCTTGATGCCGATATTCATAGTGATCAGGTTTTTGTGGTGGGAGGAATTCTTAGTGGATTACGAGAAGTCCGTACGAAAAAGAAAAATGAAAAAATGGCCTTTGGTACTTTAGAGGACCAAAGTGGTTCGATTCGGGTGGTCTGTTTCCCTCGCGCGTATGTTCAGGCCGAAAAGTATTTTCAGGATGATAATGCCGTGCTCATTCGCGGTCAGCTCGACTCGCGAGACGAAGAGATGCAGATTATTGCCGAAAAAGTATGGGTGCCAACTATGCTGCCAGAGGAGGAAGAAGAGCTCGAAGACGCTGTCGAGATTCTCATCCCGCGGGGCACCGACAAACAGGTACTGCAAGAGATAGGCACTTTACTGAGGAAAAGTCCCGGTAAAACACCACTCCTGTATCTCATTCCTGCACCCGAGGGTAAAAAAGTTTCTAAGCATCGTCCAAACTACACTGTGCACTGGACTGAGGACTTAGCTGCGTACGTGGCTGAAAAACTGGGTTTGAACCCAAAGAAACTTACCGAAGTTGCGTAACGGCCTTGTGGCCTATTGATACATTTCTCGCAAGCCGCCTTCAAACCAGATGACGTCTGGCCGAAGTTTGGACTGTGGAAGTTTTTGTAAAATCTCTTCTCTGGTGAGCCCTTCAATGACTGTGAGCTCTGGATATTTCTGGAGATCTTTACGAAGTTGTTCGTTGTAACGGGTTGGTAAAATGCCCACTCCAACTGCGTGCTCAGCGAGTGCTTTGGCAAAGGTGGCGTGTGATTTTTTGGCCGTTTCATCATCAAGTTCCACGAACCCGCCCGTAATAATGAACACTTTCAACTCACCCATGCGCTGGAGAAGTTTCGTATTTTTGGCCCAAGAGCCGGGATTGGTGTTGTAGCCATTGTCGACCACCCATGTGCGGTTTGGATTACGATGCACCTCGAGTCGACGTTCGATTGGCGGATGGTACTCAACACTCTTGAGTCCGGGTAACAACGGTTGCTTGAGCTCGCTCAAGAGCCAGAAGGCTGGTAAAGTATTTTCCAGTTGTTGGGCTCCCAGCAGTGGTGTTTCGCCTGCATGCTGTTTGTCTTGTACTCGCAGTGTGAAAGAGGAACCCGTTAGCTGTGGAGTGAATGACTCAACGGCATACTCAGTTTTCGGGCCATACCAGGCAGTAGCGCTCTCCAAGAAGCGTGTGGCTCTGTTTTCTACCGCTTGTGCGAGAAGGGTGCGGTTTTGTGCAGCTACGATTACCTGCTTGGCTGCATGCTTACTGGTGAGCATCTCTGCGAAGGTGGCCGTGACAGCAGCCATAGTTTGAAATCGCTCCATGTGGGCAAAACCAATCGGTGTGAGAATGCCGAAATCTGGTCGGGTGAGTTCGAGCAGCTCGGCAATATCCCCTTGTTGATACTCGCCGAGCTCAACAATAAAGCACTGGTGGTCAGGTCGCAGAGACGAGAGCACTGTTTTGGCGATGCCGAGTGGTGTATTGTAGCTGGCCGGTGTTTTTAAGCAGAACAGCGAGTGACTCATCATGTGGTGAACACTCTGTTTTACGGATGTTTTTCCGTAGCTTCCGGCCACAGCAATGACCTTAAGGCCTTTCTGTTGTGCCCTTCGTAATACACCCTTGGCCCGCCAGATAATCCACCACTTATTTATTTTCTCGAGAGGAGCAAAGAATTGAGTACTCAGGCGAATGGCTTGGGGAGCGGGAACTCGTAGCACGCGCAGTGCTTGACTCAGGCGATAGATAAGTTGTATTTTTTTTGTCCAAGTCTCCGGCTGGATTCCCTGAATGTGATGGGTGAGTTCCGGACTACGAGGTTCTTCCTGCAGCCATTTTTGAAAGAATGTGGAGTCATACTCAACCTGTTGCCATATAGCAAGCAAATTCTTCAGTGAGTACGGTAATCGAGTGGAGTTTTTTTTCATAGCCAGGTATCTAACCATTTTTGGAGGAGAACCGGATGAGTTACGTGAACGAAGTGATCTCCGTTGGGCACAACGAATACATCACAGGTTTCGCTGATGGATTGAAACCTGTACGCCATCCAGATGGGTACGGTGGTGTCTTTGTCACCCCAGGCAAAATGGAGCTGTTTCTTTTGTGGTTGGCTGACGGCTTGGGTTATGTCTTCCGATAAGAACTTACGCAGTGAATCCTCTTGAAAGGCGGTTGCGTTGAGGTAATCGGTCTCTTTGAGTACTTGAGCGTAGAAGAAGCGGCGAACACGGCCGAAAATTCTTCTTTTCACTGTGTACGGAATGGCGCCGAGCAGAACAGCGATTGTTTGGCGCAACCATCCTAAGGGGCGAACCACTCCAGATGGAGAAATGGCAAAAAAGCCTTTTTTGACTGGAGGAAGTTCCAGAGAATTTTCATATGCGAACCAGGCGAAGCTAAAGAGTTTTCCTCCAAATGAGTGCCCAATGACTGCATGAAGTTCTGAAATCTCCGTCTTGTTCAGAAACGTAGCGAGCCATTGGCTGTACTGAAACATATTCCAACCGGAGCATGAGCCGTCGCTTTGCCCGAGTCCTGGTAAGTCAGGAATGATGAGACGGTAGTGCGCTGAGAGTGCAGGAATCCATGAGGACCAAATATCCCAGGAGTGTCCCCAGCCGTGCAGAAGGAGAAGGACTGGGGCGGACTTTTTTCCAATGTCTTGGTAGTGAATGCGAAGGTGTCCGGTGCGGCAAATAGGCATGAGTACGTTTCTATGACTTAGTGTAGCGTACTTCTCGGCTTCCGCCTAGAGAAATCTTTTAATGCGTGTGAGTCTTGTTTGGGTGTGGTTCATCATGCGAGTGAGTGTGAAAGTGGTGGTGTGATGGGAAGTCAATGGAGCGGTCGAGGACTTTCGGGAGAATAAGTAGGGTAGCAGCCGCTAAAAAAGTACTGATCGGCACGGCTGTTACCAACCCAATGGAGCCAGAGAGCGTTCGAATCATTTCTTCCATGATGAGCTCACTATTGAGCGTTACCCAGAGTGGTTGCTCAGCGTTGGCAAAGAGTAGGAAAAGGGGAAGGTTTGAACCGGCATATACCAAGACGAGGGTGTTTACCAGTGAAGCGACATGTGTCTGGCCTACTCGTAAGCTTCTCTGGAAAAGTTCGCCAAACTGAATGTGTGGCTTTGATTCAAAGAGCTCACGAACAACGGCAATTTGCGAAACGATAATATCATCAAGGACACCGAGTGTACTGAGAAGGATTCCGCCTAAAAGGAGCCCTTGGAGTTGTATCTCTTGCCCAGCAAGGAACTGAATAAAGAGTGCCTCTTCACTCCCCAATCCCGTAAGCTGCATTGACTGCACTGTACCGTAGGACAGGAAGCCCACGAGTACCAATACACTCACAATCGAGACGTATGCAATGTGCGTGCCCCAGTTCCAGCCATGGGTGATATACAGAGTAATCGCTGACAAGCCAACTGCACCCAAGATACTCACGAGGAGTGGGTCATAGCCCTGCAAAAAAGCAGGAACTAATACAAGTGAGAGCACAAAAATGGTAATGGTCATGCCCCCTACAGAGAGCAAGCCACGGATACGCGCAACTGCGAATACTAAAATAACAAAAAAGAGTAAAAGGTATGACCAAGTCTGCAAACGGAAAGTATCGATTATTTGAAAGCGAGAGTCTTCAGGTAACAGACCTGCCGTACTCTCTGCTTCTGTCACGATAATTACTTGCCCGGTTTCTAACAATTGTTTTTCAGTGAGCGGTTGAAACTCGCTTCCGTACTGAATAGTGTGTGTGCTTTGGTCAGAGAACAGGCGGAATGTGACCGTTTGGATAGCTTGTGATGATTGAATCTCACTCACTCCACTTGGCGGGGCCACTGGCGTAGTCTCGATTGCCTCAATTTTAGCGCGCTGATATTCAGGAAAAGAAGGATCTGTGGACTGTGCCTGCACGTTCACTGTCAGTCGCGCAGATGCAAACAGCAGCACCAAACAAGCACTAAAAAAAGTAAAAAGGCGAATCATCTTGTGGACCTTCATAAACATATCTATACTAACATGCATGGTCCTTCGATTTTTACGAACTCGCAAGCGAAGATTCTGGATACTGACTGGAATTCTTCTTTTTATTAGTATCGGTATCGCCGCGTATTTCTGGTGGCGTTCCACGCAGAACACACCGGAAGTGACCGTGGTTACTCCCACCTATCAGCCGGTTCAAGAAACCTTGGAGTTTACTGGGTTTATTTCTGCACATGATCGGGTACAGCTGCGATTTGCTACGGGTGGAGAAGTTATTTATATTGGCGCCAAAGAGGGTGATCGTGTGCAAAGAGGCCAAACAATCATCAGTCTTGATCGCCGCTCCATCGAAAAGAATCTCGAAAAAACACTGAGCCTCTACGAAACTCAGCGTCGTACCTTCGAACAGATCGAAGATGATCAAGGTGACTTTATTACCTCTGAAGAAGAGCGTCGCAATGCTGAAAAGAATCAGTTTGCACTCGACCGATCAGTGTTTGATGTCGAGCTCCAGTCTTTGGCGATTGAAAGCACCCGCTTAAGTTCACCACTCGATGGAATATTAGTAACATCGCCAGTGTCGCTCACCGGGGTGAATGTGTTTGCTACTGATATTTTTGAGATTGTTGATCCAGACACTCTCTACTTTCAATTGTTAGTAGATGAAGTTGATGTCGACAAAATGTTTGTCGGACAAAAAGCGTATGTCCAGCTTGATTCTCAGCCAGAAAAAATCCTCGAAGCAATTGTCTCTGATATTGCGTTCAAATCCGCGCAGAGCGTGAGCGGCACTGTTTTCCCTGTTGATCTTGATTTCGTTGCGCCGGTATCTATTGAAGAGCAGCGCCTAGGTATGAATGGTGAAGCCGCCGTAGTGCTCGCCGAAAAAGATAATGTTCTGACTGTTCCGATTGACGCCGTCACATTTCGTGATGGCGAAAGCTTTGTAGAAGTCCTGAGAGACGATGAAGTACAAAGACAAGTTGTCCAAACCGGTGTTGAAGGCGATGAGTATGTTGAAGTGCTATCTGGTTTGAACGAGAACGATCAAGTGATTGTGCCATGAAGAAACTTGTAGCTCAGGAAACAGAATCAAAAACGCACCCTTCAACAGGTGAGAAGCATGTTTTACAGCTCTCCGCGGTCAAAAAAGCGTACAAACTCGGTGAGCAACGAATTGAAGCCTTACGTGGAGTCGATTTTTTTATTGAGAAAGGTGATTTTGTAGCAATTATGGGGCCTTCCGGTTCTGGCAAATCAACTTTGCTGCAGATTGCTTCTTTGCTCGATAATCCAACCGAGGGAGAAGTGCTCCTGCATGGCGTCGATGTGTCTCATTACACCGAGTCGGAACTGGCAAAGGTGAGGAACCAGGAAATTGGATTTGTTTTTCAACAGTTTAATCTTTTGGCCAAAACTTCAGCTCTGGAAAACGTTGCTCTGCCTCTCATGTACGCTAATGCTCCACGAGAGGAGCAAATAGAAAGAGCAAAAGCTATGCTTGAGCGAGTTGGGCTTGGAGATCGACTCGAGAATACGCGGGCTCAGCTCAGCGGCGGACAACAGCAGCGCGTAGCGATCGCCCGCGCCCTCATCAACGACCCCACCATCATCTTTGCCGACGAGCCCACCGGAAATTTGGATAGCAAGTCTGGTGACGAGATTATGGAGATGTTGCAGAGTTTTTCCAAAGAAGGCCGCACAATTGTAATGGTGACACATGAAGAAGACATCGCTGCCTACGCCCACCGCGTGGTGTACTTACGAGACGGTCAAATTAGTAGTGATAAACGACAAAAAGCGAAGCAATAACTATGCAGTGGATGAACACCGTAAAAGTAGCGTGGAAAGCGATTTTTACCAATAAATCGCGTTCTTTACTTACCATGTTGGGTGTGATTATTGGCGTTGGGTCAGTTATTTTGCTCACGTCTATTGGCACCGGAATTCAAAAATTTATTGAGCAACAGTTTGAGGATCTGGGCGCAAACACTATTCTGGTTTACCCTTTCCAGATTTTTGGTGAGGGTGGCCAGCCGCAAACGGCTGATGATAGATTAGGAGAGATTGCTGGTCAGCAGTTTTCTGAGCGAGAATTACGTGATATTGGTCGACTGCGATCTGAAATAGTGGCCTACATGCCCGAGTCTTCTCAGCGCAACGATGTTTCTTGGCGTAACACCACCGAGGTGGGCACGATTGTGGGCACCTCAGAAGCCTACGCTGAGGTGCGAAACACCGCCACAGAAAAAGGTCGTTTTTTTGATGAACAAGAAGCTGGTGCTGGCATGCGTGTGGCAGTGCTCGGGAGTGAAATAGCTGAAGAGGTTTTTGGCGATGTTGACCCAGTAAACAAAGATATTCGTATTGGTGAGACTACTTTTACTGTGGTAGGCGTAGCGGAGTCCAAAGGTGGTGGGTTTGGTGGTCCATCGTTTGATCGCTACGTGATGATTCCTCTTGAAGCCTACTTTCGCATGTTTGATACCCGTGACGTAAATAGCATATCGCTCAAAGTACGGGATAAAGAAGATATTCCCGTGGTTATCGATACTGTGGAAGAGTATTTGCTCACCGAGAGTGATCGGGATGATGATGAGTTCGATGTCTTCGATCAAACAGAGATCCTTGACACGATTAATCAAATCCTTGGCGTGTTAACGCTTGGACTTGGCGGTATTGCCGCCATTTCCTTGGTGGTGGGTGGCATTGGAATTATGAATATTATGCTTGTTTCGGTAACCGAGCGGACGCGTGAAATTGGTTTGCGCAAGGCCCTGGGAGCGACACCAGACCAAATTCTTTTACAGTTCTTAATTGAGTCATCTCTGCTTTCGTTTATCGGCGGCGCAATTGGTGTTGGTTTAGCGGCCCTTCTTTCTTTGGCACTGGTAATTTTTGCTGATTTTCCGTCGGCCATTACCATTCCATCGGTCGCCTTGGCTTTTGGTGTTTCGTTCTTGGTGGGAATTGTGTTTGGCGTGGCGCCGGCTCGGAAAGCCAGCCGTTTGTCACCAATTGAAGCCTTGCGTTCTGAGTAAGTCCCAGCCGCTATTCTGGGCGGGTAACTGAGAGTGCGCTATACTGATACACAGATATGTCAAAAGTCTTTCTGTTTGGATTTCTCATGATTCTCGTGGGTGGAGCGGCGCTGTGGTATGTTCAGTTTCGGCCAGGGTTTCCAGATTTTTCGCAAGCCCAAACAGTAACTGCCCAAAGTGACGAAGTTGTCAGCGAGGTGCGCAGTGAAGTTACGCGTATTGACCAGCAAGTGGCTGATCAGATTCGGCGTGTGGCAGAGGAAGGCATACAATTGCCGGACTGGAGCCAAGTCCCTGAAGTGGCGAGTACTTTTCAGTCTGCGTCCCAGGCTACTTTGTCTGCCACTGTCAGTACTACCCCAGAAGAGTTGTGGCAGACTTTGAGAGACCAAGGGGCGCAAGCGGTTTTAGGAACGGTTGCCCAGAATGCCGAGGTTTCTGTAAATAACCTATCGACAGACATTATGAATGAAGCGCGCTATCAATACTGTGTGGGTGTTGTGCAAGAGTATGAGCGACAGCGTGCTCAGTAAAATCTCTACTGCGCATTGCTAAACAACAGTGTTTGATTCGTGTGGAGTGAGTTCGCCTGCTATACTAGCGCGTATGATACTTTCCAAAGAACTTCGAGAGCAGTGGCAAGAAGCCGAACAAAAGGCCCGTGAACTTTCAGAAGCCATAGATTTGGGAGCAAAGCAGGCAGAACTTGATCGACTGCAGCAGCTTACTGTAGATCCTGAGTTTTGGTCAGACCAGAATAGAGCCAAAAAGGTAAATCAAGAGTTGTCTAATGTGCAGCTGGAACTCAAGCGCATAGAGGAGCAACAGGCTTTGTTAGAAGATATAACGGCGTTTATTGATCTGGTAAGCAGTGAGGAAGAAGATATGCCTCTTGATGAGCTGCATACTTTACTCTCCCGATTACGAACATTGAATCAAACAATTGAGCTGCAAACCTATCTTGCTGGGCCCTACGACAAAAACGAGGCTCTGTTGTCTATCCATGCCGGCCAAGGTGGTACGGAAGCTATGGATTGGGCGAGCATGCTGCAGCGCATGTACGAGCGGTATTTTCAGCGACAAGAGTGGAAGTACGAAATGCTGGAAGAAAGCCGTGGTGAAGAAGCGGGAATCAAATCAGTGACCTACTTGATACATGGGGCGTATGCCTACGGATATTTAAAGGGAGAGGCTGGCGCGCACCGTTTGGTGCGGCAAAGCCCGTTTAATGCTGATGGTTTGCGCCAGACTTCGTTTGCGGGAGTCGAGGTGATGCCGTTTATTGATGAGGAAGATACTTCTATTGTGGTTAGTCCGGATGATGTGGAGTGGCAGTTTGCTCGTGCTGGTGGAAAAGGTGGGCAAAATGTGAACAAAGTGAATACTGCGGTGTACTTAACGCACATTCCGTCGGGTATAACGGTCCATGCTCGTCAAGAGCGAAGCCAGGAGCAGAATCGCAAGATTGCTTTACAGATGCTGAAGGCGCAGCTCGCTGAGCGTGAAGAGCAGAAGCGTCGCCAAGAAATAGCCAACATTAAGGGTGAGTATCAGCAGGCCTCCTGGGGAAACCAGATACGTAACTACGTGCTGCATCCGTATCACTTGGTGAAAGATACCCGAACCGAAGTGGAAACGAACGATACCGATGCTGTGCTCGACGGCGATCTGGACGCATTTATTTTTGCGGAAGTCTCACAATTGTAGTGTATCTCTGGTTGTCGGTGGTTTGTGCCCCGTGACCCTCTTTTGAAATCACCATTCTCTTGCTATAGTGAGAGAGTAGAAACTGGAGGAACCATGGCCTTTCAACGAGTATCAATGAATCCAAAAACATCGAGTAATTCGAGCCCAACGGTGTCTGATTCACCGAGTTCTTCTCAAGGTGCGGCATCTCAAGATGGAGTGGCACAGGCATTAGGTGGTAAAAGAGAGTCGTTTCGAATGAGAACGCTCTCGGCCGACTCGGTTCAATCAGCAAAAAAAGAAAGTACGTTTAATTCTCAATCGGAGGAAACAAAAATGAAAACAGGAATCACTCGTAAAACGATCACCATTGGTGTCGCTGTTGTGTTGTTGTTAGGTGTAGGAACTGGCTTGGCCGGTGCGTATCTCACTACACGCGGATCAGGCGTTGCGGTGGTATCTCCCGAAAATCAAAAGACCGCTCAGGAAGTTGAAAACGCTGTCCGAGTCGGTGCCGTGTTTGGTGTGCCAGATGAAAAGACCTTCCGCGATGATACCTCTGGTATCCTCATTAAAGGTGGACTGGACGGTGAGGGTTCACACACCTTATTGCGTCCAGGTGGAGAGTCACAAAATGTGTACCTCACTTCATCGGTGGTGGACCTAGACCAGTTTGAAGGTCACGAGATTCGTATTTGGGGTGAAACGTTTAAAGGACAAAAAGCCGGCTGGCTTATGGATGTGGGTCGAGTAGAAATCGAAGCACTCAATGCCGACAAGCCGGAATGGTATACCGAGTCAATGTAACTGGGTAGAAATAAAGCAAAAAAACGCGAGAGCACATGATTCAATTTAAAAATGTGAGTAAAGTGTTTCCCAACGGCTATGTTGGTTTGGAAGATATTTCCTTTTCCATTGAGCCAGAAACATTGACCTATGTGATTGGCGAATCAGGTGCCGGGAAGACAACCTTACTGCGTTTGCTGATTCGCGAACTGCAGCCGACAGCTGGGGAAATTTTCTTTGGAGGGCAAGCCTTGTCCGAACTGGCTCGGCATCATGTGCCACACTTGCGGCGACGTATAGGGGTGGTGTTTCAAGATTATAAACTCATCCCAGAACGAACGATTCGTGAGAATATTGGTCTTGTTTTAGAAATAGCCGGCATGCCCCGCAAAGAGCACACCCAAAAAATTGAGGACGTGCTGGATGTGGTGGGGTTGGTTGATAAAATCGATTTGTTCCCGGTTCAGCTCTCGGGTGGTGAACTACAACGGGTCTCAATAGCCAGAGCACTCGCTACGACTCCAGAAGTACTGTTTGCCGATGAGCCAACCGGCAACCTGGATCCAGATACGAGCAAAGGCATTGCGGAGCTGTTACGCAAGATTACTGATTTAGGGACTACCGTTGTGGTCTCGACCCATGATCGCGTATTGTTAGAACTTTTTCCTGGACGAGAACTTCATCTGCAACAAGGCAAGCTGGTACACGATACCAGCGCAGACGAGGAGCAAGAAGGTTCTCGCAAAAAGAAGAAAGCTCAGAAAGACTCAGAAGCACACTCAGTTGAAGAAGACACCACCGAAACAGCAGTGGAAGAGGAGGCATAATGGCGGCGATTATTCAGGCGCTGAAAAATATTCGTCGCTCGCCTTATCAGGCCTTGGCGGCTGTCGCTTTAGTGATTGTCACCTTCGTAGTGGGCTATGCCCTTGTACTGTTTATGCTCGGTTCGGATAAAGTTTTGCGGTATTTTGAAACTCGCCCACAAGTGACCGCTTTTTTTGAACAAGATATCACTGTTGAGACACTGGAAACCTACGCCGAAATGCTTCGCGGGGAAGAGTACGTTAGTGCCGTGCGGGTGATTTCGCAAGAGGAAGCACTAGAGATTTACCAAGAGCAGACTGACAATGATCCAGTTTTGTTGGAACTCGTCACCGCTGACATTTTGCCACCCTCAATTGAAGTATCAACAGTCGCTCTAGAGGATCTAGCCAAAGTGGCCGTGCGACTGGAAGAGATGGACGGCATTGATGAAGTGGTCTACCAAGAGGACGTAGTAGATAGTCTGCGCTACTGGTCACAGCTGCTGCGACAAATTGGTCTGGGAGTTACCGCTGTCTTTGCGATGACTGCTGTCTTGATTATTGTGGTTATCACAAGTATTCGGATCGCGAGTCGTAAGGGAGAGATTCGCATTATGCGCCTTATGGGAGCCAGCAAGTGGTATGTCATGCAACCGTTTTTATTGGAAGGAATAGTGTATGGCACGCTCGGCTCTGTTTTTGCTTGGGGTATTGTCTATATTGGTCTGTTGTACGCCACGCCAACTATTCAACAGTTTTTTGGTGAAGTCAATCTCGTACCAGTGAATCCGTTGGCGATGCTGATCTTGCTCGGTGGGGGTGTCGTGGTCGGCGCAACCATTGGTATGGTGGCGAGCTTCTTTAGTACCCGTCGACTTTTTCACCATTAATCGGTAGACTGTCTACACGAGAAAGAAAACTTTTCTCACTCCATGAAATATATGAAACTGCCCCGTTTATTTCAGCAAACACTTTTTATCGTAAGCATAGGTGTTTTTATGGCTTTGAGCCAACTGGCTTTTACTGCGCCGGTATTCGCCCAGAACGAGAGTGGAGTGATTGATGAAAATAAACAGGAACAGCTTTTGGCTGAAATCGCTGAACTTGAGAAAAAGTTAGCGGAAACAAAATCTGAGAAGAGCACTCTTTCCGACAATATTCAGTACCTCAACAATAGAATTGCGCTCAATCAAAAAGAAATTGAGAAGACACAGTATGACATTACTGTTCTGAATGCTCAGATTAGTGATCTTGATCAACGCATTGTCGGGCTTCAGTCATCGCTTGGTGAGCTTTCTGAAACACTGATTAATCGAGTCCAGACGCAGTACAAGCGCAGTACTACCGATCCAATTAGCATGGTGTTTGCCACTACTGGTTTATCGGATTTTTTCAAAGAGCATAAGTACTACGAGCGCGTTCGTTCGCACACGCAAGAGCTGCTGCTGACCACGGAGTTGAAACGCCAGGTATACGATGAGGAAAAGACCAACAAAGAGGTCAAGCAGACAGAGATGGAGCGCTTAGAGACCCAGCTCAACTCTCAGCAAGCAGAACTGCGCCAACAAGAACAAGCCAAGCAGCAACTGCTTACGCAGACACGAAATAGCGAAGCCGAGTACAGTCGCTTGCTCTCTGAAGCCAGAGAGGAACTCAACTCACTGAGTCGATTCTCCAGCAATCAGTCGAGTGGTGGGTTCCTACCGGCCCAAAATAGTCCAGATGGTTGGTACTTCAGTCAGCGTGACGAGCGCTGGGCAAATGCCTGTGTGGGGCTGAGTTGTGATTACAATATTTATGAAGTGGGGTGTTTAGTATCGAGCGCTGCGATGGTCAAAAAGAAGTTTGGCGAAAACGTAACACCTCAGTCTTTAGCTGCAAACACCAGCTACTTCTTCGGCACTACCGCTTACATGCTGCGACCATATCCCGCTCCGAGTGGGTATAGATACGCCTACAGTGGGTATAATCCCAGCCTCATTGACTCACAGCTCGAGCAGGGTCGTCCAGTTATCGTCAAGCTCAATGTGGCTACGCAGTACTCCACGCACTTTATTGTTCTCAAGGAGGGAAGCGGTGGAAATTACACCATGCATGATCCTTGGGAGGGGTATGACAAGAAGTTTACTGACTACTATTCATTAGGTCAGATATCGAGTGTAGCGTACTTGATTCCAGGTTAGTTACGAGAACTGTGCGTTTTGTGTTTCATTTGCTGTGTATGCTGGCGATATGCGAAAGCGTTTTCTTGTCTGTTTTGTATTGAGCATGTTTTTTTTATTTCCTTTCAGCACCGAGGCTCGAGCGAGCAGTGCGCTTATTCGGGCTGTGTATCCCAATCCACCGGGTTCTGATACGGCTGAGTGGATCTTGATAGAAAATGCTTCAAATGTGCTCATACCAGCGAACTCAATTTCGGTGCAGGACACGGAAGGGTCGAGTCACACATTTGTGCTTCCTCAAGATCTGGGAGTGGATGAGTTTGTGTATCTCTCTGCTAGTGAGAGTGGTATTGCCCTTAACAATGCGACCGATTCGGTGATTGCCAAGTTAGGGAGTGCAGTTATCCACAGCACAGAACCATATACGGACGCACCAGAAGGACAAGTGTGGTGGGTGAGTGATGCGGGTGAATGGAGCTGGGAAGAAAGTGCTTCTTTTTTGCAGCGGGTAGTGGAGGGAGATTTTTTAGTCGTAAGCGAGGAAACAGAAGTGGATGCTGAGGATGCGGAGGAAACGGTTCTCGATGTGACACCTCCAGAGAAAGATCTTCAGCGTGAAAAAACACCGGACCAGGTAACTCAGCATACTACCCCAGAAGAGCAGCAGGCAAAACGCTCGTATGCTGCTATAGCGCATACTCTTCTAGAGCAGGGTAGCGGTGCGCCTGCAGTTTCTGTGGAGAACGAGGTCACGTTCCCTGAGTACGATTTTGACCAGGAAAAGAAGGAGTTTGTGGCGTGGAAGCGGCAGGCCCTTCTTGGTAGCCTGCTCATGGTTTTTGGTGGAGTTGTTTTGTCAGTGCTTGGTGTGCCATTTTGGTGGCGTTTTTTGCGTTGGCGATTTTAGAATGGGGGTATCGTTGTTACAATAGAGGCTATGTTTACGCGTCTGCTTGAGTGGCTGCGTCGATGGGGACCAGTCATTCTCATCTATGCAGGCATTTCGTTTCTTTCTCACCAACCTCGTTTGCCAGGACCGGAGAGCTTTACGCTCCAGTTCATTTGGTTCAAAACTGCACATATTATTGTATATGCGACACTCGCTTTCTTTACTTTTCGAGCCGTGCGTGGGATGTTTCCGCCCGAAGAAAATTCTCTCAAGAAATCGGTGATCCTGACGTTATTGGTACTGCTCGTTTTGAGTATTGGGGATGAGTATCACCAATCATTTATTCCCGGCAGAGGTCCACATGTGCGTGATGTGATTATTGATATGATAGGTTCGTCTTTTGGTATATATGGGTATACTCGGCTCTGGCGTCGACACAAGGAATGAGAGTGGGGGAGAGATACCTCTCTTTCTCTGGTATTCGTGTTATAATTTTTTTCTTAACAGAAGTTGTGTGAGCAGATTTGGTTTTGCTAACATGACAAAAACTCCGGGATGTAGCTCAGATGGCTTAGAGCGCACGCATGGGGTGCGTGAGGTCGCTGGTTCGAGTCCAGTCATCCCGACTAACATGGAGAGAGGGCCTATTTAGCAAGGTAGTAAATGGCTCTTTTGTCCGATATGACGTCACTTTTTCGTTGTCAACATCGAGGTTCAAGAATATCAGACGGCAGATTGTATCCTTTACAATTGCATCGCCTGATTTGACCGTCTTAGCGGCATTTTTCGAAAGGTTCAAGAATTCTTCCAGTGATAGTTCGTCATCTTCTTTCGTGGCAAGCTTAGATTTTAACTTTGCGATTTTTGTTTCTATCTTTGTCGATTCTTGTTTTTTACTTGCTAATTCTGTTTCGTTAATTTGGTAGGCCGTTTCGTTATTTATCATTTTAGGCAAGCTAAGGGCTATACTTTTAATCTCGCTTTTTAGGTGTCTTAGTTGACCGTTAAGTGTTTCTGTCTGTGCTCGAATCCTCTGTTTTTCATTATCGCCTAGCGTTTTTAAGCCCTGGTAATGTTCTCGGTATTCCTTTTCAGTTAAATTAAGCCCATCTTTTAAGAGTTTATAAATGAACTTAAATACTTCTTTTGCGCGTACAGAGCCTTTAATTTTTGTTGGGTCGTCTTTATGTTTAGCTTTATTTTCAGGCGAGTTACGAATACAGTAGTCTTTATCACACCTGTAATATAAATACCTTTCTGAGCGCCCGCTAGACGGCCCTACAACCATATTTCCCTGGCAATAGGCACACCTTACTATTTGTTTTAGCGGGTAAAAGGTTCGCGACGAACTCTTGTAAGGATTGTGCCTAACAGTCGATAGACTTTGCACTTTATCGTATAAATCACGGTCTATCATGGGTACAAAATCTTCATGAAGTTCGCATAAGTCAACGGTTTGGCCTGCTTGTACGAGTAACCCGAAATAGAATGGGTCACGAAACAGAATGCTTAGTTTTTGCTGGGTAATATATTGTTTTTCGCCACTCGATTTAATTAAACGAAAATAGTCGCCGTCGTTTAGAAAGTCGGTAATTTCTTTAAGTGATTTGCCGTTTCCCCGCATGAG
>CAYUUK010000015.1:14830-25771 GCA_964447905.1 uncultured Pseudomonadales bacterium | reverse complement strand
TCTGTCAACTGATAGAGAGTACAATGAGACTATCTACAAATGCAAAATTTGAAAAAACAATTGAATTGTGACTTTACCTCACGTGTACATAAATCTATTGATAGTTGGGTATTATAGATTTTTAACCAATCTAGAGGCATATACCTTCTTTCCATCCATTTGCTACAATGCTTCAGCAACCATGAAACTCTACCTCTCCTCATACCATCTCGGTGATCAAGCGAAAAAACTGGCCGCGCTTTTTGCTCACAAAAAAGTGGCCTTGATCTCGAATGCGCTGGATTTTTCTACGGATCTCCCACGTTTACAAAAAAGCGAGCAGAGAGAACTGGAGGACCTCAAAAGCATTGGCCTGCAGCCGGAACCACTTGATCTTCTAGAGTACTTCCACAAGCCACAGATTTTAGAAGAAAAGCTCGTCGAATTTGCCGGAGTGTGGATTCGTGGCGGCAATTGTTTCGTGCTGAGAAGAGCAATGCGGTACAGCGGTCTCGATAGCATTCTACAAAACATGACAAACAACTCTACGTTTGTATACGCTGGATACAGCGCTGCCGCCTGTGTAGCGGGACCAACTTTGCGAGGCATTCATCTGGCCGACGAGCCAGAGATCACCCCAGCCGGATACGAATCGGAAATTATCTGGGAGGGCCTGAATCTTATTCCGTACTGTATTGCGCCACATTACCGTTCGAATCACCCAGAGTCAGAAGCTATGGAAAAGGTTGTTGCCTATTTCCAACAACACGACCTGCCATTTAAGACGCTGCGGGATGGGGAAGTGATTCTTGGTGAGCGTTCGGAGTCAAAAAAGTAAAGGAGCTCAATGCTACACATCCAATCAGCCTTCAGTGGTTTTACCGTGGATAATCTCAATGCCGCTGAACAATTCTATACCCAAAAGCTGGGTTTGCAAGTGAAGCGACTCAGCATGGGAAATGGCGAAGATATGGGTTTAGAACTCCAGGTCACACCGGACCAGCATGTTTTTATCTATGCCAAAAACGATCACCAACCAGCTCCCTATACGGTCCTTAATTTCCGGGTGAGTGACATTGATATCGCTGTCGCGCAATTACGTGAAGCAGGCATCACTCTCGAAAAATATACAGACCTCCATCAAGACGAAAAAGGTATTACTCGAGGCCTAGAACACAATATGGGACCAAGTATTGCTTGGTTCAAAGATCCAGCGGGATATATTTTATCGGTCTTGCAAGAAAAATTGTAGAAACCGGCAATACAGCCTATACTTGTATCTATGTCCGCTTCAATTTCTGACTACATCTCCAAGCAGCCCGCAGAACAACAAGCGATCCTCCGAAAAATACGGCAGCTCATCCAAACGCTTCTTCCCGAAGCCGAGGAGCGCCTGAGCTATGGCGTACCATCGTTCCGACTCAACGGAATATCCATTGTGTATGCCAGCTTCAAAAAGCACATTGGTCTATACCCGGAACCTGAAGTTATTGAGTTCTTCCAGAAGGAGCTCGCAGAATATCAAACAGCCAAGGGCACAATTCAGTTTCCCCTCGACAAGCCGGTTCCCTATGCCTTGATAGAGCGGATTGTGCAACAAAAATACGGTAGAAACGAAAGTGAATAGAAAGATAATTCACCGAAAGGAACACATGCAAAAATTCTTCACCCCCAACGAAGGTACAACAGACCGCATACTGCGTGTCACTCTCGGCCTTGCCGCGATCTTGGCTGGAAGTTTTTGGTTGAGTGGTTTGGCACAGATTATTCTGGTCGGAGTCGGCATTGTTGCTCTTGGCACAGGAGCGGTTGGGTTCTGTGGCCTGTACACGCTTTTTGGGATCAACACGTGTCCGATGAAGACCAAGTCGAAAAAGAAATCGTAATGACATCACCTGCAAAAATCCAAGACTTCCTTCACGACCTCGAGCAAACCAGCCCAGAGAAATACGCTGTTGTCACTGAAGCTCGTCAGATTTTTCGGACACTTCATCCACAAGCAGAGGAGAGATTCATGTACGGCGGCATTACCTTTTTTGCCAACGGCGAACTATTCGGGGGTATTTTTGTCTACCAAAACCACATCTCTATCAAGTTCAGCCACGGCCACCGCATGCACGATCCCGACAACCTCCTCCAAGGCAACGGCAAGTATCGCCGGCACCTGAAGATTGCAGATGGAACTGCGCTGGATGAGGAAACTGTGCGCTTCTTTGTAGGGCAGGCGTAAATACAGTACAATTTCGGTGAGACGTATTCTTAACTTTAGAAAGATGTATGCCAAACCACAGCGATATCCCACCAACTATCGAATGGCACCGAATCCCCCGAAACGAACAACAAGGCATCGCCCGTGCATTGCTTAGTCACGTTCAAGAAACACTTGAGCAGCAACCGGTCATCAATTTGAATAACGCTCACGAAACAGAGAGACTCCTAAAAGGAAATCAAAGTTTTATAAAGCTTATCCAAGAAATCATGCCTGAAGTTCACCATGTCGTTATTCGGAAAACAGCACAACATATCCAGAAACTCAGGGAGCAAGATGACTTGGAAAGTTCTCCAGTACAAAGAGACTTGGAAGCAGAGCTGCTCGTAGAGTTGGCCGTAAATGAAATTCGCGACGCTCTTCAAGAAATGGCTAAAAATACCGTAAAGACAGGGAAATTTTTATTACCAGATCAATACTCCAGTGAGATAGAAGAACACCACTCGTATGCCATGCATACTTTCAATCAGCTTAACGCGCATCTCCTCAAACAAATGCAAAAATATTTGCGAGAAAACACAAACAGCCACAATCCCGTTGGCACGTTTGCCTGGCTTAAGGACTTTCAACAAGCAGATAATCTTCCTCCATTCAGCTTTACTTTCCGTCCGGATAAAGAATGGGTAACAATTGCTGGTGAAAAACTCACGGACTTGTTTTTCCTCATAAAGGCCCTGCAAAATGAGATTCAGTTTTATAAAGATGTTGGTGACGAAAATACCACTGATAACAACGAATAAAACTATAAATGAGAGTAATCATTCCAGGTAATGAGCCGCCAATTGTCTTCGGTATACTCTGCTACTGTGATTCCGGTGTTACTTAACCTCACCACTTACTTTTTCCTGTGCCACGAGAAAGGAAGTAATATTCTTTACATCATCTTGAGTTGCGAACCGTATGAAGTGTAATTTTGGAGGAATAATGGTACTGGTTTTCTGTAGGACAACTTGTTTTCTATCCGACAACTCAGCGCGAACATATTCAGGGTAGGCACATATATATTCCCAAAGTCTCTATATCACTCCGTGTCATAACCTGGAATAGAAAAAAAAGAATACCCATCGCTAGAGAAAAAAAGTTTCTCTTTTCCCTCTTAGGAACTACTCTCTTTATCATTTTTTCAAAAAATCGCATATCAGTAGTATATCAATTCCTCTATAATGCCCCTACATGCCCTTGCCGCCTAACCACGTCCTCTCTGTCCACGAGTATCTAGATCTTATTAACACCATCTTGTCGGAGATCACGGTCACGGTGGAGGGCGAAATTACCTCGCTCAACCGCGGTCCCAGTGGCCACGTATATTTTGACCTGGGGGAAGTGAAGAACAACAAAAAAGCCATTTTTTCGTGTGCCCTGTGGAAGTTTAAAGCAGACTCACTCAACTTTGACCTCAAGGTCGGCGAGCAAGTGCAAATTACTGGTAAAGCCAATCTCTACAAACCCAACGGCCGCTACAGCTTTATCGTGGATAAAATCGCCCCAACCGGCGAGGGCGCGCTCAAAAAAGCCTTCGAAAAACTCAAAAAAGAACTTGAAGCCAAAGGCTACTTTGCTCCAGAGCGCAAACGCCAACTCCCGCAGTTCCCGGAAAAAATTGCCGTGCTCACTTCAAAGAGCGGTGATGCGCTCAAGGACTTCCGCGCTCATCTTGGAGCATTTGGCATCGAAGTGAATTTTGTAGACTGTAGGGTAGAAGGCATCAACGCCATTAATGAAATTGTGAACGGCATTGGTTTTGTGAACCGGCGTCATCCGGATGTCGAACTTATCGTGGTTACGCGTGGCGGTGGTAGTCTCGAGAGCCTGCAGGCCTACAACTCACGCGAAGTGGCTGAGGCCATCTATAGCTCACGAATTCCAGTCCTCTCTGCGGTAGGGCATGAGAACGACATCACCATCTCGGACCTCGTTGCCGACGTCCGCGCCTCCACGCCCACCGACGCGGGCAACGTCGTCTGCCACGGCTGGCGAGAAGGGAAGCAGACAGTCGAGCTCGCTTCGCAAAGACTCATCAACACCACCGAAAACCTCATCCAGCAGCTCCAGACCAAACTCACCACCAGCTGGCAGCAAAACACCCATCTCGTACACCTCCTGATTGCGGAAAAACAAGAAAGCCTGCTCGATACTACCGATGCACTCACTACCCGCTTTGCCGCCCGCATCAACGAGCTCCACACATTCCTCAAAACCACCACCCAACAACTCACCAAAGACATTCGCTGGCACATTCAAAACTATAAAAATACCGAGCGTCGTTTTCACTCCAATACCCGCACGTTTGCGCTGCACCTCGAAGAACGCTACGAGTCTCTCCAGTACTTTAACTCTATGCACGACTTGGCCTTCCAGCGAATCCTCACCAATCACCGCAAGCAACTCCGCGCCAGCGCGCAACACCTGGCACTCTCTGACCCCACGCTCAAGCTGCGCCAGGGCTACAGTATTGTGCGCGACCATACAAACACCATCGTCCGCAGTGTGGATGTGTTGCAAACTGGCGATGCCCTCACCGTACAACTCAGCGACGGCACCGTCGACTCCACCGTACAAAAAACAGAAAGGACCTCCCATGGCTAACACTCCCCAGTTTAACTTCAGCGACTCCATGAAAGAAATTGATCAGATCAACGAGTGGTTCCAGCAAGACGACCTCGATCTCGAAGCCGCCCTCACTAAGCTCAAACGCGGCAAAGAACTCATCAAACAGTGTAAAACTCGCCTGGATGATATCGAAAACGAGTTCAAAGAGCTTAAAGCGGACTTTGCTGACGAACCAGAACGCGATGCAGAGAGCACCCTACAAAAAGAAGCGTCTCCCAAGTCATCAATCAATGATGATGACTTAGACGATCTGCCGTTCTAACCCTCCAGCGCCGCCAAAAAACGCTCACCATAGCGGTCCCACTTCACTTCGCCTACACCAGAAATGGCCAACATTTCTTGCTTGTTGCGGGGCTTCTCAGTGGCCATCTCGAGGAGCGTGGCATCGCTAAAGACCATGTAGGCGGCCAGAGAATTTTCCTGGGCTATTTCTAAACGCAGCTGGCGCAGTTTCTCAAACAGCGGATTTTTGTAGTACTCCTTTTTCTGTTTTGATCGCGATCGACTCACCGAGCGCGCCGATTTTTTGGCCGCTTCTTGGCGCTCCATGAAGTCATTGAGGGTGACTAACCGCACCTCGCGTTTGCCGGCTAACACTTCACGGCCGGTCGAAGTGATCTGCAAAGCCAAACCTAGACTGAAGTCCACCCGAATGAGTCCGAGGTTTTTCATTTGCGCTAAGTAGAAGTGCCACGAGGCAAAGTTCACGGAGTCGCTCACGTTGCGCAAAATTCGCACGAGGTCATCTTGGCTGGCATCGGCGTCCGTTGCGTCTAATACCTCGAGCGCTTTTTTCGTGATGGCCGTGCCGTTGCGAGTCGGGTAGGGATCTTCGCAGACGTCGCAGTTACCGCAGTTTTTGGTGTAGGTTTCGTCGAAGTTGTTGAGGAGAATTTGCCTACGGCAAATCACGCCTTCGGCATACTCTTTGATGCGGTCTAACTTGCCCAGCTGCAGTTCTTGTTGCGACGAGTCCACGAAAAAGCGCTTCATCATTTCGTAGTCGGCGTAGGTGTAGAAGAGCAGCGCTTCCGCCGGCGCGGAGTCTCGACCCGCGCGACCAATTTCTTGGTAGTAGCCTTCAATATTTTTGGGCAGATTGTAGTGGATCACCCAGCGCACATTCGACTTGTCGATACCCATGCCAAAGGCAATTGTCGCGCAGATAATTTGCGTTTTATCGAGCACGAAACTTTTTTGGATGCGCTCGCGCTCAGCTGAGCTCATGCCGGCGTGATAACTGGCGGCGCTGTGGCCCATTTTCCCAATTTTCTCGGCGACTTTCTCGGTTTCCTTGCGCGTTAAGCAGTAGACTATGCCTGACTGATTCGGCTTGTCGGCCAAAAACTCGCGGATAGCATCGATGCGCTTTTGCGCTGGCAAAACAGTCAGTGAAATATTCGGGCGATCAAACGAGTCTACCAACACTTGCGGGGAATCCAGCTCAAGCTGAGACAAAATATCTTCGCGCGTGGTGCGGTCAGCGGTGGCCGTCAAAGCAATAATCGGCAACCCTGGAAACTGACTCTTCAAGTGCGACAGCTGAGTGTACTCCGGTCGAAAATCGTGCCCCCAGCTCGAGATACAGTGCGCCTCATCGATAGCAAATAGGTTGACCTGAATCTTCTTTAGCAGAGCTAAAAAATCAGCAGTTACCAAACGCTCAGCAGAAACGTACAGCAAATCAAGCGATCCCTCGAGCAAAGCGTCAATAACTGCCGACTGCTCCTGTGCATCAAGACTGCTATTCAAGTACTCAGCCGCAATGCCGTTGGCTTTCAGACCATCAACTTGGTCTTTCATCAAGGCAATCAGCGGAGAAACCACAATCGTTGTGCCTGACAAAATTACGGCGGGGATCTGGAAACACATCGACTTCCCACCACCGGTCGGCATCAACACGAAGGTGTCCTGACCGGCCAAAACCGCACGAATCGCCTTTTTCTGCAGCGGCCGAAATGACTCGTACCCAAAGTGTTCTTTGAGCGCATGCTTGGCAGTGGTGAGCGTCGGTCTTTTTGGTGACATGGGAGCACTCTACTGTACAAAAAAAACGAAAAAATAACAAATCAATTCCTAAGTTGCTTGTATACTGCTCTTATGCCAAACACAGAAATCTCTTCATTTTTCGATGAAATTGATGAACCTCGCCGTTCACAATTGAAAAAACTACACGCCCACATCCAAAAACATGCTCCCAAACTCGAACCATACCGCGAGGGGAAATTTTTAGGGTACGGCAAGTATCACTACCGCTATGCTTCTGGTCGAGAAGGGGATTGGTTCACAGTCGGCCTCGGAAACAACAAAAACTCGCTCGCGGTCTACGTAATCTGTACAGAAGACGGAAAATACATTACTGAAAAATACCAAGATCGTCTCAAAGCTAGTATCGGTAAAAGCTGTATCCGTTTTAAAACATTTGAGGATATTGACTGGGAAGTGTTCGGTGAACTCTTAGAAGAAGCACAGTCTCTGTACAAGGCTGAGCTCACGCAGTAAAAAATGGTATATTTAAAATACCCTCTACTCAAGCATAAATAGGGAGTAGTGAGAGGAGAGCAATGCCACAAATGTGTCAAAGTTGCGGAATGCCGCTGAAACAAGATCCCCAGCACGGCGGTACAGAAAAAGACGGCTCCCGGAGCGAAAAGTACTGTAGCTACTGCTATGCCGACGGGAAGTTTGTAGGAAACTTTACAAGCGCGCAAGAAATGCAGCGTTTCTGCGTGGAAAAAATGAGCGAAAACGGCATGCCAAAATGGCTGGCTTGGCTCCTCACCCGGCAAATTCCAAAGCTGGAGCGCTGGCGTACGGCACAACAAAAATCTCTAGGAGGCAATTTTCTCTTGCCTCCCAGAGAGAACTCGAGTATTCGAAACTACCTTTACTCAGCCGCGTCCTCATTCACGCCACCTCTGAAGAATCCTCCTGTAGCGAGTTTCGTCAGACTCTTATCGGCCTCTGTCTCTTCAGAAAGTGTTTGTTGCAAAAGATCAACCACATTGCCTAAGTTCAGCTGTTTGGCGTAGGCTACCGCTGCACCGTACGCGGCAATTTCGTAGTGCTCTACACGCTGGGCGGCAGAAATGATCGCTGCATCTTTTGTATCAGGATCAGAGATCTCTTGCAGCATTTTTTTACCTTCAGAGAGAATACCTTTCATACCTACACACTCCACGCTTGCCATTTCGTGTCCAATTTCTTGGGCGATGGTATCCAGGCGGGAAAGCTGTTGATTGGTAACGTCTAAATGTTCAGACAAAGCTGACTTCAGCTTGTCATCACTTGCCTCAGCAATCATCTTGGGCAAAGCATTTGTAATTTGATGCTCAGCTGAGGAAAGATCGGCCAGTTCATGATGAAACAGATGTCGTAAATTGGAAATGGGCATGCGCACTCCTTTGCGTGTTTTTTTGTAGTAACTACAGAGTACGAGAGGGATATAAAGGAAGAGTGACACTGCCGTAAGATTTGCGTAAGAAACTATCGCCGTACCTTGATTTTTAAGGTAGTATGAACTGAAAAGGTCACATGCCTGAAATACGAATACAGCAAGTACTAGAAAAAGTGCCATTTCCGGGAATACAGGAAAAAAGAACCGAACGGAAAATAGCAGAAATAAATGATGCCATTCCTGATAGCGTGCTTCAAGCTCTGAAAGTAATAACTATTAACCACAATCCGAAGGATTTCCCTCTCGAGATGAGTAAAGTAGCATCTCAGTTGGAGAAATTTGGCGTAGAAAAATTACTAAAATTCGACAAGTATATTCAAAAAATTCTTATTACTGGACAGTGGGAACGAGAACAGTTTAGGCAATATGCAAACGTAGAAGCCTTTATCAATTCTTTTCACGCCACACTGGAGCGGCTAGCAGAACACGTCAGGGGCAACTGGATAAAAATTCAACACAAAAACCATGCAGATATTGATAATCTCATCCTCTCTACGTATACTGAAGAATTAAAGCAAATAAGGAGCCTTCTCGAAGAAGCAAGAAAAAAACACCCTCATTTCAAAAAACATTTAAGTCTTCCACGAAATATAGAACAAGAAATCATTAGTGAATATCTTTCGACGATCCGTGAGCTCTTCAGTCCCTCGCACTTTCAAATACGCGGATCATACCGCGACCGCTATAGAGCAGCTTTTGAAAACTCAAAATTGAAAAGAGAGCTTCAAATTCGAATTGCGCTCATTCTCGACTCAGAGGCACGGAAATAGCATTCAGTATTTTGCTATACATCTCCACCAGAACTTCCTCTCCTTCATCGGCAACCAGGTAGTTATATGCTGGCTGCGTATTGATCTCAAACAGCCACATTTTTCCATGTGCATCGATGGCCACGTCTAGGCCACCGTACTGCAGATCAAGCTCTGAGTAGATTGGTTTGATGTGTGAGGCTATCGCGTCCTGCAGCTCTCTATCTGTAACCACGCGGGCGTGTGCTCCTTCCCAGTGAAACGGGCTGAGATTCCCCACAAACTTTGCTTCTGAAAAATCCTTTTCATAGACGAGCACGATTTCTTGTTGGAAAACGATCACCCGAAACTCGCGGGTAATCTGAACGTACTCCTGCACCAGCGCCACATGGTCGTAAAACTGTGAGCTGCGGTCATAAATGTGCTGGAGGGCAGTATGGATTTCTTCTACACTCGAGCACTTAAATACATTGATCCCTTGCGAACCTCTATTCATCTTTATGACGAGAGGAAAAGAGAAGTGCTGCTGGATGTCATTTACAATCTCCGCCACGTTCAAGAACTCACGAAAAGGCTGAAAGACAGGCTCACAATCTGGATCAATGTACGACTTACTTCGCGGAAGAGCGACGACGTCTTTCAGGAGTTCGCTCGTAAAAGACTTATCACTCGTGATTCTCGTAACAATGTGCGAGTTGAAAGGCACTTCGTTGGCAATAAAGGTGTACGGCTGAGCATTGATCCAACAGCGCAGAAACACCCCACTCCGACCAATATGTTCATACCGAATACCGAGCCGCTGGCAAGCCGCTTGAATGCATTTGATGTGTTGGTTCATCGAAGAAATTTTACCACCTCAATGAGAACTTTCTTATCAGACGTGCGCAAGTGAAGCGGACATTCTCGCGCTTACCTCAAGAACTATTACCCCATTCTTACAATACTTGAGTCATACTACCCGTACTATGAAAATCGCTATGATCTCGAGTCCCTTTGTGCCGGTACCTCCGAAGAAGTACGGCGGGACCGAACGCGTTATCTACTACCTCATTAAAGGACTGCTGGAAAAGGGACATGAAGTCACCCTCTTCGCCACTGGTGACTCAGAAGTGGAGTGTGAACTCGTACCCATCTGTGACAAACACCTTTTCTTTGGCAAAACAAAACAAGAACAAGAAAAGATCGTTGAAAAACTGCAGGACATCGAGGCCTACACCAATGAGCTATTACGCGAACGGGCCCATGAGTTTAACATTATTCACTCGCACGGTTTTGACTTAACTGAGTTCCAACACCTCCCAAACGTCACCACCCTGCACGGCATGTTCACGTTAGACGATATGGAGTACTACGAGCAGCGACAGTGCTTACACTTTATCTCCATTTCCAACAATCAACAGAAACCCAATCCTGATCTCGAATATGTGGGCACAGCGTACAATGGCCTTGATCCAGAGGAGTTTCCTCTTGTCACGAAACCTGAAAAATACGCTTGTTTTCTGGGAAGACTGGATCGAGAGAAAAACCCGGACAAGGCCATTGAACTGGCTATAAGTTTGGAAATGCCCATAAAAGTTGCTGGAAAAGTGGATCACTTAGGCTCTGAGTACGTTGATGAAGTTCTCAAACCACTCATGGAAAACCCGCTAGTAGAGTTTCTGGGAGAAATCGGCATGGCTGAAAAAACAAAGCTCCTCTCCAATGCCGCCATAAACTTGCACCCCACCAACTTCCGTGAACCCTTTGGCTTCACTGTTCTCGAAGCAGCGTACTGTGGAACACCCACAATTGCCGTGAGACGCGGATCAATGTCGGAAATCATAGAGAACCACCGCACCGGTATATTGGTAGAAGACTTTACTGAAGCCTATCACCTT
>CAYUUK010000015.1:2453-14730 GCA_964447905.1 uncultured Pseudomonadales bacterium | reverse complement strand
ACCGGTATATTGGTAGAAGACTTTACTGAAGCCTATCACCTTGTGGAAGAGTGCTTAGAGCTTGATCGGGAGTACGTGGCCCAACGAGCTCGTCTCCTGTTCAACTACCACACCATGACTGACAGCTATCTCAAGGCGTACGAGCGAGTCATTACCGAGTTTGTCGAGCAGGCCAGAGACTAAGATCGGCGTAAACTATTCAGGTGGAGTGAAAGTATCATTTAGGGAGTAAAGTGCTCAGAGTGCAGAGAGCGCACCCGCACATACTCACGAATTATTCGCCGACAGCCCGCCGCCGACCACAACTGAATCATACTCATTTGCCCTTCGATGCCTTCCTGATCGAGATAAAAACGAGCGCGATCTTCTTCGCGATCATAGTAATACAGTTCTGTTACCGAACCGAGTTCTTCCCAACCCCGAAAACAGGCTTCTGCCGTTTGGGTGATGGCATCATAGAGATGATCCATAACTAGACGCGGCCAACCTGCACGCAAACCTATACGGTACTGTCTCGATAAACCAGCCACCGCAAACGCCGCTTGTTTGGGCCAAATAACTTTTCCGTGATAGTGCTTTTCACTCAGCGCCTCGGTGGTTGCCGCAACTAAGATTGGGCCTACGGGCGTGTAAAAATACTTCTCAGACAATATACGATCCGCAAAACTCAGTGTATCTTCGAGCGACGGGTGACCATAGTACAAATCATACGATTCATCAAGATGCGCCACTGAGAGTGGTGCTAAATCTGGACCGTGTAAAGCGAGCGAGTAGCCGCGTAGGTTCGAAGCAAAAAAGACCAAAAAACGATTCTTTTGCTGTTGCCACTGAGCAATAAGTTTTTGCAAGTGGCTCGTTTCTTCAAAACCAAAAAAATCACTAAAGCGCAGAATCATACTCAGTGCTTCAGGGTAAAAAATGCAGTTCACGTCATAGGGAGCAATTGGCGGCTTTTGCTCTGGAAATGCTGCTAAGCTATCACGCCAGTTGCCAACCTCATGGTATTCTTCACCGTCTTCGGCACCCCGCTTTTTAAATGTGATGACATCGCGGCTCTCCGCTTGACTCACAATATAGCGGCCAATGGCCCGCAGTTTGCGAGCAGTGTCCTCTTGCAAAAGAAACTGTCGGGAAACCCGCTCCATACCCAAAATATACAGTGGCTCAATATCAATCATTTTGCGATCAACATGCTCAGCATCTTGCGACAAATACCGATACTCACCAATGATGTCCTCATGCCAACCTTGGCCTGATTCATCAACGTGCTTAAGTGACTGCTCATACATAAAATCAATCGTTTCGGTGCTCAAGTCACCCACACCGAGTTGCGCTGCTTCAATCCAGTCCCGCGGGAAAATCGTGCCATACTCAAAACTACTTGTCTTGCGCGAAGTGACCAAGTAAGCAATATGCTGACCGGCTTCCTCATAGAGTTGTTGGATACTGTCTGGCAGAGAAGTAAGCACAAGACTCTCAGGTCGAAAAATCGGGGCAGTAAACTTTGACTCAGTGGGAATGTTTGTCTCGGTGCGAATAAGTAACTCCAGTGGCTGAGAACCGCTCAGAACAATATCCCCAGAGTCGAGTGCTACTGTGTAGTCGCCAGCCACCTCGAGCGAGGCACCGTAAAAACGTTCTTGGTCTCCTTCGCTAAAACGGCGCAGAAATCGGAGACCCTGCACTGAACCCTTCGAGTACTCTTCCATTTCTTTCGGAAGCAATACATCAATTTCCTGCTGGGCCAAATCTTGATATGTCAGTCGCGGCTGAGCGCCTTCCGTGTAGGTGCGAAGCGTGCGAATATTACAAACAAGTGGATAGGAAATACGAACTTGATCAGCAGAAAAAACGAGCTTCACTACAACGTGCCCATGGTCCACGGTGTACTCAGAAATGGAAACATCCACCACTTCGGTAACTACGCTAAAACCAAGAAAGAGATGATTTCCCGGCCCAGCGATGCGAAGCTGCCTTTGTTCATCAATATCAACGTAGTACTCACCAACAACATGAAATTCCATAACTATGCTCACCGTAACAAAGGGAAGCGTAGATTGTAAGGCACTTTACGCAACCCCGACAAAATTCTTACTTTTTTCTTACAAAAAAATATATTTTTACACACTTTTGCTCCTGATTACACTTGAGGTGACGGTACAATAGAGATATGCACAAAACAGTTGTGATTATCGAAGACGTCACAGACATGGCTCAATACATGAGCGACGTTCTCACTGGAGAAGGCCATCAAGTATACACCTGCTACACGGGTACTGAAGGCTTGAAACTCGTTCGCAAAGTACAGCCAGAAGTAGTGCTCCTCGATTTGAATCTTCCCGACATCCATGGTCGCTCATTATGTGAGCAAATAAAACAGGAAAGTCCAGAAATCACGGTCATCATGGTAACCGGTGAAGATACACCTGCATCGGTAGCCACTGGCCTGAACCTCGGAGCAGACGACTATATTACGAAGCCAGTCAGTCCAGAAGTACTGGTGGCCCGTCTTCACGCACGCACCCGCTCCACGAGTCAGGACACGTATCTGCTTCAACTCAATACACTTACTCTCGATCAAAAAACGCATACCGTCAAAAGAGGCGAGAAGAGCATTCAACTCTCAGCTCAAGAGTACAAACTCTTGGAGTACCTCATGGAGAATCCCAACCAAGTACTTACTCGAGAAATGATTCTTTCCCGCATCTGGAAAAGTAGCCCAGATATCCAAACGCGAGTAGTAGATGTGTACATTGGGTATTTGCGTAAAAAAATCGACTCAACACAGCCAAAACTCATTCACTCCATTCGAGGATTTGGGTATATGCTTTCGGAAAAAAAGCCCAAATAATTTAGAAACTCTTTGTTAGAAACTCTTTGACTGACTCAAGAGAGACACAATCTGAGAAAAATCGAGCGGCTTTTGGAAAAAGCGTCGAATATACGGCGAGTGTGCTAAAGAGCGTGAATCGGGGTCTGAAGACATAACGTATATGTCACACGAGAGACGGAAGTTGCTCTCGTTCTTCTTCTTTTTGAGCTCTTGTACAAACTCGACTCCTTTGGGCTCATCCCCAAACCAAACATCGACCAAACAGGCATCAGTGGATAGATCGGCAACCATCTCTACTGTTGGGGGTGTATGAAATGTGATTACTTCATATCCTTCGTCGGTCAAAATATCTTCAAGTATCTGTACCAGATCTTCGTCGTCGTCAAAAATTGCAATTCGTTCCATAACTCTCAGTTGTAGCTTGTTGTATACGTATACTACCAAAAAGAAAGGCATTTTCCGTAAGAACCAAGTAAGAGCTGTATGAGTCTACTGCTTACGGTGAAGAGGTAGCTTTATGTCGAGGTAATCGAATGATGAAAGTAGACCCTTTTCCGAGCTCGCTTTCAGCGGTGATTGTGCCATTGTGCTGCTCAATAATTTCTTTCACGAGCGCTAGACCCAGTCCAAGGCCTCGCGCCTTCTTCTTTACTTTCTGCGAACGAAAGTATGGTTCAAAAATAAAGGGGAGTTCTTCTGGATCGATGCCAACACCCGCATCTTGAATACTCAGTGTGATCCACTTTCGGCTCGAACTCAGTTTTACTGTAATTGGTGAGCACTCCTTGGAATACTTCATGGCGTTGAGCAATAAATTTGTAATCACTTGGGAAATTCTGGCTCGATCAATATACGCTCTAACTGATCCGCGAGAGATAAACTGAAAATCGCGACGATGGTCAGCAGTTTTCATGTCTTCGACCAAATCTCTCACTATATGTGTAAACTCAACTTCTTCTGGTTGTATTTGTAGCGACTGCAGAGAAATTTTCGAGTTATCAATCACATCATTCAGCATCTGCACCACAATATTTATCTGGTTATTAATGCTTTTGGGGTATTTGCTAGCGCTCGAGGTATTTTTAGAAAAGTGTCGCTCAAGATAGTAGGTATATGCCTTGATGAGACCGAGCGGTTGTTTAAGCTCGTGACCAATAGTCTTAATAAACAGTTGCGTATTCTTGCGAATCAATTCTGTGCGATGGACACGACGCATACTTATCACCCCGTACGTCAAAATATCACTGGCAACATTCTCATCCTCATGAAAGAGCTGATATCGTAATCGAATCTTTGGTGCGCTCTTTGAGCTTCGGGCCACAAAACGTGTGGCTTTATCAAATTTTCCAAAAGAATTTTTATTCAGCAGCTCAAGGATAGAGTATTTTTTTCGTCATGAAAAACAGCATAACTCTTAAAAAGGCTTTTCACTGTACTGTTTGACTGAATGCGCTTACCGAGTACCGCAGCAGAAAATTCATGCGCTGCCTCATTGGCGAATACGATTTTCAAAGTATCGAGCTCAAGAATAAAAATACAGTCGGAAACTGTATTGAGGACATCTTTGTAGACGGTTGAAGAAAGAAATTGCTTCACTGGTGCATTCTACCAGCCAAGTCGAGAAAAATTTGTAAGGAACTGAGAGAGAACTTATCAAGAAGCTCTGTGAGAGTAGGGAAAGAGGTGGTAGGAAGTCGGGAAGTGGGCGGGCCGGGCAAAGCCCGGCCCGCCCACTCAAGCCGAGAAAGTACGCTTACTTGCTCCAGCTTCGGCGAACGTCTTCCATTTTCGCCTGCATCTGGTCACCCCATTCTTGGAGTTGGTCACCAGCTTTGTCGGTGGCATTGTCAAACTCTTGACGCATGTCTTCCATTTGTTGCTCAATCTCGGAATCAGCCGCTGATTCTTTCATTTCTGCCTGGCGCTTCTGCCAATCAGCTTGCAACTGCTCCCACTGAGATTGTAGTTTTTGTAAATAGGCGTTGTCTGCCATAGTCGGACCTTTCTTTTTCTCTGTTCGGTGTGCTTCGGAACAATTCTCTGAAGCGTGTTAACACTGGGGAAAAGAATGCTCATGCTACTCATCTTGATCCTTTACCCACTCACCCGCAGTGTTCTTGTGATAGGAGTTTTTCACCGCACTCCAAGCCACCCGGTGTGACCGTTCTTCATCACCGTCATATTGTTCGTGAGCACTATTAAACGCTTCCTTATATATTTCTTGTGCGTGATGAGGTAAGTTGTCGGAAACCGACTCTGGAAGCTCATCAAGGGAACTGTACGGCATTGCTTACTCCTTTCCAAAATCTCTTTTTGTTGGTTGGTAAAAGCGTATTTAAAATACGAGTGACCATACCAAGTAGAGAATCAGTAACGCGACAAGCGTACCGGCGATTCCACGTGGAACAGGTACCACAGCCAAAACAAAGTTGACCAAGAGAAGGAAGATTATGATTCCTACAATAAATTCGAGTATTCCCATACCTACTTTCTAGTTGTTTTTTGTTGATTACTTGCCACTATAAACAAAAGTCATCAAGGAACCATAAAAAAAGAGTAAGGAAACAGTAAGAAATCGCTGCTGCTACAATCAGGCTATGAACGAATCTCTGGAGCATCCTCGATTAGAACGAGCGTTTTTCGCGCGCCACACGGTACGTGTGGCGCGCGACCTCCTCGGCAAAACCCTCGTAGTCCACAGAGATACACTCCGACTGTCCGGTATCATCACCGAAGTCGAGGCCTATACTGGCAGCGATGACCCAGCTTCCCACGCCTACCGTGGCCCAACACCCAGAAACCAACCCATGTTTGGCACTCCAGGTTTCACGTACGTGTACTTTACCTATGGCATGCACCACTGCATGAACGTGGTTGCGCATGACGAAACCGGGCCAGGGGCAGTACTCATTCGCGCAGTTCAGTCGCTCGACGGAATTGACGAAATGCTCCAAACACGAAAAAACAAAAAACCATCCGAGCTCACGAATGGGCCAGCAAAACTCTGCCAAGCATTCGGTCTTACTCAGCAAGATACGAACAAAGATCTGGTAACTTCACCAGAAATATGGATCGAAAACTCACCACCAACGGAAAATACTCTCGAAATCGTGAACACTCCGCGGATTGGGATCTCCACAGCAAAAGAAAAACTCTGGCGCTTTACGCTGCAATAAAATGATCCGCCCACTCAGCGGTCATCGTTTGTTGTTCGTCCCATTCTTGCGTCAGCACATCAATTCGCAAAAGTGGGTCATAAACCACACCCCCGTGACTCTCAGCACACTCTTTGAGAATATCTGGGGACATACAAAACTCTAAATAACTCGAGTCACCAAGCCCAAAAATAGCAAACGGCACACCAGCCCACATCTGCTCTGGTTCTCGACCAGCCAAACTCACTACAAACACTTCTCCAAAGGGATTCAAGCCATTGTCATAGGTTGAAGCACCCATAAACACAAAATCATACTCGGCAAACTCCTCTGGATTCGCCACAAGCATGTCGAGCAGATCTACCTGGGCATTCGGTAAACGCTGTTGCACGTGTTGCTGGAGGTGTTCAGCCACACGCTGGGTACTTCCCGAAATCGAGGCATACACCACCAGTATTTTTTCGGTTCCTTGTAACATACTTCCTCTGTTTCGTTTTAGGTGCGCTGAACGCTGCGCACAGCCTCCAACATCCCGGGGTACTCGCACACCTGTGGATGAGAGTCTAGAATTTCCTGTGGAGTCATCCAGACAACATCGAAGATATCTTCTTCAGCTGGATTGCCAGAAAAATCTGTCTGTATTGTACCGTCTACTCGGCACTCAAAGGCAATGCAAATTATCTGCACACCTTTGCGGCGATCTTGACTGTTATCAATCACAAAATCCCAGGCACCCACAATCCGCTCCGGCACAATCTGGATACCAATCTCTTCAAAAACTTCTCGAACAACGGCCTCTTGCAGTGACTCACCCGGCTCAATCCCGCCACCTGGAAAATCATAAATGACCATTTCTTTCCCATTGCGAACGAGTTTTTCTTTTACCAGCAGAATTTTCCCTTCGTGCACAATGAGGGCTTTTGCACCAGGACGCAAACGCTCAATTATTTCTACGCCAGGGGGGAGTGTTAGCATGCAACCTTTCTTTTCTCGAGTACTGTTTTTTAAAAGAGTTTTTTGGCTAAGGCGTCAAAATTCGCCGTAAAGTATTTCAGTCGATCTTCGGGAGGCGCCTCCGCGAGAGTGCCAGACTCACCAACCAACTGCAAGATTGGCGACCATCCAGCAAAGTCTTCACCGTCTTTGCCCAGTGCGAGCTCTGGCAGTGAGCCACGCGGCTCCGCAACAATCTGGAACGGCACTTGGTGTACAAATTCGTAGCGAACATCATCATGTGGATCAACATAGACGAGTCCGAGTTCAAAGTACGCTGAACGATCCTCCACATTTTCTAACAATCGCAACACACTCTCTGCTGGCAAGTTCCGTTCAAAATAGGACATGTACGGCCCGGGAATCCCACCCAAAGCAGGGATATGAAACGCGTGATCCTCGCGTATCACCGGTGCCCGCAACAGCTGCGCCGCTTTCTCAGCCGAGTGGCGAGCCACTTCTACTGAGCTGTGAGCCTGAATTTCGGGCAAATCAAGCGTGACCGGCACAATCTCAACATCATGCGCCGCCCAGGCGAACTCTGCGGTTTGAATTTTGAAGGGATTACCAGTTAAAAAATGCAGTTTCATGCTCTGGGTAGTGTATCAAAATTGAGTTGTAATTTCAGTCTGTCTTGCAAGGATTGCCATAGGGGTTCCAACTCAGTTTCGGCTGATGAGAGAAGCCTCACCGGCACAGATACTTTCCCGGAACGCTGCTTGTCTGTAGACACATCCACCTCAGACAACACCTGCAGCACACGCCTACTCACACCCTGGTTAGGCAAAAATATGCGCGGGAGTCCTGCTCCAGAAAAATATGCCTCGAGTTCAGGGAGTATGAGTGGGAAGTGCGTACACCCCAATACCAGTCCATCAATCTTCTTAAAAGGAGAGAGGAGTATCTGTACCTCAAGCGCAACGTGCTGCCAGTTTTGTGCCTCAATGGCCTGCACGAGCGTTGTCGACCCAACGAGGTGAAACCGCGTTCGCCGCTGGTACGGTTGAAGCAGATTGGAGAGGGCAGCACTCTCCACGGTATTTTTCGTAGCCAGCACCACCACATCTGACTGATGAGGCAACTGCTCGCTGGCTGGTTTCACAGCCGGCTCAGTGCCCACAATCGGCACACCGGGATAGCGACGGCGAAGCTCACCAATCGTCATCACTGTAGCCGTGTTGCACGCCACGATGATCATCTCACAATCAAAACTCATCAGTATATCCACATTTCTAGCACATATGGCTTGAAGCTCGGCTAGTGATTTTTCGGAGTAGGGAGCGTAGCGCTGATCCGCCAAGTACACAAACTCGTGATCAGGATTATCGTGCAACACCTGTGCCAGTATGCTCCACCCGCCAATACCAGAATCAAACACGCCAATTTTCATACTGATGCCTTATGTTTTCTCTCGTTCCATAGTAAACCCAAAACAAGTACAATGTCGATAGTGTCACAAATTCAAGAGATCAAAGAGAAACTCGATATTATTGAAGTTGTCGGAAATCGCATCAAACTGGAGCGATCCGGCAAGAATTTTCGTTCTACCTGTCCGTTTCACAGTGAAAAAACACCGTCGTTCTTTGTTTCCCCTGAACTCCAGAGATTTATCTGCTTTGGCTGTGGTCGAAAAGGCGATGTGCTTACTTTTATTCAAGAGTATGATCGACTCACTTTCCCAGAAACACTGCAAACCGCCGCGGAAGCCGCCGGAGTAGAACTCAAGCAAGACTGGAAAGATCCCAAAGAACAAGAACGTCAAAAATTGTTTGAATTGCTTGAACTCGCACAAAAATACTACTCCTATTTGCTCACTGAGCACGCGCTGGGAAAAGAAGCCCGTGAATATCTCAAAAAAAGAGGAGTACAAGGGAGTGCTGTAAAACAATTCGGTCTTGGCGCTTCACCCAATAAGTGGGATGGACTCGTTAACTACCTCACCAAGAAAAAAAATTATCACCCCAACGATGTCATCAATGCGGGGTTAGCAATTCAGGGCAAAAAGGGAGTCTATGACCGTTTTCGCGGACGAGTTATGTTCCCGCTGCATGATCACCGCGGGCGCGTGGTGGGATTTTCTGGTCGAGTTTTGGACCCCGATGCCAAAGAAGCAAAATACATCAACACACCAGAAACTGATATCTATCACAAGCGCTACTTACTGTTTGGATACTGGCAAAACCTCGATGCCATTCGCGAAAAAGAATCCGTCATTGTCACCGAGGGTGAACTCGACGTACTTTCTTCTACACAAGCTCATGTGCGCAATATTGTCGCCATTAAAGGCTCGGCGCTCACCGAAGAGCAAATTCGGATTATGGCGCGCACCGTAAAAACCATCTACCTCGCCCTCGACGCAGACAGCGCTGGTATTAAAGCCACCCGCCGCGCTATTGAGCTCGTGCAACCATTCCCGGTTTCGCTGCGTGTAATTCCGCTCAAGGGTGGAAAAGACCCTGATGAACTCGCCAAAACAGACCCCAAAGGCTGGCGAGAAATGATTAAAGACCACACATCGGCTTTCGAATACATTTTGGACACGACCATCGCCCAGCAAGACATGGGCACAGCGCAAGGACAAAAAACAGTTACCAACACACTCCTCGAACTCCTCCTCACTATCGATCATGCCGTAGAACGGGCTTTCTACCTCAAACAGCTGGCTGAGCGACTCCAGATTCCAGAAACTATCATTGAAGAGCAGTGGGAAGCAACGCAAAAGAAACATACTCAGTCTCAACTGCAACAACACCGCCAGTCGCCATCTGACCCAAAGGACGAAACCGAACAAGAAGAGGAAAGCAGCTCCGATACTCTTGGCGAGTACCTTCTGCAGATCCTGCTCAGATCACCCCTTCCGGCCAACATGACGCTTTCCGCAGAGTGGGTAACAGAACTGCGTTTACGCCGCATCTTAGAACACCTGCTCGAGTGGCACAGTAACCATGAAACGTTTGAGCTGGCGACCTTCACCGCTCATCTTCCCGACGAACTGCAAGAAACTGTGTCGACACTCTATATTGCCGAATTCCCGGTGGAGCCGAAAACGATCGATCGCGAACTTCGTGTCACAGTTACTCAACTGCAGCAACGTTGGAAGAAAAAGCGCCTCAGTGAGATAAGCAGTGAAATCGGCGTTTTAGAACTCAAAGACGAACTCAACGAGCAAGAAGAACAACGCTTCCAAAAACTGCAGCGCGAGCTACAACACCTCACAACGCAAAGCTAAAAACGCTTTCGTCTTGTCAGCAAAATCCTCAAGAACTTGATCCCAATCTACGGCACCATTTCCACGCGGCGTTCGTAAACCGGCGTAGAGCAAAGTGCCCACAAGTGGATCGTTCGCGTCAATAATGGCGTGATGCATAGAAACACTATCGTCAATCATGATCAATCGTTGATTCAACTCGCGTGCTTTCTTTTGGAGAACTGAAAGCTTCCACTGTGAGGTATCTTCCACTGGAATTTTTGGTGGTCGGCAAATAACCTCTCGTTGAGGAAAACCATTTCGCTGCAGTTCTTCAGCGGTTAGCCGACTGATACTCTCTGGACGCGTTGTCAAATAGAAAGCTACGAACTCTTCCAAGGAGGAGACCGCTTTTTGCGCAGCCTGAATCGGAACAAGATCTTTATTAAACCACTCGGCACTGCACATATGAGCATTTAACTCCAGGTAACCTGGGTATTTGCCGAAAGCACCGTGAGAACCACCGAGTTCAAGAAACTGCTCGTAGTTTGGCATGTCTTCCCAGCCAAGCAACTTACCGGTCTGTTCAAGAAAACGGTGATGCCTTTCGGTACTATCTATTAATGTTTCATCAACATCGAGAACTAATTTAAATGGAATAGCGGTCTGTGACATACTTCACTCTTTCAATGAGGAAAGTATCATACCGCTTTTCGCTAGATTTTTCTTGACTATTTAGAATGAACCACACGCTTAGCCTGGAAAAATAACATCAGCCCATTTCTTCTGGGGCTCAACCCAACGATCATATTCTTCTTCAACGACAAGAGAATGACGTAATGTAGCTACACAGTTACGACCTTTGCAGGTATCTCGTTCTATGCGACGACGAATCCGTTCACTCGCAGGTACATCAAGAAAAATCTTGAGAACCGCGTGTTCTCGTAAGTACTCCGAGTGAAACGCAAAAATACCTTCAACGATCACATACTTGGCGGGCTCAAGGCGCTTCTGGCCAACACGCTCAGAAATAGCTGGTTCGTACACTGGAATTTCGACTGACTTTCCACCCAACAAATCGTGCACCGCTGATTCGAGTTCGTCAAAGTCAAAGGCTTCGGGAACATCAAAATTGTACGGTGCAGTCATTCGGCTTTTGCCAACATAGAAATCATCGGTGGAAAGCACAGCGGCATTTTGAAAATACTGGGCAAAATAGGACTTCCCGGAACCACTGCCACCACAAATAAGAACGAGATGCACACTTTCCATACTCTGTGGCTCCTTATTGGCTTATTTTTCAGATCCCGCAAAACTCCACTCGTCTTCCGTAATGGCATGACCAAGATTTTCAGCTTTTGATTTCAAGTCGCTGGCAATAATTTCGTTGTCTGGTGTAATGTGAATGCCGACTGGGGTAACGCGAATACCCGCTGCCTCAATCCCGGCAATTTTACGAGGATTGTTGGTCAACAAACGAACCGACTTCACGCCCACTTTATGGAGCATTTCTCCGGCAACAGTAAAGTCTCGACTTTCGGAAGGGTAGCCGGCATCTTTGTATGCCCGATCGGTGTCAATACGACATCCGGTTACAGGATCTCGCTTTTGTTCGATGGCGCCCTCCTGCCAACCAAACATACCGTTCAGCTGCGCTAATTTCCCAGCAATTCCGGTGCCACGACCTTCTTGTTCTAAGTACACAATAATTCCGCGCCCCTCATTCTGAATAAGCTGCATAGCCTCGTGCAGTTCTTTGCGACACTCACAGTTAATGGCGTGATACGCCTCATTGGTGCGGCAAGAGGAGTGCATACGCACTAAAACATCTTCACCATCGCCAAGAGCTTCTTCGGTAATATTTCCAAACACCAGCATTTCGTGGTGCTGACCATCGGTCCAGTCACCGTACACAATGTAGGTCCAGTCACCAAATTCCGTGGGGAGTGGGGCACGGCCAAATTCTTCGATCATCGGTTCTCCTTCTTTTTGCAAGTATGCTTTCATCCAAGCAATAGCAATCCAAGGGGCATACCACTCCTCAGACTTGCGTTCTTTCCAAGCAGCATGGGCTGCCTGGTCCCAATATTCTCCTGCCACTACGCCCTC
>CAYUUK010000015.1:0-2353 GCA_964447905.1 uncultured Pseudomonadales bacterium | reverse complement strand
AAAGAATAACATATTCATGAAATCACCACAGAGAAAAGGATCTCCCGCTTCACATCCCTCAGAAAATCGGTATAATTGTAAAACGTTCCGAATACAAAACGTATCCAAAAATACCGTTAGAGGATTTTCTCATTCATGTCAAAAAAAATTCCCTTTTCTAAAGCACTTGATTTGTTGTTGCAACGCGCCCAAGCCCAAGGACACATTGCGCAAAGTGACATTTTAGAGCTCATCCCAGAGCCTGAGCGCCACATTGAAGAGATTGATGATTTCTATGACACCCTCTATACCTTAGAGATTGACGTGTTCGAAAGCATCTCCCAACCAAAAGAGGAAGATAACGAACTCTCCGAAATGGAGCAAGAGCTCGAAGAGCTCGCGGCCATGGAGAGCTCTCGCGTGTCGGACCCAGTCCGCATGTACCTCAAGGAAATTGGTCGCGTGCCTCTCTTGAACCGAACCCAAGAAATTGATATCTCACAGCGCAACGAAGCCGGTAGCCCCGAAGCTAAACAAGAGCTCATTGATGCCAACCTCCGTTTAGTCGTCTCGATTGCCAAAAAGTACATTGGCCGCGGCATGACGTTCTTAGACCTCATTCAAGAAGGAAACAAAGGTCTCATCCGCGCTGTAGAGAAGTATGACTGGCGCAAAGGGTTTAAGTTCTCCACTTACGCCACATGGTGGATTCGCCAGGCTATTACCCGCGCTATTGCCGATCAGGCCCGTACGATTCGTATTCCGGTACACATGGTGGAAACGATTAACAAACTCATGCGTATCTCGCGCCAGCTTATGCAAGAGCTCGGTCGCGAACCCACCCCAGAAGAAATTGGGGATGAAATGGACCTTGATCCAGAAAAAGTCCGCGAGATTCTCAAGATTTCCCAAAAAACCACCTCTTTGGAAACGCCTATTGGAGATGACGGTGACTCCTTCCTCGGTGACTTTATCGCTGACGAAAACCAAGTTACACCATACGACGCCACTGCCAACCGCATGCTCAAAGAAGACATCGAGAACGTACTCGATACGCTTACCGAACGTGAGGCCAGAGTAGTGCGCATGCGCTTCGGTCTCAACTCCAGCCGCCCAATGACCCTCGAGGAAGTCGGCCAAAAATTCGGTGTGACCCGCGAACGCATTCGCCAAATCGAAGCCAAAGCACTAAGAAAACTGCGCCATCCGAGTATGCGGAAGCGATTGCAGGACTTTTTGGAGTAAAAAGAGCACACCTTGTGCAGCATCTTGTTTTCTGTTTATATAGGGAAATATGTCATTTATCGATGCAGAGATGCAAACCTATCTTGTACAACAAATAGCCAGCTGTAAAAAGGCGGGCCAGGAAGCTGGGCAGCAAGTCTACTTTACAGAGAACGCGGCTGAAATTGGGGAAGACACGCTTACGCCGCACCAAATTCTGCAAGCCCTACGTGACGATGATCTGAACCTCCTCGAAATCTTGGCGCTCATAACTGAGACCATGCAAACACTTGGAATCCAAGAGGAAGCAACGGTTCGTTAATTTCCGCTGCACCGCAAACTTCCAATTTCCCCTGGGCAATTTCTGCATCATTCGGTATAATTGGCCTCTGATCGTTAACAATCCCCCGTAGCTCAATGGCAGAGCAGGAAGCTGTTAACTTCAAGGTTCGTGGTTCGAATCCACGCGGGGGAGCCACGCTTGACTATCAGCACAATTCAGTATTGTGTCGAAGGGTTTTACCGCTTCATATCGCAGTTTTTTACCCTCTAATGTCAGGTTCGATAGTACTAGTTTGATAATTTGGCGTCGTTGCTCGATTTTCGAACTTTCAAATAATTCTTTCGCTCTTTTGGAAAGCTCAAGAATGTATTTAGCCGAGACAAAGTACTGATCATCGGCCTCTTGGAGCATTCCTAGCCTTGCATCTATGTCTGCCAACTCATCACGGAATTGACTGTCATATTTGTCATAGTCATCCTCAGTAATACGCTGTTGAAGATAAGCTCGATAGTTGCGATCACGCATTTGGGAAATGCTTGCACGTTCTTTGAGCAGTTGGGATTCGGTTTTATCTTTGAACTCTATCTTGTTGTCATGCAGAGCTTGTAGGTCGGTAATAATTCGGTCAATGACTTCATCTGGGACCTTAACTCTTTCGAATAATTCAGATAGTTGAGCTGTAATATCTTCTTCTCTGAGCCATTCTGCACCGTGTTTTCCCTTGTACTGGGTGCAATGGTAGTAAACGTGTCCTTTTTGCTTTTCAGCAGTGATTTGACAGCCACACTCGGCACATTTAATGAGACCACGATAGGGTCTGTAAAATAAATTGTGTAAACGGCTAGTAAAATAGGTTAGCGGCGTCAG
>CAYUUK010000014.1:0-27123 GCA_964447905.1 uncultured Pseudomonadales bacterium | reverse complement strand
CACGGTCATACAACCGTTCAAGATTCCTACGACGAAAATCCTCGATACCCTGGTGCTGCTCATTCACCCAGCTTTCAGCACCATTTTTTAGGGAATTTATACGCCTTTTTACGTACTGCATAGACCTCCTTTTGGCCATATGTAGTTATAGCATACCTGCGAGAAAATATACAAAGTAAGAAACAACTAATCGTGCTTCGTCCAGGTCACTTCGCCACCGGAAAACAATGGCTCAATAGACACATCACTATAGTCACGATTCAGAAACTCAATAATTTCATGTACCTGACGAATATCGATAACTATTTGCCGCAAATGAACAGTATTCCCGGTACGAAGATAGGCATCGAGCCGCCTGCGCACAACAGTACCCACCGATTCTTGGAAGCGCGGTGAAACTTCCCATAGATCACCCCCCCCATAACTCGATCTATCATGGCCGATTGCTTTCGCCAGTTTACCATCTGACTCAATGCTTCCTCGGGTTTTATCGGCGCCCTATTCTGGTGACGCACGAACGAAGGCGAAGACACTTTCTTTAAAAAATCAGGTCCCATATCCGCCTGTAACAACTTCGTAAGGGCATAGTCTTCGGTACCAATACCGGGCATAAATCGCGCTATTGTATCCAGACCAGCAAGGTATTCCGCTGGAAGGATAAGCAAACCACCGCCTGGCAAGCTTATAAAATGTTTTTCATTAAAAGCTTCATAGCCAACTTGCATTGGTCCAACTGGATAGTCTGATACTTCGGCATCTTCCATAATCACAAAACGATCTTTGGTTCCTACCGCGACTTTTTTATTTACAAACAGCTCGTGCAAAAGAACAGTGAGTGGGTTCATGTCGCCAGCTGCAATCAGTGCTTGCGTTTTTGCCGGCATCTCAAAAATTGACTCAGCATCTATTTGGAGGACCGCATCAGGCGCATAGCGGCGCTCCATTATAAGTCTATCAAGCAGTGGAACTACATCGCGCAAAGCACGAATTTTCCCCTGGTTTGCCGGCACATGCTCTTGAGTGTACAGAAAGAATCGATTATTGTTTTTCGTTACAGGAGCAAATTCCGAGAAAAAGCTGCTCTCTTCGAGCTCCGAGGGAGTAGTTGCAGAATCTCCGCTTTCAGCCGGACGAACAAAATGCTGCCGCACAAAAGGCACTTCGGGATGATTCATGCGCAGTCCACTTTCTAGAAGACGAACAAACTCCGTTCCAATCTCAGCGGTTTTCCCGCCACCATTGTTTGCAACAATGAAAATATCGAGTGCTGCGTCAGCGCCGGCTGATTGTTGGAGTAAAGAGGCTACTGTTTTCAAAAAGATCGGCACAGTTTTTTGCTCAGAACTGCCTTCCCACAGAGAAACCACTACCGCGATTCGACGAGACGGAACCTTGAGTCGATCACGACTTGCCAGCGTCTCCGCTGTGGCGTCCTGGTGCTGACGATTGCGTTCGAGCTGCTGCTGCAGTCTCTCTCTTTTCTGTGCATACGATTCATGCATTTCTCTGCGAATTTTTTCAATAAACTGCAACTCTGATTGAGATACAGTTGCAGGAGACTCTAAAAAAAATTTGGTCTGCTCGTGAAGTCTTGTGGCCACAGTGCCATTATAGCCTAGTTGTGGCACATCTAGTGAAAATCGGTAAAGAGCAGTTTTTCAAACTGTTGTACTTGTCCCTGCATGACTCCCACACCTTCTTGTTGCAACAGCTGAATTTTTCTCTGAATATTTTTCCCCGCGGTATCTCCCATAAACCCACCAACTTCCCCCGTGGAACTCACCACGCGGTGGCAGGGCGTATGTGGGGCGTCAGGGTTTGTGCGCATGATTTGTCCAATTGCTCGATAGGCTCGGGAATCCACCGCTTCCGCAAGAGCTTTATACGTGGTGACACGACCCTTTGGCACCTGACGGAGAGCGCGATACACTTCCTGAGCAAACGCTTTACTGGCCATACTTATTTTCCCAGTCGTTGGATTTCGGCTACCGATAACCGCAGGGGTTCAATAACGTGATGAGCACCTGTCTTGGTTAAACGATCGGCACTCGTACGATTCTTGGCCACCACAATAACTTTTTTAATGTGCGAATACTGTTGAGACTGGGAAATGATCAACGTGTTGATATTTTCATCGGGTATGACTGAGATCACTTGCTCCACTTCTTGCCAGGGCAGATCAGTCAGGAACTCTACATCACTGGCATCTCCGTAGTGAGAATGAATGTGTGGTTCTTGCAGAGTCTCGAGCTGCTCGGGGTCATAATCTACGAGATTAATTTTCTTGGTGCGGCTCTGGGCAAGTTCACGCAAATGGTCCTGTGCTGACTCCACGCCAAACCATAAAATAGCGGATTGATGGGCTTCTTTGCGGGAGCGCTTTCCGGGGTTGCGGTGAACGAGCACAGGAATTGGCAGCCGTTTCAGCACTGTATCCAAAAATGTAAAAATCTGGTCACTATACAGAATCAAGTATGTGGAACAAGCAATAGTAATAATTCCCACCAGTGTGACGAGTGACACCACTGCTTCAGAAAGGTCTAAAACACTGAGAGCCAAAGTCGTAAAGATTAAAGAAAACTCGCTAATTTGGGCCACAGTAAGACCGGCTTGAAAACTCACTTTACGCGTATACCCTAAAATTTGCATGATTACATAGACAATAAATGGATTCCCTACCAACACAAATGCCGAGAAAATAAGGGCTGGCACCACAATGCTCCCAAGCGACTCAATATGCAGCGAACTTCCCAACAGAAGGAAAAAAGTAACAATAAAAAAGTCGCGTAGTGGTCGCAACCGCGAGGCTATCTCGTTGGCAAAGGGGCTCGCTGCTAGGAGCACTCCCGCCAGCAAGGCTCCCACTTCTAGAGATAAACCGGCCCAACCAAACAAAGCGGCCAAACCGAGCCCCCAAGTAAGGCTGACCACAAACAGAAGCTCTGATGACTTGGCAATTCGAGAAAACAAGCGCGGCACAATCTGCCACGCAACCACTCCGGCGAGTACACCAATGGCGAGCGCTTTTGCGGTCAAAAGTGCGACAACTTGAGCCAGAGATTGCCATGAACCGTCTGCCTTTCCCAGAATTGGCAGAAGAACAAGCGCCAGTGTCGCCGCAATATCCTGCACCAAAAGAAAACCAATGGCGATCTTAGCGTACAGTTTATCGAGATCTTGGCGGTCTGATATGAGCTTCATAATAATAATCGTGCTACTAAAAGTCAGTGCTATAGCCATTACAAAACTCGCCACTGACGGAAAACCAAGCAGCGAAGCGAGCCCAAACCCAAGCAGCGTCGTAAACACAATCTGCCCGATACCAGTAAAGAGCGAGACCAGACCAACTTCCTTCATAACCGCTGGATTCAAATGCAAACCAACACTAAACAACAAAAAGACCACACCAGCCTGAGAAAAAATCTCCAGCTCATGCGATGACTGCAACCACCCCAACACATCAGGACCAACTAAAAATCCCGCCACGATGTAAGCAATCACCAGAGGCTGACGAATAAAGAACGCCCCTAAACTGAGTGCAACAGTGACCAAGAGTAAGAGAGCAATTTCAGAAAAAAACATGCTGCTCACCACTATACAGGAGAACGCATTCGCCGCCAACGACATGCGAATAAAATGCGTACGGTTTACACAAGCTTCTTAGAGTAGCAGCGTATAATACTCACTCATGGCGTTCACCATCCAGCCTACCGGACTCAGCTACTTTCAAAAGAAAAAATCAGTAAGTGTGCCTGCGGGCATCGCCCGTCGCTTCTATGCGAGCTGGGAAGACGCGCTATGGGATTTACTTCGGAAAGCCAATGTGCGTTCTCATGCTACCGTGCTCGTGCCGGACTTTTTTTGCCAAGACGTGCTGGAGAACATGGCCGAACATCATCTCAAGCCAGTTTTTTACTCCATGGACAAAAACTTCCAAACTGACCCCGAATACTTCGCCCGCACCCTCAAAAAAGAACAACCGGCGGTAGTGGTTATCCTCCATCCTGCTGGCATCACCAACCCGCTTTTTACTTACGCCGATGTGTGGAAAAATGCCCTTTCTGCCGAAACAATTCTTATAGAAGACAGTGTGCACCGCGTGGTTATGCCAGAAGATGTTCACCTCATCCACCCACGGCATGTCGTGATGGATAGCCTTAGAAAAGTCATTCCCGTTCCGGGGAGTAACGTGTATGGCACACCCGAATTTTTGCAGTTTGCTGCCACACCATTCACGGCTACACTGCCCTACCAAATCGCTACTTTTGGCTGGTGGGCTGTTTTCCAACTCTGTTTACTCTGCGCTCAACTCCCACTTGGCATGCGCTGGAACCACTGGAGTAATAACCAAGCAGAAAACGCTATGCTCGCTGGGTATGACGTTATAGGCGATAGCTATCGTGCTGGTCGAGCCTGGAGCATATTTCGTAGCATGGCTGACCATATCGCGTTTGCACGCATTAGCGCCGCCAAACAAGAACAGGTACAACAGTATTTTGCAATGCTGGAGGATACTTGGAATGCCACTTGTTACCCGATTTCCTTCCCACCAGAGGATGCGGGGAGACTCCGCGGCTTACCAGTACGTCTAGAACTCAAGTCGGCACAAAGAATACTTACTTTTTTACGAAAAAATGGAATCCTCCTTCGTTTTGAACTCGAAGGGTGTCCGTGGACACAACGCCACAAAGTTATGTACTTACCACTTGGCCCCCACCTGAACGAGAGCGACATCCGCTTAGTGGGGCGTACACTCGCCAAAGCGATGCAGCACGCCAGCGCCTCAACAGGCTAAAACCAATTGGGGCGTTCCAGCGTGTACTCCGTTACGTAGTACAAGAACATCGCCGGCACGTCTTCCACCAAGTAGCGTTGGAAGTCGAGGTAGAGCACTTTACGGCGTTGCTGATCGGTTTCTTTGCGAGCGTCTTCGAGCAGTTTGTCGACGCGGGGATTCTGATAGTTGGAAATGTTCGCACTTTGATTGGAGTGCCACCAGGTGTATTGGTCTGGATCATCAGGCACTTCACGAGATAAAAGCACTGCCTGCACGTCGCGGATATCGCGCACTAGGCGAGTATCGACCGAAATCGCATAGTTGTTACAGGGATCTTGAGCTTCAGCAGTGTCCGCCACTTCTGCCGATGGAGTAGCAGCGTCGCTTCCCAGGGCATCTGCATTGGGACCAGAACCGCCAAAGGCCTCGATCTCACCTGCCTGACACTGGCGAATAGCTTCGTATCCTAACTCTTCCCAGTCACGCGCAATCAGTTGGGCTTCATCTAGCAGGTCAACAGTGCTGTCCAGGATGAGTGATAACGGCTGCTGTGGTTCGAGACTCGCGTACAGCTCTACCGCTCGGTTGAGGTCATAGGAAAAAGCATCGACTTCTTCGGTTGCGTTGTAGGCCCAAGAGCTTGGTGCTATCGGACTCAGAGCACGCAACCGCTCATCGTTGGGACCAGGTTTGCGAGTAGCAAAGTGCAGCGCTTGGCGCATTTCTTTTACCAAGTTGGGGTCGGTAGTGTTGAAAAAAACAGCCACGTAGCGCTGCGGATTAATGGCATCCTCAATAGAAAAGTACTCACGTTCACGTTGTTCTAGTACGGTACTATCGGGAAAATCCTCTAAAACATCGACCCTGCCAGCTCGAAACGCCGTCAACGCTTCTTGTTGACTGGCATAAAATCGATAAATCAGTCTTTCTGAATCACTTTCAATAACGAGTTGGCGCACGTACGGTCCGTTATACTGCAGATCAATTACCTCATACTCACCAAGCCCGATAATCTTTGTGCGCTTAATCAATCCAAACTGCCGCTCTTGTACTTGCCGGTACAATGGCTGGGAAACCACTACTGGAAATGGCGCGTACGCATCGGCTAAGCGAAAAACGACCTCGTTTTCGGTATGCACAACCTGCACATCAGAAAAGTTGTACTGAATATCTTCTGGCTGGAGTGGGCGACCATCTTGCCACTGCAGACCTTCCTTCAGCAAAAATCGAAAAACACGACCGTCTTCCTCTACACTCCAGCGTTCTGCCAAAGTGGGAATTGGTCGACCAGACTCATTGACAGAGGTCAAACCAGCACTGACCTTCTGCTGAATATCTTGCGGCACTTCCAACCAGGAATACAGTCCCACGCGACCAATGTACTGCGTCCGCTTTTGCTGCGGCAGCATTACGAGAAATCGAGGAAAAATCCACACCGCCACCACACCCAAGACCGCACCAAGAATAAGAATTTTTCGGTACTTTTGGGCAAAGGCTTTGGTATACCACCAGGTGGTGCGCCATGATTTCATGTGTTTATCTTACCGCACTCTCGCTCAGACAGCGACTACAGTGAGCGCACTAACAAAATACTTACTACAACAAAGAGAGCTATCAATACAAACGTTGAATAAAAAAGAACTTTCTCTAAACCACGACGGGTGTGATAGTTTTCACCACCTCCCATCAGTGAACCACCTCCAAGAAAACCATTCTCACCAGGCTGCAAGAGGATACTTCCCACAATAAGGACAACAATCACGATAAGAGCAATAAACAATAGATTCATGTGAGCGTATGGTACCACATCGCTGATGTTTTTTTACCATTCCGAGCGTATATCATCTATCACTGAATCAAGGAAATCATTTGGTAAATTCTTGATACGACTTTTTTCTAATTCATTTAAAGGCTTATTTTGATATATCTTGGCAAGTGCGCTCGCAACTGTTTCCACATCAATAGAAACAGCGGCCAAAACTTGACGGACAAACCACACAACAAGCACTCTCTCTGAAGACTCTGTCTCAGAACCATTTTCCGTAACAAAATCTACTTCACACTCTCGTGCATATCGAACAAGTTTTTTTCTAGTTAGCTCCATCTTTAACCTCCTATAAATGGAGTGTGATTATAGCACTCGGATCAACGAAAAACACCCTTAGTCACGTGCGCCACATTATTCAAAGCCCACTCGACCGACTCATCATTCACAATGCCATTCTCCGACATGTTGTCGAGTGATTTTTTGTACTTGGCAACTTCCTGATGAAATTGGGGAGAATTGTCGTCTGTGAGTGTTCGCCAAGCCATAGTCCATGCCAACCAGCACAGGAAGGTATCCACTACAACCTCATCAGAGATATCTTCTGGCCTGCGATATACTCCACTGTCTTGGTGTCTTTGCAAAACATGCTTCCGAATATCAGCATCAAGAATCTTTGCTCTCTCAATAAAAACACTAGACACTGGCATGCGAACTCCTTTTTTTTAAGCCTACACAATACAGGAGGAGCCGTCAATTCAAGCTGAAAGAAAATCTTTCTGCACTAACGAAGCGCACTCAGATCAGCATCAATGCTCTGAAACAGAGCATCGGCGTCCACCGACGACAAACTGTCTCTTTGTGCTTCGTCAAGTACATTCTGCTGATTATTCAAGACAGCTAAGAAAATATGTGTCCAGTACGCATGGATTTTTTCAGTAGGATCTTCTTCTAAAAGAATGAGTATTGCTCTCTCTTCTGCAGTCAGATCTGCCATGAGACCTGGATCTGGCTGGTTCTCTTCAAACTCATCAAACGCCTCAGGACTGTCAATAAGTGCCCAAACAATAGCGGCAAACGTAGCTTAGCTATCAAAATACTGCTCATCATTGGTATAAACTTCACCTAGTTTCTGGCTGAAAGTATCTTTTACACCTGCGGCATGTTGACGTAAGTTATCGTAAGTAATTTCTCTCATATACGGGAGTATATCAAAAAATACTACAGAATCCCGCCCAAAAAGCTGCTAAAGAGTGACATCAATATAGCCACAAATGTTAAGCTCAAGAATTGATTCATTTCATAACCAAAAAGGACAATTTCTTGAATGGAAAATCCAGGCACTAACCAAGTGGCTAAGTAGAGAATAAATACATTAATTACCCACCCGAATAACCCTAATGTAATGAGGTTAATTGGCAGGAAAAGTATCTTTAAAATAGGCCGGACAATCATATTGAGAAGCGCTAAAACAATACCGGCAACAATCAAGGTCACTGTATTCGTTACCGACACCTGGGGTACTAACCAGGTCAGCAGCAAAATAGAAAAAATCGATACTAAAACGGCACGGATAAGAGCTTTCATGACAGCATTGTAGCAAAATACGCGAAAAAGCGCAGATGTTTCCCTCGAGCCAGTGACCTAGACAATGTCTCTGTTTTTCAAGCGACGGTGCACTTGTTTTTTGGCGAAGCGATGGGCTTCATCACGTGCTTGTTGGAGCAACTTACCACCATCTTGCAGAGTATCAACCGGAAGAAAGGTATACTCACCATCTTCGGTCGGAATGACCAATCGATCCGGCCGCTTGGCGAGCCCAATTACCGGTACCGGCCAGTTCCACACATTTTTGACCGCCGATACTTGCCCTCGTCCGCCATCGATCACGACAAGATCAGGCACACCCCATTCTGGGTGCCGCTGCCGGCGTTCAAGCGCCTCGGCCATCATGGCGTAGTCGTCTGGAGTGTCTTTGCGGCGAATATTAAATAAACGATAGTTTTTGGGATCAGGAGAACCGTGCGTAAGCACTACCATCGAAACCGAAGCGTACTTACCAGAAAAGTTACTCACATCATAGGCCTCTACGCGCCGCAGCTTACTGGCGGCTACGGTGGGCAAGTATGGAGAAAGTACGTTTGTGAGCTGTTTGAGAGCGGCCTCAGTGCCTCGCTGGCTGGAAAGAACCAGCTGCAGATCAGGCTTGAGGTGGTATGTAGGTTGTAACAGATGGTTGATTGCTTCCAACTCTTCTTTGTAGGTTTGAGCTTCTTCGAAGCGTTGGTCACGGGCTGCATCTCGAATTTGCTTTTGCAGTTGTTTTTGCACGTCTTCCGATTGCCCACGCAAGAACTTGCCTAACCGGCGCATGCGCGCACGGTAGCTCCGCACCGTATCGCCACCCACACAGGCACCGGAGCACAGTCGTAGGTGATAGTAGAAACACGGTCTTCCCGCGGTGTGGGTGTCTCTTCCAGCTTGATCACACCAGCGGAACGCTGGGCGAACCGCACGCAGTACTTGCTTGGCCATGTAAGCTGACTGGTAGGGGCCAAATATCTCGCCATGTACTTCACTGGTAACCAGCTCTTGTCGACGAATGGTGCGCACTCGTGGAAAGCGATCACTCGTGATCAAGATATAGAGTGGAGATTTGTCATCTTTCAATAAAATGTTGTAGTCAGGCTGATAGAGTCGAATATCCTCTGCCTCGGCCAGCAACGCCTCGAGTTCGGAGGTATACACTTTGTAGGTTACTGTCTTGGCTACGCGAACGAGTTGCTGCTTTCGAGTGGAAAGCCGCTTTTCCTGACGATACTGCTGGATGCGCTTCTGTAAATTCTTGGCCTTACCGACGTAGAGCACGGTACCATCGTCCGCCAAAAACCAGTAGACTCCCGGCTCCTGCGGAAAGGAGCGCGACGCCTCCACCCAACGCAACCCATTTGGCGTAGGGGGAGTTGACGGCTTGGCGGGCGTTGACTTGGTACTCATAACTTTCATCGCCAATCAGTAAGCGAAGCGTCCCGGTGGATGCACTCCACCAGTTTTCTCCAGAGAGTGCTACCGTAATTTCTTTCTCTTCAAACGGCAACAGTACTGGAATCGAAACAACCGGTTCACTCAAAACAGTCAAGTCTCCGATCACTCCGATAGCGACATCGACATTATATCGTGCTTGTCCGGAGTCGTTGCGAATAAGAAAGGTGGTCTCGGTGGGCAAACCAAAACGGGGCACCAGATTGGGTTGTTTTTCCACAGTCAGAGAATCTGATCGCTCCGGTGCTTCTGAGATTAACTCAATCGATATATCTTTGGACTCTTGGTCCGGAAGTTTATAGAGCCCCACAGGCACCGGCTGCACGTCATCCCTTCCTTGTATGGCAAAAGTGATGTGCCGCAAATCAAGTTTGGAAAAATAATCCACACCGCCAGTGGTATCGGCCCAAGTGGGGTCAATTGGCACCCACACATTTCGCTGCGCATCGTAGTACTCAGGCCAGGCATGGAGCACGTCGGCAACCAGCGAAAGTGGTCGCAAGCGGCTGTTTTGCGTTAATGCGTAGCCGGTCGCGCGGCGGGCAGGAATGCCCGCCGCGCGACTCACCGCCACAAAAACATCCGTAAACTCCTGACACATCGCGTTGCTCGGATCTTGCAACGCAGCCACCGCTCCATACCGCTGGGTAGCATCTGGCTGCTCTAAGCGTCGATAGTTGTACTCAAGCGTGTCGACAACATACTGGTACACCTCTCTTGGTGTGCGATTATCGGCGGCTACTTGTTGTATCAATGGGTTTTCGACAGGCCAAAAAGACTGCGCCTGTAAATATGGGGAAGTTCCTGTTTTGAGCCAGGTTTCCTCCGCTTTGAGTGGGTTTTCTATGGGAACCGGCACTTGCGGGCTCGAGTAGACAGTCACCGTCCCACGCGCCTGAATATCTTGTTGCGCCTCTCCTGCCACACGAAACTCAGCTATCCAGTTTCCATCAGGATCGCGGTGAACCGCTTCTGGCCGCGGAGATATCTCCTCGTACCAAACACGCTGGTACGCCGTATCCGGAATAAGCGCTACTTGCACGACACCCACATTTTGCGAAGCATTCTCCACGTGATAGGCCACATCAAAGGCGTAGGACTGCTGTTCTCCAAACAGTACCGAAATACCGGTATTCTTTCCGACATTGGTAAATCGCAAAATCTGTGATCCACCAGTTTGATCAATTGTGTACTGATTCGGCTCCACAATCGAAGGAGTCCCAAATCTCTCTGGCACCATAACAATAACGTTATACTGAGCATATTTTTCTGGCTCCGCCAGCTTGGGAATTGTCACCTCAAGGACTTGCCCGTAAACAGCTGCCGTATCTTCACTCGTGTACTCAATCGTAAAGAGTCGTTCTTGATCTCGACCTATTACCTTTCCCTCTTCAGGAAAAGTAACGGTAATACTCGTTTGTTGCCCAGACTGCACCACATCAATGGGAAGAGAATTGCCATCGGCATCACGCGCTGTCGCTAGACTTACGTCAAGTGAATTCACCTGCAAGGCGTACTCACGGGCATAGACAGTGGAAAGATTATTCTTGAGTCGAGTTTCATACCGCACCACTGTCTGTCCAGAATCCTGCACCTGGTACAAAACATTCATGGAAATGGTAAAGGGATCAGTCACCGCTTGCGCAAAAACTGGAGCCGCAAAAATCATGCTCCACACCACGAGCCCAATACTCAGAAACAACTGCCTCACTACACGTGGCAAACGGCACCACAGCCTCGGAATGAACATACACTCCAACCTTAACACGTTTTAGCGAATATCGGCTGCCATCTGTTCGTACTCAACCTCAATAGCTGCACGATGTTGTTGTATGCTCTGTCCTAAATTTTCCGGCTTCACTTCGACGATACCTCTTTGCGACAGGTTGTTGAGGTACCCAAACAAAAACGTGAAAAAAGAAAAGGGTTGTACACCAGATTCTTGAATCGCTGCTCTGAGCTGTTCTTCAGTAATTGAGACAAAAGCATGTTCTTCTGCATTGTCCGTTGCATCAGCAGAGATTGTAATGATTTTTTGGTCTGGTGAAGTTATTCCTACCTCCAGCAATCCCCTCTGTACAAAGGTGTGGAGTGCAGGAAACTCTTCAACTACCCAAGTTGGAAGTGGTAAAGAACCTTCTCGCCTTTCCTCACGCCTTCCTTCTTGCTCTCGTCTTTCTCCAGCCATATGCCTCCTTATTTTTTACTCTTTGCTCACCCAAAAAGAATTCTACCACTTCCCAGAACACGAAATGCCCACCCTCTGGTTGAGATTTTTCTACAGCCAGCTAGAATAAAGGTATGGCACTTTTCTCTCGGCTTGGTTGGCGTCGTCTTAGTTTGTCCGTTGGTTTGGTGCTTACATCTGGACTTCTTTTCTCCGCGTGCTCTCTTTCTTTGCCTTGGCAACAATCTATTTCTGGACTCCAAGTGCAAGTCACCGATGGTGGCTCAGCGCAAATTTTTCTTGATGACCTCCATCTCGGTCAGTCACCAATTCAAGAAGAAGGCTTAAAGCCAGGAGTCTACACACTTCGCATCGAACCAGACAAAAACGAAAAACAAGCCTACGAAACCCAGATTCGCCTCTACGCTGGTTCCATTACTTCAGCCCTCTGGAGTTTTGCCGGCGACATGCCCACAGGCACCGGCGATATCCTCGAACTCGAGCCCCTGCCATCCCAATCACGTGCGGAACTTTCAGTAATTACTGTTCCTGAAGGAGCGAGCGTACTCCTCAATGACACGACCTACGGCCTCTCTCCCGTTATTCTCGACTCCATTGAACCAGGTGAGTACTCACTCACTATCAACGCCGTCGGGCACGTACAAAAAACGCTTCCAGTACAAGTCCAGCCTGGCTACCGGCTACACATCTTTTCTCGATTAGAAACAGACTCCACCAATACAAAAACCACCCCATCAACCGCAACTCCCAGCAGTACATCTGAAAATACTTCCGACACAACCGAAACAACCGACGAGCTTCCCTCCGACCCAGATACTTCCGATACCTCTCCCGCTCGCCGCGCGACACCCACCCCAACACCAGCAGCTGCACAGTCAGCCGCTGAACTCGAGCCACCATACGTCACCATCACTGAAACCGGCACCGGCTGGCTCCGCGTACGAAGTGAGGCCTCGTCCGCTGGCGAAGAGGTCGCTCGAGTCGACGTCGGCTCCAGCTATCCATACGAAAGCACGCTCAACGGCTGGTACGAAATTGAGTATGCGCCCGGAGAAACTGGGTGGATTTCGGGACAGTATGCGAACATCATTCGCTAAATTCTCAAAAATTAGTCAATACTCTTCTCATCCCGCAAAAACTGGACGGCGCGGCGCGTAATTCGTTGCTTGCCTGGCTGGTATATCTCTTCAATTCTTGCCTGCGCTGAGGCGAATGAGTGCCACTCGTATTGGCTAAACTCAGATTCATCGAGATCAATCTCGTTGCTTGCCACCGGTACGGCAAAAAAGAGGTACTCTTTTCCTTTCATGAGCACGGGTTCCCCGTTGTCGAGCTTGAGATCACGCACATTGTACTTAGAAGGCAAAAACTCCACCCTATCGCGCCCGACAAAGATCAACTCATCCTGCTCAGGAATCATCTGGGCAAATGATTCACCCAGCTCTTCTGCGGTTTCGCGAACTATCGTAGCTCGCGGCAGTTCACCATTATCTACGCCTCCCTGCGGGAGCTGCCAGAGCTTGTACTCTTCATGAAACACTAAAAGTACTTTCCTCTCGTGAATAAAACACGCTACCGCCGTAGGGCGAAAACCCGTGGTGCGGATAGTATCGATGTCGGCAAGTGAAAAGGTCATTTGAGTATGGTAACACACCACTCATGAAGGTCTATCCTTCTACTTATAGGCCTCAGGGCCTCGCTCTATACCATATAAAAAAAGAGACATAGTACGATGTCTCTTTTTACTTGGTGCGCCCGGCAGGATTCGAACCTGCGACCTTCAGTTCCGCAAACTGACGCTCTATCCAACTGAGCTACGAGCGCGCGAATGAAGTTGCATTATACTACACTTCTGTCAAAAAATACTCAGCGTTGTCGAGGTGGCACTTGAGGAGTAGTTGGAGTGGTCGGTTGAGCTGGAGATTGGGAAGCAGGTTGTGGCTGCGGAGGTGTTGCAGCATCTGAGGCAGGAGCAGTGGGAGGCTGGGCTGGCTGTGGAGCCGGCGTGGGCTGAGAAGCAGAAGTTGGCTCAGTGTTTGCTGGCTGGGGTGATCGTTTTGACTCCAGCGGAAACTTCTCTTCAATCCAAGTAACCCAACGATCAATTTGGGTGGGAGACGGCTCCTCATATGGCAAATATCGACCGAGAATATCAATTAAGTCCTCAATGGTTACTGGAACAGGACTCGCCGAGTTGGCAGGTAATAAGATGATCTGATTCGAAAGCATAGGCGCAGGGGCATGAATATGTACCTGCACTTCTCCGTGGTGTTCACTCAGCCAAAATGCTCCGAGCTGCTCCCAGTAAAACAAACGATCTTGGTAGCGTACCCCATAGGTAGTGATGACGTTGTGCACCGTTTCTGGCTTTACACTCGCCAAAACATAGGTGACGAATAAAAACGATACCAAAACAAAAATAAGCAAAACTTGATTGGCAAAAAACAAAATGAGCGAAAGCAACAGCACAATAACAGCCAACGAAGAGTAGTACTCTCGCGAACGCTTCTGCGCAATTCGCGAATCTGCCAACCATTCTACTAAGAGATACTCCGGCTCCGGCTGGTTTGGCAGCATAAACTCATTCTGCAGCGGCGGGGCCGATTGCGACGATGACTGCGACTCAGCTGGATCTGGCGAGGCAAACTGCTGGCCAGACTGAGGTTGAGGTGGAGTTTGAGTTGTCTGAGCAGGCTGAGCAGCTGATTGCATGGTGGAGGTTTCTAGCGCCATATGTCTATACTAGCAATCTTTTCGCTGAGTGTCACTGGAGAGGACGCTTCTTTTTGAAAGCTCCGGAGGAATTCTAGTGGTATTCTGGGGAAATTCCCCAAATTACTCTTGCTCAAGCCAGCGCTCGACATCAAGAGAACCCATCACACCCATGCCCGCAGCGGTAATAGCTTGTCGGTAACGGAAATCCACACAATCACCGGCAGCAAAGATGCCTTCGACAGAAGTTTGTGTCAAGTAACGAAGTCTATCATGTTCGTCCAGATGGTTACTGGCTAGCGTAAGACTGTCTTTATCTAAACCGAGCTGGGTGACAATGTACTTTTCTGCATTCAACTGCACAAGATCAGCCACAAAATCAGTGGTAGGAATGTGCCCAATGGCATAGAAAACACCACCAGCTTCCACTTGTTGCGACTCCCCTGACTGTATATTTTCTAGGGTCAAACCACTCAACATGCCGTTTTCATCGCTGTGCAAAGCAGACACCTGGGAATTCCAGTTAACGGTCACTTTTTCGTTGCCAAGAACACGCTCTTGCATAATCTGCGAAGCGCGGAACTCTTCACGTCTGTGTACTAAATGCACTTCACTAGCGAATTTAGTGAGAGCCAAGGCGTCTTCCATGGCGCTGTCTCCACCGCCGATAACGTAGACAACACGATCGCGGAAAAAAGCCGCGTCACACACCGCACACGTGCTCAGACCACGTCCCAAAATGGCATCTTCGTTCGGCAAACCGAGCATACGTGATTTGGCGCCGGTGGTAACAAGCACAGCGCGAGTTTCGTAACGCTCAGCGGAGTCTCCTTCGCCTACGGTCACGACAAAGCCGTTTTCGGCTTTCTCCACTTTGCTCACCGACTTATCAACAATTTCAGTACCAAACCGCTTGGCTTGCTCGCGCATAGCATTCATGAGTATCGGACCCTCAATACCTTCCTCAAATCCTGGGTAGTTTTCTACCTCAGTGGTGTACATAAGTTGCCCACCAATCTCGGTGCCAGAGAACAAAAGTGGTTCCAAACGAGCACGAGACAGGTACACAGCGGCAGAGTATCCGGCCGGACCGGACCCAATAATAATGACGTTACGCATAGCGATATCCTTTTCAGTTTTGCGGCTTTGATCTGAGTTACTCAGCCAAACCGGTTTCGATCATTTTGCGGTATCCATCTTCACCGATAAAACCGATATTCTTCTCCACAATTTCGCCACCCTTAATCGTGAAAACAGTGGGAATGCTCATCACACCGTACTTCATGGCAATGTTGCGATTTTCTGGATCGTCAACGTCAATCTTAGCGACTTTGGCTTTGCCCGCGTACTCTTCGGAAAGATCATCCATGATGGGGGATGCCAGTTTACATGGTCCGCACCACTCGGCGAAAAAATCAACTAAAACTGGTTGGTCAGAGGAAAGCACCTCTGATGCAAACTGGTCTTCTCCAGAAATGTAGAGAACGTTTCGATCTGCCATAATGACTCCTTTTTCTTCATGAGAAGACGTGATGTTGTCGCCGTATTTTAATTACTACTCTTGTAGTAGTTTACTACTTTCCCATACTTTGTCTACCACTTCCCCGCTGCGAGAGAACGGTGTTCCCATTGTAATACCATGTGCGGCAATAAATCCAGCCGGAAGCTCAAGTACGGCATCCACTTTTTGCCGCGGGGACACGCGAACAATCTCCGACGACTGCGGAAGCGGCGCGGGCACATTCTCATGCATATCAACCACTACACCGTTGGCAATCCACACAAAATCGAGCGCAAACTCCATTTGGTTCATCCAGAAAAAAGGGATGTAGGGTTCGGAAAAAGGAAACAGCATTCCATCGGCGCCGAGTGTTTCTCGGCTGCTTAAACCGAGCTCCTGCTCAGCGGCAGTTTCTGCCAAGACAACCTCAAGTGTCCTCTCTCCCAACTGCACGCGTTCAAATGTTCGTACCGCAGAAACCTGCTTCTGCAACGGAGTATCTTCTTCGTGCAGACTCGCCCACCAAAAGGCACCGAATCCAAGTACGATAGTCACTCCAAAAACGATGAGAAAAAATAGATTACTTCTTTGCATACGCCAACATTTTTTTACGCACCTGAACCATAGCATCTCGCAAATCAATCCACAAGATGAGTGCCAATAGGACAAAACTCCACCACGTGGGCACCTGATACGCCAACCAAAAAGCAGACAGCGTGCCCAGCACCAAGCCCACTTGCGGCAGACATGTAAGCCAACGAGCTACCAGCTCCGACTCCACGGCCTGCGCAGCCAAAATCACTCGTGACCCTTCTGGCACAAAGACCGTCTCTTCGGTGGTTTGTTGTGGTTGCGCAGCCTGCGAGGTATACATCCAGTCGACCCCATCGAGCACGTACCAACCAGCCGGAAGAACGCCTTCGCCCGCCTCACTGAGTGGAGAGTACACTGCGACTCGATCCACCGAGTACACAAACCGTTTACTCTTGCTCTGCAGATGAATGAGGGCGTTACTCGGAAAGACACTTCTTCCCACGCCATCTGGTGTGGTTGCACCCTGCTTTTGCCAGTGTGTACTCTGCTGCCTTGTCAACGCACGAGCTTGAAAAGCAAACCAAGGAAGTGGCTGAACAGTGTCTTCACGCCACACCTGCCACTGCGGATCAACGTTGCCCAACAGAAGCCACATTCTCAGTACCTGGCGCAAGAAATGAACAAACCAAGAAAACGCCGCCCCAGTAATCCAAAAAAGTGCAGCCAAGTACCAACCGAGAGCAAAAAACACAGCCAGCACGAGCCAACTGACCGGCTGCACCGGTCGGTGGAAAACTTGTTGTGTTGGTGTCGGAGTCTTTTCTGGCCGTGGCGAGACTGTTGGTTTCTCTCGTGGTTCAAGCGAAGGAGTCGGCTCAGGTGATGGCTGGCCAGGAAAACCGGGCACTGGAATCTCCGGAATCTCAATAATTTGCCCAGGAATGCGGACGCGAATAGTCAGCGGGAACGGAAATATATCGGGAATCGGAATAACAATTTCGCGCGGTCGATAGACTAACGAAATCGCGTCGAGCACACTAGTATTCTGCGCCGGATCAATGGCAGTGAGCGTTATGCTCATAACAATATCAACCGGTAAAGTACCCAACTGCACCTGAAAAGTACCATTACCCGCAACGGTAGTCGAGTAGGTTTGCCAAATGGTTCCGTCTGGATAGCGCACGACTATCTCGAGCTCTGAATTACTTTCGCTATTGCCTTTGAGCAGAGGGCTTCGGTCATGCACCACGATCGGTTCACTGGGATATGTCGACGGATCACTTGCCGATATCGCATACGGAACCTCGTCGATCTCGGTAACAACAATTGGAGGTGGTGTAGAGTCAACCGTAAAAGTCCAGGTAGTTGAGTCGGTGCCACGATCGTTCACATCAATAACGCGAATCTTCCAGGTGTACACACCATCCGGCAAAGTCGCGGACGGCTTCAGTTGCAGACGGTACTCTTGGTTGGCAGCATCGTAGGTCAAAATGTAGTCGTCAGTTTCTTGGTTGGTAATGTGTATTGGACCGTACAACAGTGAACCATTTACGTACAACTCGTAGCGATCGAGCGCGCTGATGTGCTCAACTGCTTCCCAGCGGAACGTGAGCTTTCCGGAGCGATGAAGCGAGTTGTTGGTTGGCTCAATGAGGATTGGCGCTGGCGGGGCACCTTGCGGCGGCACACTCGCAGTTACCTCTACAGGTCTATCCTTCGGATTTGTCTGCACAATTTCTCCGGGCAAAACGCCAGCTTGAGCAAATACTTGAGTAAGAGACACAAAAGAAAATACCAGAAAACTCGCTACCACCGCGCTAGCGCGAAGAAAAAAAACGAAAGGTCGATCCTGTTGTATACACGTCATTCATGCTCTTGGATTTCATTCTCGAGTTGACGGATGCGATCTTCTAAAAGCGCAACTTGCTGAGAAGTTACATCATTTCGGTGTCGAATATGGCGACGAATAGAGATGAAAATACCCAACAGAGCCAACAACAGTACGAGCACCGCTAAAATGAGTTTGTAAGGAACAATCCAGAAATTATAGCTAGCAGAAATGGTGTTTCCCTGCTCGCCATAGACGGTCATAAAGTGCGCGGTGTATCGACCTAAGCCCCACACTCGATCCCACTGTGTGGAAAACTCCCGTAGCGAGTACGGAAAAACGTTTTGCGACTCAACGGTAATGACCTCAACCTCTTGGCCAAGCATGTTCGAAATACGAATCTGGGTCTGTGGGCGAACGTGGATATCGGAGAGATTCTCAATCTCAAAAGAAATCGGAACGGGTCCAAACTCAGAGATACCCGGAATGGTGATATTGCGAATATGCGCTTCCTCGTTCACTTCACCAGAAACGCGAACATATACGAGGGTGCCAACTCGCTGATTCACAGCCGCTTGGCCACCAGTTTCCCCCGCGCTGAGCGTAATACCATCACCCAATACTGGTTGGTGCATAACCATGGCGTATCTACCACCAGGCAAGGCGTCACCTGGCACCCGAATCAAAATGGGTACTGACTGGGAGACACCCGGAGGCAAAACAGTTGTGGCATTGGGAACCTCCAACCAACTGGCGAGACTCCAGCGTGAGTCGCGTAAGCCGTTCACGGGAACTGGCGTTTTGCCGTCGGTGTCGATAACAAAATCTTCGACGAGCGTCTGGATTGTCTGGACTTCATTGGAAGTATTCCGCACCCGTACTTCGGTTTGAATCAGCTGACCTGGCTGGAGTTCTAGGCTGCCGTCATCACCAAGTCGCGGAGGAATAGCGGTTAACCCAACTTCTCCACGAGTAATCTCGGCAATATTTTGGACACTGAGCGAGGGGCTTTCTGGCTGCACACTCTCAACTGGCGCTTCAGGCAATTGCACATCTTGCTCTTGTGCCAACACTGGCGACACAAAACTGAGCACAAGACAAACAAACACACTGCTGATCACCGCTACACGAGTCGTCCAGCGTAAAAGGTGTGTTGGTATGAGTTGGGCAGTCATAGCGTTTTTTTCTTTCTTTAAAAGGTAGCAGTTGCGCGATAGGTCACAGCTGTGGAGTAGTCAGAACCTGCTTGTTGTGTAGCTGATACGATGGCTTTGTAGCAGACGTAGGCACTGTCACCATCGGCCACACTCGCACTGGTGAAGATGCTTTGGGGAGTCTGACCATCCTCTTCGTCAGCAAACTGACGCCAACAGTTTCCGTTTGCACCGGTACAGTTTCCAGCTGAACTGTCGTGTGAGAAATCAAGGTCGGCCGGTCCTACCGTATTGTCTTGCAGAGAAAAACCAAATCCCTTAGTTGCCGGACTTGTCCAGACATCGGCCGTGGTGTGACTCATTGCAGGCGTATCACCCTCAGCATCTTGAATACAACCGCCGGTTGATTCGTCGGCATCACCCACACAAGTCTCACCCACGCGGTGGAGCTGATTATCGGCAATGGCGGTAACGGTGTACCCATTATCCGCATTTGTAGAAACAACGAGTTCTTGAGCTGCGTACTTAAAAGAATCAATGAGTAACTCGCCCATCGGCACTAAAGTGGAAGTTGTTTCAACAGACGTAGTCACACCACAATAATTAGCGCCCGAGGCTAGGCCAAGTATTCGGAAAGTTATTTGCGGTGGCACACTCGCCGTCACGCGTACTGATTCGATGACCGCTACATCGACAACCGTTGCGTCAACAACGTTATCACTGGTATCGAGGTGCTCGACAATAATTTTATACGTGTCAGCAAAGCCTTCACTGTGATCGCTGGCAGGAGACGGATTAATAAGACCGCTAATAGTCATAGGATTACTATCGAGAGTGAAATCAGTATTATTTCCTCCGGAGCCGGTATACGAACACACAAAGGAGTGATATGTAATTCCGTCACGCACTACTGAGCCTGCTTCTGGAGTCGAACTCCCAAAACTGTACTCTCCAACCACATCGTTTGGACAAGTAATAGAGACATTATCATCTACGGTAGTTCCGTAGTCCCATCCGTCGGGGTCAGGAATAGAGTCATTAAAATTGGCGGTGGCAGCAGGTACCAAAACCCGGAAAGAGCCATCGGTAATAGCCGAAACAGTGTTAAACCCAACTTCTAGATCAGCCGAACGGCTAGCAATTACTTCATCGCCATCGTCAGCGTCGCCAGTGAGCAAAACGTCAATGGTGGTAGAAGGCAGATTTGTTACGGTAAAAGAACCGGAGCCACTCACACTCGCTACTTGGTATTGGTGCGCACCAATCAAAACGGTATCGCCTTCGAATAAGTTGGCAGAACTGGTAGAGGTTACGTTAGCAGCAACGTTGGCGGGGTTGGTCTCCAAGTTAATTAATGAGCTCCCAACAGAGTTTGTGCCATCGAGCTCACCTCGAAAAGAAAGTCGTGGCGTAGACAATCGCACCGCCACTTCTGTCATGTTGGCAGAACGTACTTGGTGCCACCACTGCAGCGGGCCCAAAACAAAGGCCGTTAAAACGATCAATGCCAAAAGCTGCCATGACTTCTTGGAAAACATACTCCATTTACGGTATCGCGTTTAGAGGTACTTGGCAAGACATACTTGAGTAGTGCATACTTGTCTCTATGAAAGAAACAAGTATTCCTTCTCCTCATAAACAATTCAGTGGTCTCGCACGGGTTCTTTTTGCTGGCACCATGCTCGTCTTTTTTGCGGGTGCCACTGCTGCCTGCATGCCAAACACTGCACAACAAAATAACGCGGACACAGAGACAGAGCAAACCGAAAAATCAGGCTTCACCACGCTTTCTGGCACACTCAGCCAACAAACCAACTCTTATTTGCTGCAAACCAGCACTGGTCCGGTTGTGGTGCAAAGCCTTGAGGTTGATTTAAGTAGCTACATTGGAGAAACTGTCACGGTCACCGGAAAATACAGTGGCGACGAACTCTTTGTAAGTGAAATATCCACTGAGTAAGCACGCTCCCATTCGCTTCACTTGGCAATACATCTGAGTCCGCTATACTAGCAATTGAATGAGCACCCCGAAAACAGATGCCTCCATTGTTCTTGCTTCTCAGTCATATAATCGACAAAGGTTATTGGCTTTAACTGGTTTAGAGTTCACAATTCTCCCGAGCGAGTTTGATGAGTACGCCGTTAAGTTGGATGCATTTTCTTCTCGCGAGGAATATGTAGAGACTATTGCGGTGGGAAAAGTCCTGCAAGTGGCCGACACACTGGAGAGCACCGCAAGGAACACCACTGAGCAAATGCCAGATGTCATTGTGGGTGGAGACCTCGTGGTGTTTCTCGAAAACACTCCGTACCACAAACCAACATCTCTCAATGAGGCACGAGAATTCACCCAACAACTCGTTGGCCAAACTCACGAAGAAATCTGTGCAACCGTTACCTGGACACGTGAGAATGGTCTGCAAGTGGGCACAGAAACAATTGCCATCGAGGTCCCCGAGCTTTCTGACGAAGAAATTGAAACCTATTTAGAAATTGCTACACCGCTCACCAAAGCAGGCGGGTTTTCACTGACCGCAGTGCAAAACATTCTCCGCCGAAGGACAGACACCACTCACTGTACAGTGCACGGTTCTCTCAGCGGAGTATTGGGGCTTTCACTTCCATTGCTCGAAACATTTTTGCAATCCTCTTCCCATCCTCTACCAAGAAGTGCCGAGAGCATTGAAGCTGAGTTAGAAAAAGACCTCTTTTCAAAACAGGAGTAATCATATGACTTCACCAACCAAAACCGGCCTCACCTACGTCTTTACTGGCGACGGCAAAGGAAAAACCTCCGCCGCGCTCGGCGTTGCCATGCGGGCACTTGCCCATGGCTGGAAAGTGGATTGGATTGCCTTCTACAAAGAACTCTCGTGGAACGTGAGCGAGTTTTCACTCCCTGATCTCCTGATTGATGAGGCGAAAAACCGCTTTTCTTTTCACATTCTCGGTAAAGGATTTTACATTCCGCAGCCTACCGATACCAAAACACTAGGAGACAAAACAATAAAAACGGCGTCTGTTGGCACAAGTACGACAGTCTTTGACGACGACACGCCAGAAGAACACGTTCAGGCCGCGCAAGCAGCTATCCAAAAAGCACACGACTTGCTTGAGCACTCCGAACCACCACACGTACTCGTGCTCGATGAAGTCTGCAACGCCCTCGATGACGGACTCCTTTCTTGGGAAACTGTAGAATCACTTTTACAAAAGCAAAACACAACCCACCTCATCTTTACCGGCAGAAAAGCGCTCCCCAAATTAAAAGAATTAGCCGATTTAGTGAGTAGTATCGAAAAAGAAAAACACCCCTACGACCGCGGTGTTTTGGCCGTAAAAGGCCTCGATTATTAGGGCGAGTATACAAAAATGCTCCTCACCTTCCTTGATGTAACAAACGTTGCTACAATGACTGTATCATGACCGACCAAACTGGCGGTGGGCTCCCCACCTCTCCCCAAGCTTCCGTTCCTTCAACGCAACCGGCTCCTCAGCCCGCACCTCCTGTGGACCCCACTCAGCAAAATACTTCCCAGCCACCGGTACCCGCACAGACAATCGATCCAACACAACCCACTTCTCGCCGGCAAAAAGAAGTTATCCCACCAACTTCGGTGGATACTACTCTCCCACCCGTCCCCGAAAACAGTCTTGGGGAGTCAGAGAACCTGTCACAAACAGTAGAAAGTGTCACGACTGGTCCCGTTGAAATCGAACCGCCCAAAGAGCTCGAACCAGAAATTGAAAAAGTCGTGGAGAGAATTCAAGACAAAAAAATTGCCGGAGCAAAAGAAACCGTTGTGGCTGCCGAAACTATGCCGCAATCAGCTCCCAAAACAGTTGCTCAAACAGTGGTCGTACTTCCCCTCACCGAAAAAGGCATGAAACAAGGCAAACACAAGTCACCACAAAACAGCGTGCGGTGGCTCTACGAATGGTGTGTCCGCCAGATCCGAAAACTGCGTGATTTTCTCGTGGTGTATCGTGAAGACTAGAGTTTGCTCTTCCCGGCCGGGTAGCTCGTTATTTTTCACAAACCTCTCTGTACCGCATCGATAGAAACTCGTATAATGTCGCTATGCCTGCCGAGCAGTCTGGCGATCTTTTGTCGCTTACCAGTGAAATCTTTTTTATAGCTTTGTTAACAGCTGTGTTTGTTGGCGGCTTTTTGCTTATTTTCTACCTTATCCTGCAGTGGTTTAAGTATCGCGGTCGCGAGCAAAAATCACTGCAAATGGTCATGTTGCAAGTTTTGCTCCCCAAAGACAATGAAGTAAAGATTGATGCCGCCGAACAACTCTTCAACGCGCTGCACTCTATTGCTGATGAGTCATGGTGGAAAGGATTCTTCACACCACCGCCGCACATCTCATTTGAAGTAGTTGGTGTCAAAGAAAGCATTACCTTTAATGTTTTGTGTCCCGCCGAATTAAAAGACCTCCTAGAAAAACAGATTCATGCCACGTACCCAGGTGTAAAAATTAAAGAAATTGACGAGCCAAATATTTTTAACGAAGGCGGAAAAACTGCCTATGCCGCTCTCAAGCTCGATAAAGGCACGAATTATCCCATTAAAACCTACAAAGATTTACCCTCTGATCCGCTGAACTTAATCACTTCCGCCTTTTCTAAAATTCAAGAAGGCGAAGGCGTTATCTTGCAGTATCTGGTAGAGCCGGCCAAGAATAGCTGGCGAGATAAAGCACTCAGTTATGTTGAAAAAACAAAAGAGTCTGAGACCAATAGCGAAGGAAAAAAAGTCCGCACCGTGGACCACAAAGCACTCGATGCTGTCAGCACTAAGGCGGAGAAACTGGGTTTCCGTGTTTGTGTTCGCATTGTTGTGTCGGCCCCTGACCAGTACCGAGCGAGCTCACACCTAAATAACATTGTGAGTACCTTCTCGCAGTTCACTTCACAACACAATAGTTTTAAGAAAACAAAAGTATGGTTCAAACAGGCCTTCATGATTGATTTTCTGTACCGCTATTTTCCGTTTTTGGGACAGGGCTCGTTTATTCTTAATACTGAAGAACTGGCTACCGTTCTACACTTCCCCAACAAAACAGTGGAGACACACCACATTGAGTGGCTCAACGCTAAGAGTGCTCCGGCATCCAACTTGATTCCCAACGAAGGTCTCTACCTCGGAAAAGCCGTCTACATGGGCGCGAAGCGCAAGATTTTCATGGGGCTCAATGACCGTCGTCGCCACATGTACATTATTGGTAAAACCGGTACCGGTAAATCTGAGTTCCTCAAAGAAATGATTCTGCAAGACATCGAAGCGGGACATGGCGTCTGTGCCATCGATCCTCACGGTGAGTTCGTCGAAGACATTTTGCAACTCATGCCACCAGAGCGCGCGGAGGATGTGGTCTACTTTAACCCGTCCGACATCGAGTACCCCATGGGCCTCAACATCATGGAAGCCGATACCGAAGACCAAAAGCACTTCATGGCCCAATCGGTTATTTCGCTCATGTATAAACTCTACGACCCGAACCGCACCGGTATTATTGGTCCCCGTTTTGAGCACGCTGTGCGTAACGCCATGCTTACGATTATGTCGGTCCCGGGCACATCGTTTATTGAGTTGGTACGCGCCTTAACAGACCAATCCTATGTGGAAGAAATATTGCCTTTGGTCGAAGACCCGGTGGTGCGTCGTTACTGGACTGACCAGATGGCCCAGACTTCCGACTTCCACAAATCTGAAGTGCTCGACTACATTGTCTCGAAATTTGGCCGCTTCGTGACCAACAAAACCATGCGGAATATTATTGGACAATCCAAATCTGCTTTCGATTTACGAGACATAATGGACAATCAAAAAATCCTTCTCGTTAATCTTTCTAAAGGTCGACTTGGTGAAGAAGACGCCAAGTTCTTAGGTCTGATTCTCGTTCCGAAAATTTTGACAGCCGCTATGTCGCGACAAGATATGGATCCAAAACTGCGTAAAGACTTTTTCTTATACGTTGACGAGTTCCAGAACTACGCCACCGAAGACTTTGCCGTCATTTTGTCTGAGGCCCGTAAATATCGCCTGAATCTTATTGTGGCCAACCAGTTTATCTCACAGATTCAAGAAGACGTGAAAAACGCCGTGTTTGGTAACGTCGGTACGATGGTTTCCTTCCGCGTGGGTGTCCCAGATGCGAACTTTTTACAAAACGAGTTCACACCAACATTTAACGAAACTGACTTAACCAACATCGAAAAATACCACGTCTACGTAAAATCTATTGTCAACAACGAACCAATTCCGCCATTCTCGATGTCTCTATACAAAGACATGTCGGTGCAAGAGGCCCGTATGAATGAAAAACTCGCCGAAACTCTCCGGGAACTCTCTCGTTTGAAGTATGGTAAGCCACGCCACTTAGTGGAAGAGGAAATTGGGCGACGGGCGAAGTTGTAGGGCCTGGCCCTTAGGCCTATAAAAATTACACCAGCTCATACTTCGAAAGCAACTTCTTATTGCCTTCCACCTGGTACCGCAGCAACTCTGAGTACACACCCTTGCGCTGTGCCAGTTCTTGTGGAGTTCCGGAATCAACAATTGAGCCTTCATCAATTACCAAGATTCTATCTACGTTTTGAATTGTAGAAAAACGATGCGCAATGATAATCACTAAACGATCTCTCATGAGATTCTCTAACGCATCTTGCACTAACTTTTCTGACTTCGAATCCAAGCTACTGGTCGCTTCATCCAAAATTAAAATCGGTGCATCATGCATAATCGCCCGTGCAATCTGCAGTCGTTGCTTTTGACCGCCGGAGAGTTTTACCCCTCGCTCACCAATTTTGGCGTCCAGTCCACCTGGCAGTTTCATAACAAAATCATAGGCATTCGCTTTTTTGAGTGCGGAGACAATGTCTTTTTCTTTGGCTCTCTGTAAACCGTAGGCGACATTATCACGAACTGTGGAGGAGAAAAGTTCGTTGTCTTGGAAAACCAAAGAAATATAGGAACGTACTTCTTAGTGGGTCATGTCCGAGTATTTTCTGTTGGATAAAAGTATTTCACCAGAAGTTGGATCGTAAAGTTTCAGAATAAGATTGATCAGAGTTGTTTTTCCTGCTCCAGAGTGACCAACCAAAGCAATCGTTTCTTTTTTATTGAGTTCTAGATTTACATTTTTCAGAACCGGATCACCACTTTCGTATTGGAAAATGACATCTTTGAACTGTAAGGACGGATGCTTCTTTTTGCTGGCTGATAATTTGGGAGCAAACACTTCACTCGACTCCAGCTCAATAACTTCAAAAAATGCTTTTGAATCAGCTTCGGCCCGCTGGATTCTTTCTAATACAAAACTCATTGAGTACAGCGGACGGCGCAATTGATTGAGCAGCTGCAAAATCAAAACCAACTCACCGAGTGTATAGACGCCAGAAAATGTCCCGCGGAACACCAAAATAAAAATACTAATCAAAGTAATTTCAAACGCGAACTCCCGGATAAAGTTGAGGACATGATACAAAGTCGACTGACGATCATAAATAGCAATGTGTTTACGGTAAATTTCCGAAACAAACTTCCACTCCATCGGCTGTGTGTTAAATGTTTTCACTAATTTAATGTTGCCAATGACTTCTTGAATTCGTCC
>CAYUUK010000013.1:0-33623 GCA_964447905.1 uncultured Pseudomonadales bacterium | reverse complement strand
ACTAAAGTTCGTTGGACTTACTAGAGAGCAATTTAGGACCATGATCATTTCTCTTCAAAGAGATTTGAAAAAAGCTGCTACTTTAGCGATATATACCAACTCATCGCTTCGTCCTCACTTAGAGTCGGTTATTGAGAAAATCGGCACTCAAGCCCTTGACAGAAGAGATGATGGACAGCAAATAGATCGTCGTTTGAAGGATCTTGAATAAAAACAAAAAAGTAACTAAAAAAGAGAGTCATGAAACCATGACTCTCTTTTTTTATTAAGTATCCTTTACTTATTCGCGCGAATTCTCGCCAACTTGCTCAAGTGGCGTTTGCGCAAGCGCAAGTTCAGTGGAGTTACTTCGAGCAGCTCATCAGCCTGAATGAAGTCGAGACATTGTTCGAGCGTCATTCGGCGTGGTGCCTTCAAAGTCGTGAGAATATCCGCATTAGCGCTACGGTGGTTGGTCAGGTTTTTGGCCTTGGTAACGTTCATGTCGATATCTTCTTGGCGACGGTTGAGACCGATAATCATGCCTTCGTAGACAGCTTCACCAGGGCCAATAAAGGTTTCGCCACGTTTCTCAATGGCTTCCAGAGCGTACGAAGTAGATTGACCGGACTCGGTGGAGACAATTACTCCGTTGCGGAACTGCTCGAGTGCCGGTGTGAGCGGTCGGTACTCTAGGAACTGCGAGTTAATAATGGCGGTGCCACGAGTACGGGTGAGCAGTTCGCTGCGCAAGCCAAGTAAGTTCTTGCTGGGTACGTGGAAAGTTAAACGAGTGAGGCCTGGACGAGGTTGCGCGGTGTTGATCATGTCGGCGCGACGGCGGCCCATTTCTTCGACCACGGCACCCATGTGCTCAGACTCGACTTCGATCGAGACTTCTTCGGCTGGTTCCATGGTGACCCCATCTTTGACCAGCGTAATAACTTGTGGTTGACCCACTTCGAGCTCATAGCCTTCGCGGCGCAGGTTTTCAATTAACACAGACAAGTGGAGTTCACCACGACCAGCCACCAGCCAGCCATGGCCGTCTGGATTGGTTTCAATGCGCAGACCAATGTTGGTCTGCTTTTCTTGTTCCAAACGTGCTTCCAGCTGGCGAGCCGTGTAGTACTCCCCTTCTTTCGCTGAAATTGGTGACGTGTTGGGACCAATATAAATCTTCATGGTTGGTTCACTCAGGCTGATAATTGGGTAACCAGTAGGTTCTTCTGGATCAGCCAGCGTGTGACCGATTTTGACCGGATCAATACCCGTCAGGGCGACAATATCACCAGGTTGGGCTTCTTGGACTTCAATGCGTTCTAACCCTTGGCTGGTAAAGACTTGTTGTACGGTGTGCTTGGAAACCACTTCATTTTCGGCGAGTTGGACCAGTTGTTTGCCTGGTTTTACGGTGCCTTGGGTGACTTTTCCAATGCTGTAGGTACCTTTGTAGGAATCAAAGTCGAGCGTAGAAACCAGCATTTTGAAAGGCTTCTCTGCTTCCACTTGAGGAGCCGTAATGTACCCGACAATTTTTTGGAACAGGGGCTCTAAGCTGCCTTCGGCGTTGAAGTCGCTGGGGAGTTCGTTCCAGACTTTTCCGTCACGCGCTACGGCGTACAACACTGGGAAGGCTAAGTCGCCTTCGTCTTCGGCGAGTTCGAGGAAGAGTTCTTCGGTTTCGTTGAGGACTTCTTCGGGGCGCGCGTCACCGCGGTCAATTTTGTTTAAGACCACGATAATAGACAATTTTTGCTTGAGGGCTTGGCGCAACACAAACTTGGTCTGTGGGAGCGGACCTTCGGCAGCGTCGACGATCAGGAGAGCACCATCAGCCATGCTGATAACGCGTTCAACTTCTCCACTAAAGTCGGCGTGGCCTGGTGTGTCGATGATATTGATTTTGGTGTCACCGAACTGCACAGCCGTGTTTTTGGCCAAAATGGTAATACCACGTTCCCGCTCGAGCTCGTTGCGGTCTAAAATGGTAGTCTGCTCCATCTCCGCTTGGTTGTCACGGAAGGTGTGGGTTTGCTTGAGCATGCCGTCCACGAGCGTTGTTTTACCGTGGTCCACGTGCGCAATGATAGCAATATTTCGAATGTCCATAGAAATCCTTTACTTCTCTTTCCTCGCCGTAGTACCAGCGAGGCAGAGGCGAACAATCAATTATACCGTATTATGAAGAAATTTGGTCGTGAATGCTGAGAATTCTTTTTTTGAGTGAAGCTAAAGACTCAGTAGTGTATGTATCGAGTATGGAACGTATTTTTTGTTGTGTTTCCCCTGAAAGAGCTACTTGGGCATCTACACTGATAATCAAAATAATATGAAGGTAGTTTTCAATTTTTGAATAGAGCTTGAGGAATGCCTCTCTTGAATATTTTTCTCCATGAGAAAGAATGTCTGGGCGATCCTCAGCAAGTTCCAATCGCTCAATAAGGTTGAGTGAATTGAGTTGATACTGGCAGCTAGCAATAATTTCACCTACGGTATCAGGGTTTTCGTGTATATATTGAATGAGCTTTTTATCTGCTTTGGTTAAGGTTTGATCAAGATCATTTGAGTTTTCTACAATGCTTTGAATCAGTTGAGAGTGCTCTTGAGATGGCATCATGAAATTATCATGCTCAACCTGCAACCAAAAGGAAAGCTATCAGATTAGTTGAGATAGTTACGAATATTTTCCTGATGTCCCTCGTATGTTTCGGCGTAGTACATCATTCCATCTGGGGCATGGAGATAGTAGAGCTCATCTGAATCGAGAGGATTAGCAACAGCGGCGAGTGCGTTGCGGCCGGGATTCGAGATTGGGCCCGGTGGCAAACCAGGATTTTGATAGGTGTTGTAGGGAGACTCAATCTGTTTGTCGGCCGACAAAGGTGGTGCCCACCACGTCTTCGCCTGCGCGTTGTAGCCTTTGGCATACTGCAGGGTGGCGTCGACTTGCAAAGCCATACCAATTTCCAGCCTATTGAGTAAAATGCCGGCTACGTGCCGCATTTGTTCAGGATCGCGAGCTTCTCGCTCCACAATTGAAGCGAGAATGATCGCTTCACGATCGCTCAAGCCGGTGTTTTCCGCTACTTGGTTGCGCATATCAAGCGTGAAGACCTCACCGTACTGTTCACGCATGAGCTCACACATTTGCGTAGTTGTGTACTCTGAGGGAACTAAGTACGTCTCCGGGAATAAAAAGCCTTCGTATGCCAAACATTCTGACTCAAAGGCTGGGTCGCTCACCGAGAAATTGGGTAGTTCTTGCTCTAGGTATTCACCAATTTCGTAGGCGCGTAAACCTTCCTTAATGGTGACCCATTGGTCATCAGATCCTTGTGTCAGGGTTTCGGCAATTTCTTGTGGGGTCATGCTCGGAGAGAGCGTGAATGAGCCGGCTTGTATCTGTCCAGCTAAGTCGTTTTGCCAAATAGCAATTTTGAGTGCCCAAGGTGATTTGAGCAAGTTTTGCTCCGCTAAGTCTTCAGCTACCAACGAGGTTGCTCGACCGCGGGGAATAACAAAAGACACTGATTCCTGGCTGTCTGCATGTACTGGTTGCATGATGCGAGTAAAGAGAATCACTCCGGCCAGGGCGAGGAGGATTCCGGCGGTAAGCAAAATAAATGCAACGCGAATAAACCAAGTTCGTACTGTTCTCTTTTTGTGTTCATGTGAATTCTGATGCATTACAGCTCCTCATCTATGTATCTTTGCAAAATGACGGCAGCCGCAAAATGGTCAATTGGGCCACGATACTGTTTTTTTCCTTCTCGTACCGAACGAAGTTTCTGGTGGACTTCTTTACTCGAGAGAGTCTCGTCGAACATGTGGTGAGGGAGGTTGAGAAGCGCACTCAGCTCACCGGCAAACTCTTTGCTTTTCTCAGCCATGGTGTTTTCACTCTGGCCAATGATCAGTTCGGTAATGCGGTATTCATGGACTATTTTTTTGAGCGTATCCCACTGGGTTCCATCATTTGGGAGGACAATAAGTGGCTCAGCGAGCGTGCCAAAAGAGACAGCCACGCCAATACGCGCATCTCCATAATCTATTCCCAGGTATCGTTGTGTAGTTTGCATGGTGTGTCTTGTATTGTACTGGACTTCCTACAGGAAAGTGCGGAAACGCATTATTGAATACTCTCTAGCTGTGCGAGCACTATCCCGCGCCGCAGGTACGTGCCTTCTGGTACACAGGTGACGAGTTTGAGTTGTTTTGCTGCATACTCCTGCTCCAGGATATACGTGTCCTCTGGCTTGACCTCAACTTTTTTTCTCACTGAGTAGGTGTAACGAATACCATCATAGTCGATGTATATTTTTTCACCTTCATTCATTGTCATAATTTTACTGAAGATCGACATGTAGCGGCGGGGATTCTTTTCGCTTGGATTATAAAATTGGCGCAGGACAGAGTGTCCAAAAATAACCGGTGCACCGAGCTCTCCTGGTTCGGCAGTTCCAGGGTATTGAATAAGGCTATCGTCGAGATTCGTACCTCCGATTTTTACTTTAGCGTTGTAGACATCAAGTGAGGGAATTTCGATGGTGTAGTACGACTCTTCCGCGACCTGGTCATTCGTGAGGGACGCACCAGCAACTTCTGTTTCTGGAAACCAGTTGGAAAGGTTGGTGTAGTCAAGATCATCACGGATTATTTTTGGATTTATTGTTGGTTCTTGAGGAATTTGCGCATTTGCTATCGTTTGAGTTTGGCGAAGTACCGGCACATCCGGCAGGGGTGAAACGAGTTGTTGTACACGCAGATCTGGGGAAACAAAGACCATGTAAGAGAGAATTGGCCAAGCTGCGTTTGCAATGATGACGCTTCCGAGCGTGACAAAGATAGCTGGCATCAGTCGAACCGCTCGCTGACCGGCAGACTCTTGTTTTAGTTTCCAGTGATGCTGACGGGCAAATTGTCTCAGGTTTTGGCGATGGTACTCTTGCAACCGGCTACGAAACGCTTGCTCGCGTTGATTCAGCGTGTGAATGTGAATGTGTACGCGGAAGAAAAAATCATTCTCACCTTGTTCGGTGGTGATGTGAGCAGAAACGCTGTTTTTGGTATCAGACAACCAGGTTTGGATGCGGTCGTGGACCTGAGTAAGAAGAGTACGCATTCTCGAGAGCACGGTTACTCCTGTTCAATCTGAATATTCAGTTGCAGTCTCTCTAAGTTGCTTGGGATGCTGCTAAAGATCCAGCCGAGCCACGATGGTTGTACCGAGAGTTGGTGGCGCGCAATGCGGGTATCCTCGTTGAGGATTTGGGTGGCGCGGGCGCGGTACGCGCCCGCGAGCTGTTCCTTCAACTCACTCGCCTGCACTTGCTGTACTGCTTTCCCGGTAATTTTGGCTTCAAGTGTAAAACTATCGTCAGTATTTGGCCGGATTGATTCAGGTTCAAGATCGACACTCTCACTGAGGAGGGTTTGTTTTTCATCTACTTGGCTTGCTAGTACGTCTTGAGCCACGGCTTGCAAATCATCTTCTTGTATCCGCAGGCCTTGCCCGACAACTGTAACCGAGACCGTAACGAATTTAGCCTCTTCCCCAACCTCAGTAGAAGGAGAAATGTCTTCAACTTCTACCTGATCAGTAAAGAAGACATACTCGCCCTCGGCTGATCCGGATTCGATTTTTTCAACTATTTGTTGAGCACCAGTTTCTTCGAGTGCTTCCACTGTATCGTCGATATCTGCTTGGGCTACAGCTTGTATTTCACGGCTTGCCCCGCCAGTGAACTCGGCATCATTGCGAGCTTCATACGAAGAGGTATCGAAGTTAGCTACAGTAAATGCCGTGTCTTTCCCTAAGTTTCCTTCTGGTCCGATATCAACAGCTGTCACACCGACTTCTTGAGAACCAAAGGAAATCGTACGCGAATCAGAACTCTCTTGCGACGAGGCTGAGGCAACGGAAATATCCTCATCAAGCGTAAAGGTTACACCATTGGACGAGATGATGGTGCCGGCGGCAAAGTTCTTATCTTGTGAGGTTTTATTTAACACTTTTACTCGGCCCTTTGCTGGATCACCAATGATTTTACTGCCGGTAGTGGGAACTTCCTCTTCTAAAGTGACCGACTCTTCAAATATTTCGGCGGTAATGGCAGATTGGCTGGCATTTCTCACGTTTTCACCAGTAATAAATGTATCGCTAAACGCAATTTCTTCTGCTGCCAACCAGATATCAGCGCGCACGGTATACATCTGCTGTAGACCAAAATAGACGCCGACGAGCGCGAGGAGCAAAACACCCACGCCAGTACCGGCGAGCATGAGCAGCGTTTTTTTGCGACTTCCCCCACTGCCGAGAAAACTCGAGAGTTTAGGAATTGTCACACTGGGCAGACTGAGCCCGAAAAGACCCGCACCACGTTGGCGAGCGGTTTGCGTGTGTGGTGAATTCTCTCCAGGTTGAATACCATCTACGACTGTTTGCGGCTCACCTTCTGCGTCTGGACTAGCTGAACCTATAAAGTCAGGGCTTTGAAACTGAGCAGCGGAGGCATTGTCTTGCGAAGTAGGGTTGGTTGGTTGACTGGTGAAGTTATCACCTTCCTGCACAGGGAGGTCAGAATCTGATCCGTTGACAGCATCCTCTGGAGGCAGGGTCAGACCAGTATTTTGAATAAAGGTTGGGGGTGTAAACCCAGCTGGTGGCTGGTTGAGTAAAGGAGCATCGTCATCTTTTTGTTCAGCGGCAGCGGAGGATTGCTGGTGAGTTGCCTCTGATTTTTCGTGAGAAGTTGGTGCAGCATCATCGTTGGCCGCCAGTACTTCTCTCCCACCAGAACTTACCGCATTTTTTGCGAGCGTATCTGGCTGGAGTGTTTCGAGCGTTATAGCGAGTTGAGACTGGAGTGCTTGCTCTAAATCACTGGTGTCTCTCTCTGGTGATGTCAGGAAAATGGCCCGCTTGAGTATTTCGCTACTCGCACTTTGCAGCCGTGCTTGCAGTTCTTGTACATCGAGCTGCACCGTGCCGCTTTTGCCGACTCGTTCTACTTTTTGTTCGAGTCCGTCTTGGTACATGGCCACATCGATGAAGCCGGGAGTGTCGACGATGATGAGGCCAGAAAAGTTTACTCCATGCTTTTCTGCTTCAACGGCAGCAATCGTATCGGTGAGAACCACGAATCCGAGAGGCTCGAGCACGAGATCTTGAGAGAGTCGCTTTAAAAAGGTTTTTTTACTTTCAGCTAAGTCGTTGCCACTTACCCAGTGGTGGGGCAGTACATAGAGCACGTTTTTGAGCGTGAGCCCTTCATCACCGAGTTCATCGAGGGCTTGATCGAGGGCATCATTATAAGATTGGTTGACAGTATTCTCTGCCGATTGTCCATCGCTGGTTTTACTTTTGGGTCCTTGCTTCAATACGACTACTTGAGACTGGCTGAGTACAGAAACAGAACCATCTAAGTATTGCCAAATAGATGCGGTTACCCACTCGTCCGTCAGCACGAGCGCGAGGTATTGTTGGGCAGTATGCGACATACTGCTACATTAAAGCAAGAAAATAGCTATAGTGGAAGGGCCTGGCCCTAGGCGCGTCTGAGGTACACTCGTCTTACGCCAGCACTGACAGATTTTTGTTTAAATATTTCTATTTTTCCAATCTGGCTGGTGTGATCAACGTGCGGTCCACCACAGAGTTCACGGCTGACCCACTCGGTTGGAGTTTCTGGGTTACCAATGGTGTAGACGCTGACAGTATCTGGATACTTTTCTTTAAAGAAGGCTAAGGCACCAGATTCGAGGGCTTCTTCTTTTGGCAGAAGTTGTTTGTAGACTGGCCAATTGGCTTCAATTTGCTCGTTGATCCAGTTCTCTACTTCGCTAACTTGTTGCTCAGTAAGTGCGCTGTCATGTGAGAAATCAAACCGCAGTCTTTCGGCAGTAATGTTTGAGCCTTCTTGGTGCACGTGGTCGCCGAGAACTGTGCGCAGTGCGGCATGCAGTAAGTGTGTAGCCGTGTGGTACTGCGTTGCTGCTTCTGAGTGATCGGCTAAGCCTCCTTTGAAACTTTGGCCGGACTGTTCTCGCGAAAGATCTTGATGGCGGGCAAATTCTTCTTCAAAGCGAGAGCGGTTGACTTTTTCTCCTCGCTCCTCGGCGATCTCCTGCGTCATTTCAATGGGGAAACCGTAGGTTTGGTAGAGATCAAAGGCGATTTGGCCATCGAGCGTGTCGTACTTTTCAATTTCCCGGAGTCCTTTGCGGAGAGCTTTACTAAACTTCTCTACTTCGTCGGTGATGGTGGTGGCAATGTGTTCGGCGTTTTCGGCAAGCTCTGGGTACTGCAGCACATAGGCTGGATTACTACACTGGGCGTGAACCAAGCGAGACATGATGGGACTGTACTGTGTATCGTCAAGTCCGAGCTTAAAGAGCTCACGCACAGCTCGGCGAATGAGGCGGCGCAAGACGTAGCCTCGTTCCTTGTTGCTGGGAGTGATACCGTCTTGTCTAATAAAAATAGCCGAGCGGACGTGATCAGCCACGATGCGCATGCTGCGAGTGGCGGCAGCGTAATTTTCGGTGGTAACTTCTTCTAAAATGGAGATCGTTGGCAAGAAAAGTTCAGTTTGGTATGCATCTGGTTCTGGGAGATCGCCTTTGATCCAGTTAAGAATGGCCAGCATCCGCTCGAGTCCGAGTCCGGTGTCGACATTATTTTTTTTGAGCGGCTCGAATGTGCCGTCATTGGTTTTGTTGAACTGCATGAAGACGTTGTTCCAGACTTCCACAAAGTCGCTGACGTCGTTGGCTGGTTCATCATTAAACCCATCTGCGAATGGGTCTGCAGAGCCGGTGTAGTAAAAGATTTCGGTGTCTGGCCCGCAGGGACCGGTGATACCAGCTGGTCCCCACCAGTTTTCCGATTTTGGGTAGTAGAAGATTCGTTTTTCTGGGTGCGAAACGCCAGCGTTTTGGAGGATTTCTTTCCAGATTTGGGCTGATTCTTCGTCGCGTGGGGCGTCCGCATCGCCAGCAAACACTGTGACGAAAAGTTTTTCCGGGTCGAGCGATAAGTACTCTGGAGAAGTGAGAAACTCCCAGCTCCAGGTAATAGCTTCTTTTTTGAAGTAATCACCGAGTGACCAGTTACCGAGCATTTCAAAGAAAGTAAGGTGGGTGCGATCGCCGACTTCTTCTATATCGACCGTTCGGACACACTTTTGTACATCGACTAAACGAGTGCCTTCCGAGTGCGGTTGACCCAGTAGATATGGTACGAGCGGGTGCATTCCGGCAGTAATAAATAACGTAGTGGGATCATTGTCAGGCACAAGCGAAGCAGAAGGAATAACGGCGTGTTCATACTTCTCAAAAAAGCTCAAAAATTTGTGACGAAGTTCTTGTGCGGTAATCATGAGCGAATTGTAGCACAGGGTTGGTTGTATCCGAGAGAAAGTGCTGTTTTGTTTGGTCTAGAATCACTGTTTCTTTGCTCTGCTTTCACTGACAAATATTCCAGAATTCGTACTTGCAAGTGGTCGCAAAAATCGCAATACTGAATGTGCAGATACTGAACGTGTGCGCTGCCACAAAAGTACAAAGTAAGTACATACATACGCACAGAGCAGAAAAGGAAAGTATGAATCAAGAACAGTTAGGTATAGCAAAACAAGCCTTTGCATTGCTGGATGAATTGAATATAGGTAAGTTACTGAAAGATGAGGCTGCTTCTGATGATGATTTATCCAGAGATGCAGCGAATTTGCTTTCTGAACTGAGAAATGTTGATCAAGCGGTGCAGGCTCAAGTGCGAACTTATCTAGCGAATTATAGTGATGATCAGCATTATAATGCTTTTTTGCAAATAAACGATGAATTATCGGCATTTATGAATGGTAAAGAGCTTTCTGGGGCAGACGCATCGCTAAATGAGGTTCTTCCGAAATCTGGTTTAGGCGAAGTCAGTTTATTCATTCGTAATTTTCGCGCGCAAGTTGAGGCTGAAAATCTGAGTGATGAAGATTTCGCCTCCTTTAAACAATCAGTCCTTGGTTTCTCAAAGGAAGCTCGTGCCCAGATTGCTTTGGCTTTAGATTATAATCCATCTGAAAAAATGAAGGCCATTCGTGAGCGCATCCAGCAGGATCTAGAACTGCAAGAAGCCCTGAAGCTTGCAAAAACGCCTGAAAAATCGGTGAAGGACCGCCTTCTCCACTCGATTAATCGCGGTTTTGGTGCCGCTGGCAGGTTTTTGTGGAATGTAGTTCCTGGCACAGAAACTCTTAACCAGCTGCGAAAAAACTTGTTGGAGAAAAGAACAGAAACTACCGCCTCCGCTGGCGAGGCTGGCTCTGATGTCAATGAAACACTGCCGATTTTTGAAGATCGGCTTAAGAACGCATTCTCGCGTTTAGCCGAAGTAAGAAAGGGTCTAGGTATTAATATACCCATCCGGAAAATTGGTGAGTTTCCTGATCAAAACGAATCTGCGCCGTTATCGAATACTGAGTACTTAGTGCGAGAACTTTTAGCGGGTATTTCCTCAGTTGATCAACTTACTCGTGAATTAGATGCTCTCAGTAAAAAAGATAGTTTAACTCCTGAAGACCTTACTCGAAGAGAAGAAATTGTTACACAAATAAAAGAATCCCTCGATGAAATCGAGGCGCAATTACTTGGGCTCGAAGGGAAAACTGAAGGTGGACAATCACGGGTGCAAGAAGCATGGAAGAATAGACCCGATTTCTTGCTTTCTCGAGAAGGCAGGAAGAAGCGCGAGCGGGCACGTAAGGCTGACGCTTTGAATGCATCGAAGGAAAAACTGCGTAGACTTTCAGAGGCACTCAATAATTTACAGGATCTAAAAACTGAAATAATTGATGAGGCCGATTCAGAGTCCAAAGAGTTTCAACTCGTTTATGTAGATATTTGCATCGAACGAGCAACTCGTGAACTTAATCAGACCGAAGCCCTTGTAACGATGAGAACAGCCGACATAGCGCTAGATGAAGCAAACGAGGAATTAGCGCGCTTGCGGGCTGAAGTAAATACGCTTACTGCGCGGCTGGCTTCTGAAACGAATCCTGACAAAGTGAAGGCGCTTCGCGGACAAATTTCCGAATTACAGAATGAAATTTCAATACAAGAAGCTACGATCAGAGGTGTGGAAAAAGCTATTTCTATCTTCGAGCAAGAATTAGGATACAACCCGCTGGAAACCAAGCGCCAAGTGCTCAAAAAAGAAAGCCGCTCAGGTTTTGGAAAAGAAGGTCGCTGGGTACTCAAAGGCTTGATGGACTATGCCAAAAGCAACGGTGACCAAGCAGCGATCTTTGTTCTCCAAGCTCTGATCTCCAGTTCACCACTTGGCCTTGCTGGCACTATGGCTTTTGGAGTTGCGCGCGAGGGGGCAAGAAGTTTTAGAGGGTCTAGTCAAGAAGGGTATGCTCTCCTTGCTGATCAGCAGCAGAAGCTGCTTGAGGCGGTTGCTCAGGCTACGGAACCTCAAAATCAAGAAGAAGATACTGCTTTCCGCAAGAAAGCCAAGCAGTTGGTGAAGTTTATTGGTCAGGTTGGAAAATTCACAAGTCTGCCCTTCATGTTTATTGATAGAAAAATGATGCAGGCTACTGAGGGTGGTACCGAAAACCGAATGGTCCAGTATTCTGATGTATTCACAGCCTTTGCAAATGAAGTGAAGAACAATTCTTCTGGGTTGCGTGAAGCCAATACAGATGCGGAGACGGTGAAGCAAAAGCTGGCACAATTTTTTGCTGACCAAGTTACTGGGGAAATGGTTGGTAGTCCAGATGGCGAGGATACTTTTGGTCTTAACCTTTCCGAATTTCGTCAGCTCATTGCAGAGAATAAACAAGACGTCATTGCTGCACGTTTGCATAAGCTCAACGTATTGCTTCGCGATCTCGTCGAGATGCGGGCGCGTGGCGGTATTGTTATGTCTTCAGAGAGACTACAGCTTATTCGTGATGAGCTCCAATCTCAAGATGTTATTGAGGTGATGCTGCAGGGTGTGCAATTGGCTCTTGGTGAGCTTTCGCAAGTCATGGATGAGCTTCGCAATGTAGCGCTTACTCCAGATCTGCAGCGTCAAGTAGACTACTTGGACAGAGCAGCAAAGGATTCTGAGTCTTTCCAAAAATACAAGCAAGAAGCTGAGTCTAAGCTTCAAAAGCGCATGTTTGTGGTCAGAGCAGTCCGGGTGATTTTCCAGACAGGTGTTATTGCTGGTTTGCGAGCTTTGCAAGATGTCGAAGTTCAAGGGTCATCTGATCCGTCCATTGAGGATCCAACTGAAATGTCGCGAGCAGAAGCAGCAACACTTCGTTCTGAAGCCCGCCAACTCACTCTCCAAGCACAAGATCCCAATTCCGGCGTGAGCGCCGCTGAAGCAGCACAAGCTCGCTTGGCAGCGCGTAACGCATCGCTTGAAATAGGTGATACATTGCCTGCTAACTACTTTGATCTTGACGTCTCTCAGATGGGTTCAACGCAAGATCTCGTTGAGGAAGCCCGTCGACTTACTGCTCTCGCAGAGGATCCAAACTCAGGTGTGACTGCTCTCGAAGCCGCACAAGCCCGCACTGCGGCTGCTCAGGCAGCTATTGATGAAGGTTTAGGTAGACCAGATTTTAGTTACACTGGTCTGGAAGCGGCAAATTGGCGTCTTGCACTTCGATCAGACCAGCAGTAAAAAAACTGATAAGAAAGAAACACAACAAAGGAGAACCATGAACGACCAAATAGTCCAACAACTCTCAACTATGGACGTATTCACCCTGCTCGGAATTACCGAGGCCAGTAACGAGGAGCGTGAGCTCTTCTTGGCACAGCTACAAGACGCCATTTGGGAAGAAGTGGTTGATGAAGAGCTGAGTGACTCACTCACTGATGAGGAGATCGATTCTATTGATCAAACCATTACCGATGAATCCATCTCGGCCGATGAAAAGCGTAATCGCCTGTTTGCCATGTTGGCAGAAAAAGTGCCAAATCTAGAGGAACGTTTGATGGAAACCACCAACGATCTGAAGTTTGATTTGCTTGGCGAGCGCGTCGAAGGTTTGCGCGAGTACTACGCTGACAAAGCTGAGCAGCTGCAAGTGCTCGATCAAGTTGAAGAAATGGTAAATAATGGAAACTTGAATGAAGCGGTTGCTGTGTTGAATAAGCAGCAGGCTGAGAATACGTAAGTATTTTTTTGTTGAGTTTGAGAGGCCCCTCTTTGGAGGGGCTTTTTCTTTTCTCTGGTAGGTTTCCCCTGCTCTCCAACTACCTCTGGAAGGGGAATCCTAGGTTTCCCCTTCCAGAGGTAGTTACGGAAGAGGGTTCCCCTAGCAGAAAGGTTATTTCAGCTTTTTATGCAAATACAACACCCCATCCACATACCCCCGCCTCCGATAATACTCTCGAGTACCAATCGCGGAGATAACAGCAATACTGTTAAAAGAATGATTCAAAGCAATATCTTCCGCTTTGGCCAAAAGTTGTTTGCCGAGACCCAAGTGTTGGGCTTGTGAGCTGCCGCTCTCGCCTACTTTTTCGGTGATTCCGTATACGTGGAGTTCGCGAATGAGGGCGGAGTCTTGGAGTTCAGGATAGATGTTTTCGGTGGTTGGTAGTGAGAGGCGGCAAAAGCCGAGAATGCGGTTATTTGCGTCAACAAACTGAATGAAGTGCTCAGTACTGACTTGCGTATCGTAGACAGTTGTTTTGAGCGAGATAGGGTCAACTGGTTGGTCACGTTTGATTTCGCGCGCGCGTATGTCGTGGAGGACGGCGTTTTGTGCTTTGAGGGTGTCTTGTACCAGCTGGCGTTGGTTTGTTTTGATGTTAGTGTTGACTGTCTCGGTTGATGGAATGTCGCGTACTACGCGTGTGAGACGCGCCCATTCGGGGGTGTGCGTGAGGCAGTAAGCTAAGAGATCATTGAGGGTTTCTTCAGAGTATGAGTGCCACTCCCCTCGTTCGTGGTACTGCATGAGTTCTGCACTGGGGATGAGGGCGCAAGGGTAGATCTTGAGTTCATCTGGTTTGAAATCGGGGTCAGAAAAGAGCGTACCGTACTCTTCGCGATCCATTTCTGGTGAGGAGCCGTAGAGATTTGGCATCCAGTGAGCATGAATTTTAAAACCGGCTTGGCGGAGTAATGCCACAGCGCGGCGGGTCGCGGCCACGTCGTGGCCGCGCTTATTCAGCTCCAAAACAGTGTCATTCAAGGACTGGAAACCGATCTGCGTTTTTGTCGCACCCAGGCGGCGAATACGCATTACCTCTTGCGGTGAAATGTTGTCAGGGCGGGTCTCAACCGTGAGTCCAACACAACGAACCTGGGCACGTTCATTTTCTCTCTGCAGTGACTCCAGTTCTTCCCAGCTCGTTGTTTCTGGCCGAGCTATTTCCTCAGATTTCATGAGGCGCTCTGGTAAAAAATAGTGTTTAGCGATGACTTGATTATAGTTTTCGTTATTACCAAATTTTCGACCATCAATGGCGATCTCATCAGAGTTGATCACTCGATTTTGGGAACGGTGAACGGTATGGGCAGTTTTTTCAATTGCCCGAAGAATTTCGTCCCGTTGATCTACTCCGCTGCCAAAATCATTCAGTGCTCGAAAACACTCCGCAATAAACCAGATTTGATATGGCTCAGGATAATCTGACCAGGTGCCACCAAGAATAATGAGCTCGATTTTGCTCGGATCGTGACCCATGTTGTACAAAGCCTGGAGTCGATTGTAGGTTTGTAAATAGGGGTCAAAAGAGTTGCGCTCTGCTCGTTGCGCACCTGGCTCCGATGCAATGTAGCTTTTTGGCATGCGCACGTCGTTCGGACAAAAGATGCATTGACCTGGACAGGGAAACGGTTTGGTAAGCACGGCTACCGACTGAATTCCTGATTGGGAGCGCATCGGTTTCAGGCGCAGCTTTTTCAGGTTTTGTGGTGTCTCAGGTGGAAGCCCGTAGGAACCGGCATCGGCACGGTACACACGAATAAGTAAATCATGAGGCACAGATTGACTGTGTTTTTTTCTCAGCTGACGCAGCCCTTTTTCCGCCACGGCTCTACTCTTCTTTTGCGTACTTTCAGCAAGAATATGCACTAAAAGTTCGCGGATCTCAGTGCGTAAATCTGGGGAAATACTGGTTAGGTCATATGCTACACTCACAGTGCGTATTGTAGCGGAAGAATCTTCGCTTGTATGCTTCATATGGATGACGCTCACATTCGAACTCTCAATAAGTATAACCAAGTCTTTTACGATCGCTTCGGCACATCTTTTGCTCGGCAGAGAGAGTATTTCTGGCCAAGTTGGTATGAGTTTGCAGCCGGATCACGCCGCGCTGACTCTCAAACACCCCAAGTGGTCACCGACATCGGCTGTGGCTCCGGTCGATTTGCTCTCTTTTGGGAGAATGAACTCGATGCTTCTTTGGCGGCGTATCATGGTGTTGATGCATCCGCGCCTCTTTTGCAAGTTGCGCGTGAGCAGCTCAAAGACTTGCGTGCGCCCGTTTCGCTTCATGAGCAAGATATTGTCGAAGCCATTCTTGATGGCTCATTCTCTCCACCCAAAAGTGATGTATTTGTGCTTTTCGGAGTACTGCACCACATTCCGAATCAGGAAGTTCGGTGCCGATTGCTGCAGATACTGGAAACTTCACTCTCTGAGCATGGAGAGATTTGGTGTACTCTCTGGAATCCGGAGCGTGTAGGTGGTAAAAAAATGGCTGTAAAAGAACAGCTTGATGAAAGTACCGCGTTACTTGGTTGGCAACATGAAAGTGATGCACTTCGATATGTTCATTGGATTTCACCAGAAGAGGAAGATGAGCTCATTGGTTCACTTTCACACACAAAAGTACTGCGCCGCTGGGAGCAAAACGAGCCAGGAGAGCGCGGGAACATTTGTTTCATATTACAGGCCTAAGGGCCAGGCCCTTAGGCTTACAACCATCTCATATAGCGAAACACTACTGCCGCCAGTGCCGCGAGGGCGAGTGTAAACAGCATCACAATAGGAAATGCCAAAGGGTGGTTCTGAATCGGAAGTAGAATGTTCATTCCGTAGGTTGATGAAATGACGGTGGGGATGGTCATAATAATCGTAAACGAAGTGAGAATTTTCATAGTGTGGTTGACATTATTGTTGATCAGTGAAGAATAGGTTTCGCCTAAGGTGGACAAAATTTGAGTGTAGATAGAAATCATGGCCTTGGCTTGCGTGTTTTCCAGCAGGAGGTCATTCAAAACATCCTGGTCACTTTGGTACTTGGGAATAGCTGGTTCTTGGAGAATTTTTTCGAGAATTCCCTCGTTGGAGACAATGGCAGTGTTGAAGTAAATAAGTTGTTTTTGGAGTTTGAGAATATTTTGCAGAGAATCTGTAGCGCGGTGGCCCTTCATAATGGAGGCTTCAAGTTTCTCCATTTTCTGCTCGGTTTGTTCGAGTCCTCGCATAAAAGATTTCAAAGCCAAACGGTAAAAGTGGAGAGTGGCACGGGTACGCTTACTTGTGTGGAAGTCTGACGGCGGGCGTTCCAAAATAGTATTCAGGAAGCCGTATTGCTCTAGGGATATGGTAATGATGGCACTTCGCGTCAGGATTATTGAAAATGGCAGCGCTTTTCCTGCATGCGGGATTTGGAAAACAATCAGCACATGCTTTTCACCGATTTCCAGTTGTGCTTTTTCGTCTTTATCGAGAATATGGTGAATATCTTCGTATGGAAGATAGAATTCATCGCAAACGGTATGCAGTTCTTTTGGCGTGGGTTGCAGCAGGTTTACCCAGACATCGCGTTTGGACTCTGTTTTTTTGAGAATAGGAACACTATTGGTGCGTTTGTAGTAGGCAAGCATGTATGTAGTGTAGTGCTTTTTGAAACACCGAACAAGTCATGGAAATAGTTTCTTGAACATGTATCAGTAAAGAGCGAAGGGGATTCTATGAGGTAAAAATGGAGAGATTAAGGAGTTCTAACAGCCAAAAACTGAGTCCTTGGAATTGGTTGAAAACCATAAGAACTCCAGTGATAAGGATGAAAACACCGGCGAAAAATTGTAAGAAGTGAGTGAAGCGTTGTGATTTTTTGAGCCACGGAATGAGCGATTCAAAGGCTACCGCCACTAGGAGGAAAGGAATTCCGAGTCCGATTCCATACGCCACCAGCAGCAGAAAACCATAGAGTGCGGTTGCTTGTTGGGTTGACCAGAAAAGAATCACTGCTAATACCGGTCCGATGCATGGAGTCCACCCAAAACCAAATGCTAGGCCGGTGAGCCAAGCGTAAAACAGTCTCCATTGCTGGAGGCGGGCGGGAATTTCCAGCTTAAATTCTCGTTGAAGAATACTTTTTTTGCCGGCACCGAGGATAAAGAGGCCCATGACAATGAAGAGCACTCCACCCGCGCGGCTGAGCCACATGCGATAGGGACCTAGCAGTAGTGCGAAGCGATTGAGAATAAAGCCGACAACAATAAAGGTTGTTATAAATCCACCTACGAAAGCAGTTGCTACTTTCAACGTGTGCCAGCGATCTTTTACATTGTTGTGAGTAATAGCATGACCAGCTAAAAAGGCGAGATATGTGGGAACTAATGGAAGCAAGCAAGAAGCGAAAAAAGTTATAAATCCACCAAGCAGAGCTATCAGGAGGTTGACGTTATTGCCGTCTAAGAGTGTGGTGAGCATTTTAGGGTTTTTTCGTAGTGGAGGAGTTGGTGGGGTGTGGGGGGAGTAATGTGGGGTTTGAGAGTGGGCTCGCGGCGGGCGGATGCCCGCCGCGAGCCCAATAATCCTCAGTTTCCTCAGTTCATGCGACCAAGTTACTCAAGATACTTCTCGATTACTTGTTGCACTTGAGCAAATGGTAATGCTCCAGAGATCAACTCGCCTTCACCATCGTTGGTAAGGAGAATAGTTCCTGGTGTACCGCTGACACCGGCGGCGGTTCCGCCAGCCATTTCATCAGCAATGTTTTGCTCATACTTGCCGCTGTCGTAACAGCTTTGGATAGCAGATTCACTTAAGCCAGTAACTTCGGCTGCAAATGCTGCACCTTCGGCGACAGGAAGCGCTTCACCCTGCTCTTCGAAGCGGGCAAAGATCTCGTCGGTGAAAGTCCAGAACGCATCGTTGCCACCAAGTTCGGCCACACACTCAGAAATCTGGGCCATTGGCTCAGCTGTGGGGTGGAATGAGAGTGGATAGTGTCGATACACCCAGCGAACTTGTCCGTCATATTCCTCTAATACTTGTTCCATGGTCGAGTGGAAACGAGTACAGAATGGACACTCATAGTCTGAGTACTCAATCAAGGTGATTTGCGCATCAGCTGCGCCTCGAACGTGATCGCTCTCATCTACTGGAGGCAAGCTGCCAAGATCAGCCTCTTGTGCTGGTGCAGCGGGTTGACCAGCATCAGCCACCACGTTTCCACCTGTGCCAACAGTTGGGGTGCCTTTTTTCAAGTAGCGAACCTCAGTGAACAACATACCAATTACAAAAGCAGCTACTACCAGCAGTCCTGTAATGAGATATGTGTCGAGGTTTTTTTTCAAACCTTCCATACAACTCCTTATGTTTCTCTTTTTCTTTTTGGTAAAAAACGGTACTACAAGTGTAGTAACCATGCTGTACCACTGTCAATACTCTACCTTATTTCTGGAAAAATGTTTTGTAGGGCTTTTTGTTGCTCTTCAGGTAAACGGTCAATTTCTTCACGAAGCGCGGTCATGCCGTCTTCTTCGTAGCGTTCAAATAAGGCTGCAAAGAAGTTTCGTGCCTGGAATCGGGCCATGTCCTGGCGCGAGGTACAAACGTCATAGACATGAGCTTTCCCCTTTTTATGGCGACAGAGTACGCCCTTCTCGACGAGTCGACTCATGACAGTCATAACAGTAGTGTAGGCAATATCGCGGTCCTCTTGGAGTTTTTCGCACACAGACCGCACGTTACACGGACACTCACTCCAGATGATGTCCATGATTTCTTTTTCGAGTGGGCCTAATTCACATACCTGATTCACAATAAGAGCATTATAATACACAAGTACGCTCCAGAGAAAAAGAAAGGAACCATGTCCGCTACTCTCCATACGCACAGCATCTTGCCAATTTTTGAGCAAGCCGTGCGCCGTAGCGTGACCGAAATTCCCGAACTCTCCTCTCAAGAGAGTGAGCCTTTCCATATTCAGTTTGAGCATCCTGCTGACCCGTCACATGGTGATTGGTCCACAAATGTAGCTCTCCAGTTGTTTGGTCAGCACAAAGATCAGCTCACCGATATTCGCTCTCCGCGCCAGTTAGCGGAAGCACTGGTATCTCACCTAACCGGATTGGAAGAATTGGTTACTGTTTCGGTAGCTGGACCAGGTTTTATTAATTTTACGTTTCATCCGAAACTCTACGCGGATTTTGTGTCTGAACTGTCACAAGACTCGACCCCAATAGTTGCTCCAGTTCAAAACAAAAAAAGTGCTGTAGTTGAGTACTCTTCTCCCAATATTGCCAAGCCATTCACCATTGGACACTTACGATCGACAATTATTGGTGACGCCGTAGCGAACATTCTCGAAGCAGTTGGCTGGCAGGTATTTCGCGACAACCATCTTGGCGACTGGGGCACGCAGTTTGGAAAACAGATTTGCGCTATTAAGAAATGGGGCAAAGAAGACGAGATTGCGAGTGCCGATCGTCCGGTAAAAAAATTGGTTGAGCTGTATGTCAAGTTCCACGCCGAAGCAGAAGAAAATCCAGACCTGGTTGATGAAGGACGTCTCTGGTTCAAAAAGCTCGAGGACGGTGATGCAGAAGCTCGCCGACTCTGGCAACTCTGTATCGACTGGTCGTGGCAAGAATTCAACAAGATTTACGAAGAGTTAGGAGTCGAGTTTACAGAGAACGCTGGCCGTGGGTACGGTGAGTCGTACTTTGAAGACAAGATGGGCTCTGTCGTGCAAGAGCTAGAGGAAAAGAACCTGCTCACCGACAGCGAAGGTGCCAAGCTCGTCTTCTTCCCTGACGACGCCTACCCACCACTCATGATTCTCAAGAAGGACGGTACGACGCTGTACGCTACCCGCGATCTCGCTACCGATGCGTTCCGTCTCAAACAGTACGGCTCAGATGTAACCATTATTAATGAAGTCGGCGCTGAGCAAAGTCTTTATTTTCAACAGCTCTTTGCGGTAGAAGCGTTGCTTGGATGGGTTCAGCCGGATCAGCGTGTACACGTCAAGCACGGCATGTTCCGGTTTAAAGACGGCAAAATGTCTACTCGTAAAGGAAATGTTATCTGGCTCGAAGATGTTTTAGCCGAAGCGCGTGAGCGAGCCACTCACTTGGCGGAAGATGCACAGCTTGCGCAGCAAAATGCCTCAGCTATCGGTATTGGTGCCCTCAAATGGAACGACCTTAAACGGAGTGCTCACCTCGATGTCGTTTTTGACTGGGATGAAATGCTCTCGATGGATGGGAATTCTGGTCCCTACATGCAGTACAGCGTGGTCCGCTCTCGAAGTATTCTCGCCAAATGGAAAGAAAGTGGATTTTCCACTCGAGCCACTCACGAGGATGAAATCAATGAAGAAATTCTTTCATTAGCACGGCTTCTAGCCCGCTACAGCAAGACTGTCGAGCGCGCCGCAGCTGAGTATGCACCACATTACGTGGCCACGTTATTGTTCGAGATTGCGCAGGCTTTTAACACTCTCTACAACAAACACCAGATTGTCGAGGCAGATGTTCCGCAAGTTCGTATTGATATCGTGCAGGCTACTGAACGAGTTTTGACGCATGGCCTTGGTCTGCTCGGAATTCAAACAGTCGACCGCATGTAACAGAGCTCCACCCACCTGTTACAATGCGAATATGATTGATACCTCTCTGGACCAAAAGATTTGGCAGGAAATTGAGTCCGCCACCACTATTTTGTTGCACATGCACCCCACTCCAGATGGAGACTCGGCCGGCAGTTCGCTTGCCTTACGCGACGTGCTTGCTGAGATGGGCAAAGATGTCACGCTCATCCAGGGTGACTCGGAGTTACCTGATTACTTGCGGCACCTTCCTGGAGCCGAGTTCGTGGAGCCACACCCGTATGGTGCTGTTGAAACTGGTGAAATCGATCTCTTTATCATCCTCGATAGTGCTGCGCTGTCGCAAATAAGTCGGCAAACTGATGTTGTTTTCCCTGAAAATATGCGCACAGTAGTCATCGATCACCACGGCACCAATCAAGGGTATGGTGACGTGAACTGGATTGATTCAGGGTACGTGGCTACAGCCCACATGGTGTACGACCTCTTGCAAGCCAATCAAGTGAGTATTTCTCATGATGCGGCAATGTGTCTCTATGTGGGTATGTTCACCGACTCTGGCGGTTTTCAATATCCGCCCACCAATGGTCACACGCTGCGCGCAGCAGCTGACTTAGCAGATAAGGCGCCTGATTTTCATGAGTATATCTTTCATATCAACAACACCTTTGATCCCGAAAATATGTACTACCGTGGAATGGCGCTCAATAACATCGAGTTGTTCCATAATGGCAAGATTGCCATTTCCGTAGTTTCGGCGAATGAGCTCAACAGCAAAGGCATTATGCCGGACCAAGCTGATAAGAGTTTTATTGCCAATCAGCTGAAAAGTGTGGTTGGGTGGGACGTGGCCGTTGGTATGGTTGAGACCGAGCCAGGCTACGTAAAAGCCAGTTTCCGCACGCGCAAGCCAGACATCTATCATTTGGGGAAAATTACCGAGATGCTCGGCGGCGGTGGACACCAGGCAGCAGCCGGTCTCACGCTCAAAACTTCTCTCTCCGACGCCAAACGCCAAATCGTGGCAGCAGTGCTGGAGTGGGAAAACCTTTCTTCGAAAGAGTAAGTTATTGGGAAATACGTTTTCGCCAGGTGCGAAGAACTCTCGATTTTTCTTGAGCTTCGTTTTCATGATGTCTAAATTTTGCTGTGTTCTTTCGAAACCAGTTTGAATCAAGAAGGTCATACGCTCCAAATACAAAGAAGACATTTTTTGCACATTCTGGATGGTTCAAAAGCCAGTACATTTCATTTCTTGTGTTCTTTGATTTTGAATGTGTAAAGAGCTGTGGAGGAACGATAAAGACAATATCTTTATTACTGTCTACTAGTTTTTGCATAAATACATTAGTATGATCTTGGTGATCAATTGGAACTCCTAAAAGAATAGATGCACCAAGCCAATACATTCCTTGTACTGCGTATCCAAAGGATTCGGTCGTTTCATTTACATGCGAAAGTCCTAAAACGACGGGGTTTCTCGGTTTTATCGACGAGTCGCCATCAAGCATCCAGAGAAATTCATGTGCATCGCCAAACCATTTAGATTGATTAATGAGCATTTTAAAGGATTCTCTGATGGATGCCTCAGAATTATCAAAAATATCTGTTTCTTCGATAATTCGTTCAATATTCTTACTGTGATATTCTGACTGTTGAATTCTATTTTTCATATTGAAGGATTTTATTTGCGAATTTACCGGCAATCCAATGCAATTTTATGGTACGTATTACAGAAATTGGTTCCCAGGCAAGGATTCGAACCCTGAATAACTGTGCCAGAAACAGTTGTGATGCCATTTCACTACCTGGGATCGGTTTCGAAGATCCTCATTATACCCCATTTTTGTGTCTGGCTAAAATGCGATTTTCCTCTGGTAGGACCCGCCTTTGCACTTTTGAGCTCTTTATAACTAAACAAAACACGAAAAGAGCTCTTACAAAACCCTTGACACATCCCATAAGATATGTATAATACATAATTACATCAGCAGGTTGATCCCTCATCGGAGATACGTGCTGATACAAAAGAAGCCCGGGAGGGCTTTTTTTGTACTCCATAATATGAGTGTCAGATCCTCTGTTATAAGGACGTTGTTCCTCTCCCTGATTTCCCTGCTACAATACCTGTATCTTGCGCCAGTAGCTCAGCTGGATAGAGCAGCTGCCTTCTAAGCAGCAGGTCGCGGGTTCGAGTCCCTCCTGGCGCACTGTTAAAAAGCCAAGCATTGCTTGGCTTTTTTAACAGGGTGCTGGTGTAGGGTTGGAATCAGCGCAGCTTGGTTTGCGACGGGATCGAGCATACCGAAATTAAAGAAATGCGAGATAACCCTAGTGCATGCGGAGTGAGCGGGTGCGAACGCAGTCGTGAGTCCCTCCTGGCGCACCAGTCTGTTACAATACGACTATGTCTACAGAATTCTCAGTCGAATCCCTTTTTGAGCAAATGGTGCAAGGAGTTGAAATCACTCCTGAGCAACAGTCAAGAATATTACAAGCTATTCTGCAAGGTTTATTAGCCGATTCACAAACCGATATTCAGCCAGAAACTGATGTTCGTCTTGTGCAGTGGATGGATCAAGATTCAGGTTCAGATTCTGAACGTCGTTTTGTTCGCAAGCTGCGTTAAAGTGCTTGTAGCCATTTTTCCAGTTTTTGAGGAGAATTTAGACGGATAATGTTTGTTGTTTCGTCTGTAATGTCTGTCTTGCTGTGCAGTTGATGAGCAAGTGTAGATTTTCCGGTTTCGCAATTGCCGATGATGAAGATGCGTTGCGTAGTTTTTTATAAAAGGTAGATAAGAACATTTGCCAGCGTACTTATTCCCATATCACCGAATTTCTTTTTGATAAAGTTGCGATAATTATTCCTATCCTCTCGATACCCTAGTACTTCTTCTATGAGTTTTTGTGTGACATCAATACCGTTCCTTTGTAACTCATCAAGGGTGTAGTCGGGATAGAAGTCATTTGGCCAAGTTATCCCTGAATTAAAAACCTGGTTTTTGTAAATAAGATATGCATGCTTCCCTTTTGGAGTATCCATTTCATAGATTTGTACCGAGTATTGACCTTTTTGCGCTAATAAAACAAGCGCATTTAATCCGTTTTCAAAGCAAACAGCGTTTTTAACAGGAGAAATTTCAACCGGAAGGATATCTTGTTTGCGTGATCTTATGGTTACCATACTTGTGTCACTATATCTCTTTCTTGAGTCTCCCTACAAACCCTGCTAGAGTGATTTCTCTACCCAAGAAAGGAACCTATGGCAGACGACATGACCAACGACACAACAAAAATGCTTCCCGAAGACGACACGCAAGCGCTCGAAGCTGGCGATGCCGTAGAAAGCCTGGAATCCGGTGACGATACCGAGGCCCTCCCAGAAGGCTATGAAATTCTCGCTACTGATGAGGCAACTGTCGAAGACACTGTTGAGCAAGCCGAGCAGTTCGGTGAAGCGCTTACTTCTCTGCAAAACATTATTCAACGCTACTCCGATCAGTATGATCAAGTGAACTCACGTTACAAAGATCTGCGCGAGATGATGAAGAACATGTTCGATAACGATGCGGAGTTGCAGGAACTGTCGGAACAGGCCAAAACGGCCCAACAAGAAGCCAAGATGCGCAAGCAACGGATTAAAGAGTCTCCAGAGTCTGTTGAACTGCAAATGAAGATGAAAGAGACCAAAGAAGAGATCAGTGAGATTCAAGAAACCTTGAATAATCACCTTCTGCGCTACTACCAGATGACTGGTTCTCAAGTGATCGAAGAGCCAGATGGCACCGAGCGTGAATTTAAGATTTCTGCCCGTCTCAAGTCGAAAAAAGCATCGTAAGATCAGTTTTTATTACAATTTTGTTTGTATTGATTGGTATAATAGAGGTATGAGGGCAGGTGTCCGCATCCTACTGGTTATAGTGTTTGTACTCTTTGGTTTTTTGAGGAGTGCTTCGAGTGTGTTCGCCGCAGATTATGGCGTGCATGTTTTGCGACCAGAAGAAATTGCCACAGTCGTGGAAAAAACGGCTGGGGTTCGCCAAGATGCGTTAGCTCCGCTCTATGTCACTATTCCCTTTAGCCTTGAGGACACGAAGTCACTGGATCGTTGGGAACAGGCATTTCGTTTGGCCCAAGAAGAAAATGTTATTCCGCTCGTTCGTTTAGTGACCCGTTTTGACAGTGAAACAAATGCCTGGGAAGTGCCGTCTCAGTATGAGGTGGTACAGCTGGTTTCTGCACTGAATCGGCTAGACTGGCCGCAAGATACGCGACACGTAATTCTTTTCAACGAGCCAAACCATGCTGCAGAGTGGGGTGGCACTATTGATCCGGAAAGCTATGCTCGCATAGCCCATTTTGGTGCGCAATGGCTGAATACTGAGTCTGCCAACTATGTCGTCTTGCCGGCGGCGGCTGACCTCGCTGCACCGAACGGCTCCTCAACAATGGAAGCCTTCACCTTTTGGAAACGGGCTCTAGCGGCTGAACCAGATCTCCTCTACCAACTCGATGCTTGGAACTCCCATAGTTATCCCAACCCAGCTTTTCTGGCTTCCCCAATGCGGACGGGTCAGAACAGTTTGCGTGGCTTTGAGCACGAACTGGCGTTCTTAGAGCAGTACAACATTAAAGAATGGCAGGTATTCATTACGGAAACCGGTTGGCGCCAAATCCCTACCAACGCCCGAAATATGGCAAATTACTATCAGTACGCCCATGAGAATATTTGGAATACTGCGCAAGTGGTGGCGGTTACCCCTTTCTTGTGGCAGGGTGCCCCGGGACCATTTGCGGAGTTTAGTTTGCAGGATGAAAGCCAAGCACTCACTTCTCAAGGCCAGGCGTTTTTTGACCTGATTGCTCAGTCGGCCAGTCTCTTGCTAACTGACACCACATCGGCCTCTGGTCGGTGATACAATATCGACACATCGCGCCAGTAGCTCAGTGGATAGAGCACTTGTCTTCGGAACAAGGTGTCGGGAGTTCGAATCTCTCCTGGCGCACCAGTAAACAAACCAGGTTTCACCTGGTTTTTTTAGTGGTGTGCTGGTGCGGAGTTGGGAGTATTGAGTTCGCAACGGGGTGAGCATACCGAAATAAACTGCATGCGAAACAACCCTAGTACATGCGAAGTGAGCGGGAGCGAGCGCAGTCGTGAATCTCTCCAGGCGCAGTCAAGAGGTACCCAAAGTTTGCTATACTCTCCTCATGCCTGTCTTTTTGGCCGAACTCCCCTACTTCCTCTGGCGACCACTAGCCCTGTTGGCGCAGGTACCTTTATTTGCGGTGTTTCGTGTTCTCGACTTTATTACCACTGGAGTGGGTCGTGTATATCCGCAGACGGGAATGGAAGTCGAGATTTTGTGGTTTCCCCTGTGGGGCATTCTGTATACCACCATATTTGCGAGCGCGTTTGCGTTTGGTTTGAGTACTTTGTTTGAGTTGGGGTTGAGAGCGTACCGAGTATATCAGCAAAAAACTGCTCCGAAAAAGCGTGCGCCGTCACTCCTCCGGCGTCATTGGGTGTTCCTGTGGCTCGTACTCTGGTTTGTGGTAATTGGAGTTGGCCGTCTCATGAGTGATTTACAGACAAGTCTGTACTTGGACGAATGGTTTGTGAGTCTGTATCTTGGCGGTTTTGTGTTTGGCGTTGTGGCCATGATGCGGTACGGTATTTTGGGTTTGTTACAAATGAGTTCGCTGTGGAAGCGAAAAGGGAAAGCACGTTCAGTATGGTTAGAACGAGCTGGTAGAGTATTGTTGGTGTGTATTGCGGTGTATCCGTTTCTGGCCTTTCTGGGTATTTTCGCTTGGCTGCGGTATGAAACGAATCCGGCAGGGAGCCAGTTCCACGTGCTGCATGCGGCGGTGAAGAATACCTGTTTAATCGATCCAGAACGGGAAAATTGTCCGCATACTCTTGAAGAGTTGAGTTATATTGAGCCGGAAGCATTTGCCCGCGCAGAAGCGTTCACACAAATGCAGTACCAGTATGATCTGGAGAGTAATCAGTACAGTTTAGTGATTCGCTATACTCCGGAGCGGGCCGTGGTTTTTGATCAGCGCTTACATGATGAGTATGGTCTAGACTTTCATGAGTATTCTGTGCAATTGTTGGGCCAAGATCGCCTTAAAAACGCTCCAGACTGGAATGGTCTTTGGACGTTTAGCGATTGGGAGTACTAGGTATAAGACTTCGTAGTAGTACGCAGTATCGTTACTTTTTCCTAGTTTCTCGTTAATACATGCTTTAATTAAATCGAGCAATGTCGTTTGCAACCATATCTGCAAGGGGTATAAAGGGGTCTCTTGCTTGGCCTTCATCTACGAGATAGTGCAGCGTAAGATCGGGGTTGGCGTTAATTTCAACAACTCCCCAGGGTGAATCCTCCTCTGGTTTGACGCTGATTTCAGGCGTCATGATATCAACTCCTAAAATGCTGGCGCCAAGTTGTCGGGATATTTTTTCACAAATTTCTATATAGTAAGGATGCACAGCATCGGTGACGTCGATTGTTGAGCCGCCAGACGATACATTTGCATTTTTTCTAACGAATATTTTTTCATCCTTTTTAGGAACAGATTCACGGTTAAGACCCTGTGTTTCTAGTGATTTATCAATTTCAATGTTATCCAGAATTGGTTTTTGAGCCGTTGTAAACTTCCCCTGTTTTTTTTGCTCATCAACAACCTGTTGACGTGCTTGATTTTCGTTTTGAAGGAGGGTTTGTATGGTATCAACCCCGTTTCCGGTTATAGCAGCGGGGAGACGTTCACAGGCGGCAATAAAACGATTATTGATAAGCAGAACGCGGTAGTCTTTACCAATCAGCGTTTCTTCAGCAAGTACTTCATCAAAATGGAAAGTATCAAAATATTTTTGTACCTCGTCTTGAGATTGAATATTGGTAACTACCCCTGCTCCACCAAATCGATCCAGGGGCTTGAGGACAATTGGGAATTGGAGGTCTGCTGTTTTATAAATAGTATCGGCGGTAAGCATGATGCTCTTGGCAGTTTGAATTTCCAAATATTCTAGTAATTGCTTTGATACGAATTTATCGTTGCAAATATATCGGCAAGTAGAACTTTGCAGCGGAGTTTTAACGGTATGACAGAGATACGGAGTATGAGTTTCTGAGTTATAGCCTTCTTTGATTTCAAAGAGACTTGGGTTGGAAGATATATGCTGGACAGTCAGTCCTTTTTTCTTGAGTGCTTGTGTAAAGAAATAGGTGGATGGTGTCATTCTCAGCTTTCTAGTACTTGTTCAATGAATGGTGGAATTATACTCCCAGTAGCTTTTTCGAAGCCGTTAAATTCTGGATTTCTATTTACTTCTAGAATTCGATATTGACCATCGGCGTCTTTCATAAGGTCAATTCCACAGAAATCGAGCTTACAAAGATGGGCAACCTGCAGTGCCAGCTTTTCCATATCCGGATCAATGTTCACGGCTGTCGCTGTCCCTCCAGCACTTACATTGCTGACAAACATGTCTCCACTAGCCTGGCGCAAAATTGCCCCGAGTGGTTTCCCATTGAGAACAATAACCCGGTAGTCTTGTCTATCTGGTAATACTTCTTGAAAGAGAAAATCTGTAGGATTGTCAGGAAACTGTTCCTCGCTAGAAACAACGTGAATGCCCTTGCCATGGCTGCCATGACGAGGCTTGGCCACACAAGGATACTGGAGTGTATTTGCCGAACTGGTGTAGCTTGTGGCCGGGATTGGGAGAGAATGTGCCGCAAAAAAGGCCATTTGTCTCAGTTTATTCCAGTTGCCACCGAAGTGGGTAAAGTGCGAGCCGTTGATGGTGAATATGTTATGGTGCTGAGCATACTCAGCAACTATTTGGGTAATCCATTCAAGATCAGTTCCCTCGCAGGTAGTCGCCCGGAAGATAATTGCATCAAAGTTTTCTAGCGGTGTTTCTTGTAAAGAAATGCTGCTGACTTGCTGGGAGCAAGAAATATCCAGGTCATTGTATCGGGCAATCTCAGTATTGTGCTTCTTTTCAAGGTGTTGATACAGTCTCCAGGTACTTTCTGTGTGGTACTCAGGATCTGCCTGCATATTGGCATGTTGGTATGTAGTAAGAATGAGAATTTTCATTGTGCTATTTTTTTGCTACTTTAACGGGGAGGTCATTCGTTTCGATAATTTCTACGAGTGATGCTTTGAAACGAACGCGATCTTGGATACAGGTTGGCAACCGTAGATCTGCTACAGATAATGAAGTTTGCGCCCAAGCTTTTGGCAGGTCAGCCAGGTCAATTTTCCCAACATAGAGTTTTTCTACAGCATAGTCGTTATTTATAAGCCACTGGGCCACGGCAATGGTGCCGGCTAAATAGACTTGGTTTTTGGTATAGGCTCCGGGCACTGAAGTGTCGGAGAGTCCGCGCTTTACTTTCATGCAGATAGTGAAGCGTTTCTGTTTGTTGGAGATATACTTCTTGAGGTCAGCAAATAAGTCGGAGAAAGACAGTTTCTCGGCTTGGCAGGCGGCGTAGTAGTTTACTGCTGGGTAAAAAAGGTGTTTATCTGGCAGTGAGAGCTGCGAGTTGATTACAGCGAGACCTTCTTCGGTGCGCAAGTAGTTGGAGAATCCCCAGCGTGTTTTGTGTTTATGCCAGGGTTGTTTTTCCTCATTCATGCGGCGGAAGACGTGCGTGCCAATTTCGTGGTCGAGCACGCTTTCCAGTCCGTTTTCGCGATAGCTGAGCGGCGTTTGGATTTGCAGCACATTTTTATACACGCTCGTGCGAGAGATGTATGCGCTGGAGAAATTATAGGAAATTCTGTCCTGCAAGTTATTGCGCTTCAAGTATTTTTGGATGTACTCTTCCACTTCAGTTTGGGAAAGCAGTTCTCCTTGGGTGTCCTCGTTGTACTCTTCTCCATCGGACCATTTTTTTACTACGCTGTCTAAGATGTTTATAGAGGTAGAGAGGTATTGGTCAGAGGCAGGGCCATACTTGGTGAAGTGAGCCGCGTCGATTTCATCTTCGTAGAGGAACTGCGGATTGTAGGAAGGATCGAAAAAGAACTTTTCCTGCTCTTCTTTTAAGTTGGTGGGAGTGAGTTTCTGCAATGCTGAGGTGTTTGTGGGCATGTTAGTCTCCAAGAATTAAGAAGCCTTTGAGGTCATTACGACCAAGCTCAATGTCGTGCTTTTTATGATTGAGTCGCTTGGACACAATCATGGGAGTGTGAATAATTCGGTCCCGTATTTTTATCGAAACTGGTACCACCGGAACTTTGCCCTCGTATTCATCGCTTTGGTTGTAGAGCAAGTCGCGGCGTTCGTTGAGGCGCAGTTCAGTGGCCACTTTTTCTGAGATGGCACTTTGCAGTCGTTGCGTATTAATGAGAGCTGGAATTTCATGGTACTGCGTATCATCACCGAGGAGTTTGATCGTTTCCCGTACACTGATAATCGGGCGATCAATTTCATTGTCTAAACCTGGATAGCTCTGGGCAAAGAGCGCCTGACCAATTTTTACGGCATGTAAGACGTTTCGAGGTTGCACGCCTTCGAGTCTTTCTAGACGCTTGCGCAGACCCGCGCGATTGGCGAGTTGAATGGAAAGTCCAGGATAGGAGTTCACCTCCGCCACCATCGGGCCCTTTTCTGGGTGCAAGAAGATGTCGACGCCGCAGTACACGAGCCCAGTAGCATTGGCGGTACGCACGGCAGTTTTGAGCACTTCGCGCCAGTAAGGGATCTGGATTTCTTTTACCGAAGCATTCGTTTCTGGAAAGTACGAAATACTCTTCTTTTTTCCAGAAACGCCAAAAGTGGTCTTCCCGGTACTCATGTCTATGCCGAGGCCAATTGCACCTTGGTCTAGGTTTGCGCGGCCGTTTGAGGCTTTGGTGGGTATGCGAGCCATGGCCATAACTGGAATCCGGCGGTACACAATAACGCGGATATCTGGAGTGCCGTTGCTGACATACTGAGCGAGGTCAGGATGAATGGGTATACGCTCCTCAATAATAGCTTTATGGTGTCGACCCCAGGTGCTGTACTGTCCATCGAGAATATCACTGACGTGGAGGGTGAGGTCGTCTTCGCTGTACTTCTTTTCGCTGACGTCTACCCAGTGTTCTTCATCTATCTTCTGAGTAATAACAACAATACCTTTTCCAGCGCTCCCACTGGCGGGTTTGATGGCGAACTGTCCCTCGATAGAATTCCAGTCAAATTCACGCAGCTCCTCCTGACTCGTAATCTGTGCATACAACTGAGGCACCGGTACACCATGTTTACTTAAGAAGGCTTTTGCGCGAAGTTTAGAAAATCCATACCGTTTTGCCTGGCGCGTATTCAGCGATGTATACCGCTGAACTCGACCATTCAAACCAAGAATATCACCAGGTTTTACCATGGTTACTCCTCTTCTGAGTCGAGCAGTGGTTTAAAGCGGAAGTATTCAGAGAGACGCAGACCAGTGTATTTACCAACCGCTACGTCGAGAGCAAGCACGGCCAAGATTGTCATTTCCGGGTGCAAGATCACAAAGTCCTGGACCATTTCGGTGCGCAGGAACAAGGCGGAAAGTACTGCCAAGAGAATGGTTTCTAGCGTTAGTTCAATCGCGCGAGACTCGCTCCCTGTTTGGGTAGCCTCCACAAAGTTTTCTGACAAGAGAATCAACACCAGAATTGGGAAGATTCCCACTGCCACCAGGTCAATATTGATCTGCACCAGATACGGAGAAAGGAGCAGCAGTCCAAACACAGATAAAGAGACTACCCATAACAACAAAGCTGTGCGGGGTAAGTACTGCAGTTTGAAGCGCTTAATAATGCTGCGGCCAATGCTCGCCACCAGCAAGATAGAGATGAATAATGCTAAACCCGTGACAATACCGGTGGAGATAAGGGCCACGGCCAAAATAGCTGGAGTGTACACGCCAAAACCGGAGAGACCAATAATATGGCGAGAAGCGGCAATAAAGGAAGCAATCACTGGAAAGAGCAAAATAAGCACCAAAATGTTCGCGGGCACGCCCTGCTCTACTGCGCGGCGAATCGCGTGCTGAATAACATTGGTGGGATTCATGGTATCGACAGGGTTGTCATCGAGGAGCTGAACTAACCGACTCTTAGCCTGTCCACTGGTTTCGGTAATGTCCCGCTCTTTTTTCTCTTCAATTTTTTGCACAACTTCCGCTGATGGCGAAGCTGTGGCCGAGCTCGTTGCCGTAGCGGACTCGGTTGCCGCAGGAGAGGCTACGTTCTCCACCAAATCGACTCGAGAAGCTTGCGCCTGAGCAGGAATGTGAAGCGAGAACAGGAGCACAAGGTATCCCCCAATAAGGAGCAGGAAGAAAAAGAATCTTTGCAAGAAAGTCATACTCCTATTATACGATGCTTGCGTTTAGAAAGGAAAGTGCTTCAATAGTACTTCTGAGTAAGTAGTAAACATTTCACCTTTCTGGAGATTCTATGATTCGTATTTTTGCGGCTCGTACTGATTCCGCTATTGATCAGTATGACCAAGCTATCCAAACACTCGGTTTGTCCGGCAAAATTGAGTACTATGAAGGTTTTTCATTTACTGAAAAGCATCTTTTGTATGAGGGTGAGGCGTTTGCGCCATTTTCACCAGATGACACTGTTCTTTTCCGCCCAGCATACAACCAGACACCACTGCATTTCTTGGTCAGAACTTTGGCCGTACTGGCCGATATTTCTGGTGCGCAAATAATCAATAAGCAACAGATGCTTTCTTTCCCCACATACAGCGACAAGCTCTTTCAGGCAACATTCTTCGCTACTTGCGGCTTAGATCACGTGCCTACGTACTGGCAGAAGAATGTGGATGTGGGTACATTGCCAAAGCCCGTTATCTTAAAGCGCCGTTTAGGGGCTTTTGGGCGAGGGTCCTGCCTGGTACAAACGGAAGCTGATTGGCAGGATGTTTCCCCTGAATTTGCCACACTTGGTGAGGAGTATATTGTGCAGCCGTTTCGAAAGTTGGCGCGTGATGTGCGGGTTGTTGTGCTTGGAGGAGAAATAATTGGTGCGGTGCTGCGCCGGGTTATTTTTCATGCAGATCGGCGGGTAAGTGTAAAAGTGACTGAAACTACCGAACTGACGGCTGAAGAGCGGTTGCTAGCAGAGAAAAGTATTCAGGCGCTCACGATTGAACTTGGTGGATTAGATATCTTAACCGCAGAAGAAGATGGTCGTGCATGGTTGGGGGAAGTGAATTTTGCTCCGAACTTTGCGGGATATGACTCAGTGACCAAAGCAAAGGTGCCAGAGGAAGTTCTTCGCTATCTTGAGACACGGCAGCCGAAAAAGTAATTTCTTCTCGTCGAAATACCAGTTATTTGGTATAATTCGATACATCTCCTCGGAGAAACCGAAATTGACAAGCGCAAGTGCGCTTTTCTCTTTCTCGTTGGGTCAGTAGCTCAGTCGGTTAGAGCATCTGCCTCTTAAGCAGAGTGTCGTGGGTTCGAGTCCCACCTGACCCACAAGTTAGCATCTTTTACCCCGAACTTAAAGAATGCTTCTTGTAGCATCTCTTTAGGTAGTCGGAAATGTATATCCAATTTGTAGGGTATATACTGACCGTCCTTTTTACGACCCGAAATACGATCATCGGGTAATACTGGTCGAGAACGAACCACCGCTTTATCGATTAACACATCTAGTAATTCTTGTGCAAAGTGACGACTATTCTCTATGTCGACCAATGCCTTTACGTACTTTTCTTGAAAGTGCTTCAAGGTATGAACATAATTATCAGTGAGAACCATCTTTCCTATCTGTGTTTCTAACACCATGAGTTTATCCAAATTTGCGTCCCTA
>CAYUUK010000012.1:0-39137 GCA_964447905.1 uncultured Pseudomonadales bacterium | reverse complement strand
GTGTGTTAAATGTTTTCACTAATTTAATGTTGCCAATGACTTCTTGAATTCGTCCACGACCTTCGTCTTCCAGCTCATTCTTAAGAACTTGGCGCTCGCCCCACTTTTTTGTGGAATAGCGACTCACCGCCACATACACCGGGAAAATAGCAGCCGCTAAAGCACCAATCCAGGGAGCAAAATAGAACAACACCCCAATCGTGAAAAAGCTCTGCAGAAACGCCGGTAAAATAAAGTTACTAGCAGCACCAATAAACTCCTGAATCGAAACAATGCCGCGGGTCAGTTGATTGACCATTTTTCCAGACAGCTCAGAATCAAAATATTTTGTGGTAGGGTGAAAATTTTTCGATAGTAGTATTCAGTCAGGTACTTACCCAAACGAGACGCTAAATAGTCGCCAATGCGCTGGTTAACAGCATTCAGAATAATCGACAATACGTTGATCACAAAAATAACGCCGAGCCAAAAACTTAGGCGTTGCAGGCTGCCGTCACCGGTTTGCAGTTGCTGCGTGATTTCATCAACGATTACTTTGAGCGTTAATGGAGTAATTTGCTGCAAAACAGCCAAGAGCAACACAAAAAAACTGACCACGGCAAAGACACCGTGTAGTGGTTTTGAGATGCGAATGATTTTAAAAATATTTTTCATAGGTACTGGGTGATTGTACTCGGTTTAACAAGAATTGAAAAATTATGACCCAATAGATTTCACACCAAAACCGCTCGCAAACTCATTCCACTTTGCCCCGCGGCCATAGCTCCAGGGATCTACTCCGACTTTTTGGTCTTTCTCTAGTATGATCTTCAAATATTAGTGAATAGAAATGTACCAAATCAAACTATACCCCAATCGAATGTCGCGCTCTTCGACTTGACCGCTTTCCACCAGCAACAAGCGCAGTAAATGATTTTGCTGCGTGCAGTGCATGAAGCCTTTGCGGTCCCAGAGACTATTGGGATCGCTTTGCATGGCCATCCAGAAGTAAAAATAGGTGCGGACGGTGCCTGAGTCGTACTTGGCTTTGAGGATATCGAGGGCTTGTTTGGTGGCAACTTCTGCAGAAGAACATTTTTTGAGATCATTGATCGTTTGTTGTAAGTTTTGGTTGGTAATCTTGGTTAGGGGCGCTTTAAAAAAGAAAAACGGCACCAGCGCCTGGGCCACAGCTCGAATCATTCTCTCAGTATAGCGGAATCGAGCTGAACGCGGTGAATGTGACCAGTGCTTTCGCTATCAATCATCCATATTTCTGTCGGCACAATCCTAAACACCACATGATCATCACGATATTCATCGACCCACGCATAGCGTTGCTGATACTTTTCGTACTGCCTCTGTTCCTCTTCGCCAACCAACTGAGCCGCTTCTCCAGCACACTGCATTCCCTGAATTTCACCCGGCTCGCCCCAATACTGGTTAATCGTAATAGCTACTCGCGGATCATCAGCAATATTCTGGGCATGCTGCGTACGTGGATCAGAATAAAAATACAGGTGGAAATCAGTATCAAAAGCAAAAAAAACGGTCGAGGCCCACGGACCATGTTTTCCCACCGAGGCTAGGCTCAGTAGTCGATTCTTGGCTAAAAAATTACGAACTCGTTCAGGAGGTATTTCCATACCGCTATTGTACATTCACTCGCCAGGAACCCGTTGGGTTATACTGCTCAGCTAAGTCATATGCTTCCTGTGCGGCAGCTTGATTCCCTTGCTCTACAAATACCTCGCCGCGAATAAAATACAGTTCCGAAAAAGCCCGATTTCCGTTTTGTAAAATCGCTTCAGTCAAGGAAAGTACCTGACCGTACTCGCGCAGTTTCCAGTACGTGAGGATTGGTTCTATCTGGTACCAGAGCATGCGGCCCGGTAACTGATCGGCAACAGATTCATACGCTACGCGCGCCTCTTCATACCGACCCAAATGATAGAGCGCCACGGACTCATTAAAACTTGCATATACTCCACGCACACCACTCGATTGCACTGCTTGTGCCTGCGCCAAACTCACTTGCCACGCGGCCTCTTCATCAAGCACTTCACCGAGAATTTCTTCAGCCACGTCTTGCTTTTCTGGTGGTACGAGCACCACGAACTCAGCATTAAATGGTTGCCAGATTTCATTTATATACTCGTAGGAAAAGCGGAGGTCAGCTCCCTGCAGCGAGTCATCCTGAATAATCTCATTAGTAGTGTCATCAAACCCCTTCAGCACGCGAAAGTGCCCAATATCTTCCTCTGGTGTGAGCCAAGTGCGCGCTAAAACCGGCATGTCTTGAGCAATAAAGTGCTTCACCTGCTCGATACTCCCTGCTGGCCGGCGATACACCACAAAGCCATACTCTTCGGCTTTCGCGGCTACCTCCGCCAGCGTGACCGACTTATCGTCGTTATCACCTTGGGCATTTTGATACGGTCGCAGTTCTTGCCCCAGCTCCTGCTGACTGACCGAAATTCCATACAGCGACAGCGCCATACTCAGCGACGCCGGTCCACAGTTGTTGAAGGTTTGGAAAGTGTGATTCCCACCGCTCAAAATCTTCTGCGGTGGCAACGGCGGAAGAACAACCGCGGGAGTTGGAGAAGGTGTCGGAACTGCTGAACCAACTACTTCCGTAAACCGCTCCACGAGCGGACGGACTAGATTCTCAGCCTGGCGATCAGACTGAATTTCAGGCTCCGTATGCGCGTCTCGGGCATCAAAATACCACCATACTCCACCAGTAATGACTATACAAACAAGTACGTACGTGGCGATAAATGGAAAAATTTTCTGCATGAAAAAGGTTCAGATCTTTTTCCTGAACTTCCGCAGTATACCAAATAGGCAGAGAAGAACTCGTGCGCTACTCTTTTTTGAGGTTTACCTGCAGATCCATAAGCACTTCGGTAAACCGCCCCTGCATCCATTCACTGGAGTCTTCTACACCTTTGTTATAAAGCGCTTGACCAACAGTTGCTAACAACATATCGAGCACCTCGCCCGCCGCAATAATGCCAATTTCTTCATCGCGCTCGGTGGCGAAAAAGTCAATGATATGCTCAATCGCCGCTCGGCGCTGGTCTTCGGTGAGGAGGTCGAACGATTTGTTAGTTGAGGACATTGTTAGCGAAGGCTTTCAATGGGATTTTCCCCGAATATTTGTTCTCTATCCTTTTCAGGAAGTCTACTTTTCACGATTTCAGCTACCAATGGGAAGCTGAAGAGTGCTTTCGTATAGTGATCATAAATAGTGCGGAAATTTTGCATTGTTACAGCATTGTGCTCAATAAGTGGATATGCTTCTTGCATCCAGTTCGTAATTTCTGAGCGTTGTTGCGGGCTAAATCTATCCACAAAATCTTCTTGCAAACAGAGAAAATAGAAATTAAGAAATTCCGTCATTAGCGGAGCTAAGTTTTTAAAATTTGCTCGTAAGCCGTCTCTCTGACCTTCATTTCCATTAGAACCAGGTTGTTTTCTGCGGGAAATTTCATGTGTACTTGACATATACACCAATTGTATCAAAGAAAACTCTTTCCGCATCCCAGGAAAGTTTCAAACTACTCCACCGACTCAATCCGAATCCGCCCCTCAATCGCGTACTTGCTCTCGGCAACCGGGCTGTACTTGCCTTGAATTTGGTACTGCTCGCCATGCTGCAAACTCGGTAAGAACTCGAACTCCGGATCATACAGACCATAGTAAGTCGAGCCATCCGCGGCCAAAATGCCGTAGGCGCACTCCATAGTTACCGCTCCGGATGTATCGCGGTGCGGCAAGCACACAATCTCACCAACCACCGTAATTGCTTGCTCTTCTTGCAGTACCTCAGCTGTAAAGCTTCTCCCGTCAGGTGTTCTACACTGCTCCGGGTAACTTTCCAAAATGGGATAACCTGCTGAGCGGCATTCTTCAAAGGAAGTGATCGTTGTAGTGTTGAAGCGGTGGCCTGACCGGAAATATACAAGACTCGTTACCACTGCGAAGAGGAGCACGGCCAAAAAGTATTTTGCGAACTGTAAAAGTTGATTTCGATGCATGGGCTTAGCGTACTGCACCCAAGAGGAGTTGTATAGATGAGAGTTGATAAGGAGCGAGATACGGGAGTCGAACCCGCGTCTTCTGCTTGGGAAGCAGATATACTACCGCTGTACTAATCTCGCAATTTTGCTCTGAGGATAAAGGAAGCAGACGCTCTACCCACTGAGCTATTCCCGCGATGATGCAATGGTACCACATTTCTCGAGTTACGAGCGTCGGTGTCACTGAGGATGTTGTATACTGTAGCTCTATGGCGAAGCAAATTTCTACTCGTCGAGCAAAGATTGAGGAGCGAAAAGCCCGACAACAAGCTTTTTTGGCGATTGTTGTGGCCATTGTTCTCGGACTTTTATTCCTCTTTATTCTCTTGCCGTTTGTGCTCAGGACCGCTGCTTCGCTTGCTCGCGATGAAAATCCATTCCAGACCGAAGTTGAGGATACGCTTCCTCCACAGAGACCGGTTATCGAGCCACTCAACGAGTTCCAAAGTGACCCAAATCTCGAAGTGAACGGTTACACAGAAAGTGGTGCAATCGTAACTCTTGTTGTCGATGGAAATGAGCAAGCACCCGTCACCGCCGACGATACCGGCTCGTTCAGCTTTACGGTTACGCTCGAAGAAGGCGAACACGAAATCTGGCTTTTTGCCGAAGACGAAGCGGAAAACAACAGCGGCATCACTCGCGTCTACCCCGTCACTGTCGATGTCACTTCACCAACTCTCGAAGTTACCGAACCACAAAACAACGCCACTTTTACCCTCCCACGCGAAAAAACAATTTCAGTAGCTGGAAAAGCCTCTGAAAAAGGCACCGTCTTCGTAAACGGCAGCCGCAATACCACTGAAGAAGAAGGAAACTTCTCCACACGAGTACAACTGGGTGAAGGCGACAACACCATTACCCTCTTCGCCGAAGACGAAGCTGGCAATCGCTCAGATGAGCAAGCACTTACCGTGAAGTACATGCCATAAAATGGCACTGTGCCGCCGGCCTAACTGCCTCTCGTCTTCCAGGCAACAAGGAGTATAATCACACCATGTCGGACCGCATGCTTGACCCAGACTTCGAGAACTCCCCTCTTCTGGCCAACCTCGATAAAAAATCACCCGATTTTTGGGATCGCTATTTTCGTCTGCAAGAAGCGATTGCTCATGTAGACATTACCGAGACCCGTTTCCGCATTGATTTCACCAACCAATCCACCGGCGAAACCATTACTCTCGACAATATTCGCCTCCGCACCAGTGAAGACCAGCTGAGTCATTAACACTCTTATTTTCCACTACAAAAAAGCTGTTTTAAATAGAAATTATTTGCTTGCTTCTTGTGCTTGCCAGTACCACACAGCACCAGTCACGGGATGCTGAATGTGTGTTTCGTGTGAATCAATATTCTTTTTGTACAACCGATCATGCAATCGCTCTGCATACGGACCATGTTGGAACAGCCCTCCTACAAAACTTACTAACAAAGACTCTCCCAGCTGCGCATGCACATGAACCACCATCGCTTCGAGCTCCGCGATCGCTTTCGTAATAAGATGTTGGGCCAAAGAGTCGCCCGCTTCACTTGCGGCTTGAACCGCTGGCGCCGTTTTGGCCACCGCCTGTTTATAGTCTGGGGCCCGCACAATATACTGCTTCAGCTCTGCAAAGGTACTTACTCCCATTTCCTGCAAAACAATTTCATAAAGCGGTGTCTTTTCGGCGCGACCATCATACATCTTTCCCACCGCATGGAGCGCCTCCCATCCCAACATAAAGCCACCGCCCTCGTCAGAGAAAAAGTGAGAGAGACCACCGGCTTTCGCCGTTTTTGCTTGTGAGTTTCTCCCAAAACAGTTCGAACCGGTACCGGCAATCAGGACAATTCCTTGCCCATTTTGCGTTCCTGACCATAACCCGAGCTCTACATCAGAGATGAGCGTATACTGCAGCGGAAGCTTCCGCTCTTCTACAACCGAGTCGAGCCACTCACGGGCATACTCATCGTCGAGATCTGTATCAATTCCTGCCATTCCCATAATAATGTGACTCTGTGCTGCGAGCTCTTCTTCTGACACCTTCAACTGCTCTGCTGCCTGGCTAAGCATATATGTAAAGCGGCTCGTTGCTTCCTCAAGCGTTATGCCATCTAAATTGAGACCATGATGATGGACTGTTGCTCGTGCCAATCCGTAGATTTCATCTGTCGAGACATCACTTTTTGCACGCGAAAGAACCTCTCGAAGACGCAACTGATCCCACACAATCAACTCCGACTTGGTGCCACCAGAATCGATACCGATGATAAATTGTGATGTGGAAGAGATTGCAGACATAGATACTACTGTAGCACATGCATTCGAACAACCTTTAGGGTCTATCCTTCGTACTATAGGATATGAAATTGCCGGTTTTAAAAAATTACTACCTCAATAAATACCCATCAATCTACCCCTATAATGGAAGGATAGACCTTTAATTTAAATACTCCTCGGCGGCTCCGCAGCATGCAAATCGCTCGAGTTCTGCACACCCATCCCGTCCATGCGTTCTAGATACAGGAGCACCGTTTCTACAAAAACGGCGTGACTCCATGCCAACGGCGCAACAGAGCGCGGCTCGCCGGTGTAGGGGTGATACTGTTCGGCCAATACTGGAGAGTCTCCCAAGCGATCAGTCACCCACGTAATTTCTTGCATTATGCTGCGCAACTCACCAATAGAATCGGCATACTTCAAGCGACGTTGTATTTCCCACAAAGTAGTAATCACCCAGGGATTGGGGAAGGTACCTTCATCACTGTGGTATTGGTCATTCTCGTAGCGAATAAAGCCGCCAATACCGTCAGGAACTGCTAGACGATCATAGACTGCCTGAATAGTTCCTACCATCATAGGATCATCGGGAGGGAGTACATCGTAGTACCAGAGGCCATAGAGCGATGAAAAATCGACCACCTTATGCTGCTGTACGTCTCCGTCGTCGTTCGTGGCGTAGCGAATAAAGGTGTTCATCTCAGAATTGAACAAGTACTTACGCATAACTGCGACAATCTCATCAGCCGCCTGGCGGTATCGGCGCGCGTGCTTGTCTTTTCCGAGCAAATCGCAAAAATTGGCTGCAGCCTGCAAGCCTCCATAAACAGAAGCACAGGTATAGGTGCTCACGCCAGTGACCTCTTCCCACAAATCATAGGAATGGATGGGCAGACCGGTTTTTTCGTCGCGAAAGGCGACTAAGAAATCAGAGGCTTTTTCAATCAAACTCTTGTACAGCTCCTCGATAAACTCAATGTCTCGATTTTTAGAAAAATGATTCCAGAGGGCAAAGATGACACTCGCTGTTTCGTCTTCTTGAATCGGCAACTGCAAAATACGATCTTTCAACCAGTCATTTTGCTTAATGCTGGACTGCCAAGTTGAACCCAAGCTGCGGTCAGTCTGGAATTTATGGTGGAGATATCCATCGGGATGCAACACATCGCGACAGAACTCAAAAAACGGCCGCGTGACATGTGTGTAGCCGGCCTTGTCAAGCGCAACTGAAATGAGCGCTCCGTCACGTGGCCAAACGTAGGCGTAGGAATCTTTGCCGTAAAGCAACATCTCTGAATCGAGCGAAGCAATAATTCCGCCGTCGTGATCAACGTGCGAGCGCAGAATGAGCAGTGAGTTGTAGTACAACTCTTGCACTTTTGGCGACAAATCTAAGAAATCAATCTGGTAGGTGTGCGACCACGCGTTCCAGAAACAGCTCGTGGAGTGCAGCATGGCGGGTACGGTTTTCGCGTTCACAATGTCGTTGAGGGTGTAAACGTCATCAATATTTTCGGCGGCACATACCCAGTAATGCACCTTCACCGACTCCTGATTTTCACAAGAAGCGCACACGCGAATCACGGAATCGACTGGACCGTGCTCGACTGCATTCTTACTGAGCTCGCCATCTTCGGCATCTCGGAACGACCCTTCTTTGCCGGCAAACTTGAACACACCAACCGTGTAATCGTCTATTCCTTTGTGCTCGCTGCGTCCGTTTACCAGAAAAACGCGGCGGCCTTTGTAGTGGACAATAGCGTTTTTGGTGGGATCGTAAAACGCGGTGTTGCGCAAGCGAACTTCACCAATCGTGAACTCTTGCGCAAAGAACATCTTGATATTTTTGTACTGCTTGTTGGGATTTCGGATGGTAAACGACCGCAAGAAAATTGGGAGCTCATTGTAGACGGCATCTTCAGAAGTAATCTCTACACCGAGCTCGCGGTGGTAGTACTGCACCTCACCGATCATAGTCTCGGCATGGTAACGGGCTTTTACTTCCCACTCGGGGGAGTCGAGCCAAGAAAAATAGCCATCTAAAGAAATTCCAATGCGGTGTTTGTGGCCGTTCACATGATTTTCGAGCCCCACATGAGGGTAAAACATATCGCGAACGTATCCGTCTTCGTCAAGGGTAACGCTGAGGTAGCTGTTGCTTAAAACTATTGATCGTGGCATAGGCAGGCCGTGTTCTGTTGTGTTTTATTGTACAGGAGTTGCACTCACTGTGGAAAGTTGATCTCCGTTTTTGAACACACTTTGTAGTGCATTTTGTAATGCTTCCGGCTCAGAAAACTTCTCTTCTGAATCATTTTGAGGTTCTTCGTTTTCACTCACCTGATGATCCTGATCATATCGATACACCCGGCCCACCAAATCCGACAACACCGTACTAAAGTTCACATACGCATTGTATGGGCTTCCGTAGGGACTAAAGTAGGCGTGTACATCGCCGTCGGCAAACCACTTGGTACACATGTAGTAGAAATGGTCACTCGTCTGCAAGCGCCGCCAGTTTTCGATCAGTTCAGCATCGCCGGTAGCCAAAATACGCTCTTTGAGGGCGTAGATTTTCTGAATCGTGTCATTCTGGAATGGATTGCCGAGCCATGCAGTAAGATCACGGTCAACGTCGGCCCAGGAGATCGGCGAAGACGTATCAAACACATCAACTGGCTCATGGCGCGCTACCACTTGGCTTGGTGTGACAAACTCTGCTTGATGGCTGTGTTCCACCCATCGAGTAACGTGTTCGAAAAAGTGAAAGATACCGGTGTCCTCCCACTGATGTTCACCAAACGTTTCAAAGTCCATGAATAAGTTGATGATATCGTCGTCCCCATACGGACCGGTGAGCCAGTGCGTGTAGGTTTCTGCTCGCAGCGGCCAAGCAGCCCAACTGCACTGAGAAAAGCGAAACGCCACATCATCTGAGAGTTGATAGTGCTTGAGGAGCAGCGGCAACGCCTCTTCTCCTGAAGAACGATACACTCTAGTGGGCGTACGGCCAGCGAGTACGCGGTCTGCCCCTTCAGTTAAGATACCTTGAAAGCCAAGAGCTGCTACTTGTCTGGCTACGTCGTTCGAGTAAATCAGCTCAGTGTTGCGAAACATAGTGGGCTGCACATCAAAAAGCGCTTGCACCAAATTTGAGTGCTGGCGAACTTGCCCGGCAAACTCAGCCTCATCAAAAATGCTTGCCAGCGAGTGGTAGTACGTTTCACCAAGCACCTCTACTCGCCCAGTGTCTACCATTTCTCGCAGTAACGAGATCAAATCTGGCGCATACGCCTGAAACTGTTCAAGGACTACACCGGAAAGTGAAATCGTAAATGTAAACGAAGGATGCTCTTGCAAGAGTTGTAACAACAATCGAAACATCGGTCGATACGACTTGTTGGCTACTTTCTCCAAGACCCGATCATTGGCAAAATCATACTCGCGCGGAATAGAAAAATAGGAAGAGTCGCGGCCACTGTCAAAAACACTATATGGTTTCAGTCGCCACGGCTGATGAATCTGAAAGTACCAGCAAATTTTTGACATGTTTCTTCTGCCCTTACGAGGTCAAACCTTGATACACTTTGTTCATTTCACCAGCAGCTTTTTCCCAGGTGAGATTCTGCGCATGATACAACCCAGCCTCGACATGCTCACCGTGAGTATTCGTATCGGTGATCAAGCTGAGAATAGCGTCTCGCATTTTGTGCACATCCCAAAAGTCAACTGGAACCGCATGGGGGAGAACTTCACTCACGCCGGAAGTTTTTGAAACCACCACAGGCGTGCGCTCCAGAGCTGCTTCCAAGGCAACGATACCAAATGGCTCGGACACCGACGGCATCACAAACACATTTGCTCGACGGAAGAGTTGTGTCTTTTCTTTACCGCGCAAAAAGCCGGCAAACAGCACCGATCCCGACAACCCTTGCTCTGCAGCAGAAACCAGGAGGCTTTGGTACATATCGCCATGTCCAGCGAGCACAAAAACAGCGTCCGGCTGCTTGTGAATCACTTCTTTGGCAACTGACAAGAAATACTCAGGACCTTTCTGAATGGTTAAACGACCAACAAATACTATCAGCGGTCGATTATGCAAGAAGTCAGTCAAAACGTTGTGGTGAAATTCTGGATTCGGGTCAATACCGTTATGAACAACATCGATTTTCGACTCAGGAATACTGTAGTGCTCCTGTAAAAGCCGCTTCGTGTAGTGACTCACGGTGACAACACGATCAGCCGCATCCATGCCTTGGTACTCTATATCAGCAATGTTCGACTGTGGGCGATGACCACCGGAGCGATCATACTCCGTGCTGTGAATATGCACTACCAGCGGCTTGCCTGTCTTCTTTTTTGACTTTACGCCAGCTGGAATGCTCATCCAGTCATGAGCATGGATGATTTCGTGCTCATGCTGCCCAGCTAACTCGGCAACGGTGTCCCCGTACTTCTGGGCTTCCTCAACCATATCGGTGTAGTACTGCTGCACATGAGACTCAAATTGCTTTTCCCAGTGACGCTGTTTTTGCAAATAGGGCTGAAGAGAAGAGTTCACATGAATCATCTGCATCTTTTTTCCATCAGCATGCACAAAATTCATTGATTGGTACGACACCCCTGCTGGCATAGACTGTGGCAAGGTGAACACTATCTGATGACCGAGGGAAGCTAATCCACGAGTGAGTCCGGCGCACGCCACGCCAAGACCCCCGCTATTGTGCGGGGGAAACTCCCAGCCGATCATAAATATCGGTTTATGCATTGTTCATTGCCAAGGCACCTCATCGGCAATGATAAAGACGATATCGTAGTCGTCGCTTCCAGATTCAGAAACACTCGGTGCAACTGTTATTTCGATATCGAGGTCTTCTTCCAGGGTGGCGACCACTTGGTCGCGAATAGTCTCGTCTTCTACATAGACGAAGACGGCATCATCATAGCTGCCCGAAGCATTCCCCACAGAGATATCGGTCCAGGCTGCGTCGGTCAGCTGATCCTCTGTGTCACCGGCCAAACCAGGCACGCCGAGTGCATTCAGCACCAAGACTGAAAGTTCAGACTTCTCTTCTTCTGTGAGCACAGTGGCTAATTCTGGCATTTCGGCAGACTCGGTGGCTTCTTCGGCCTCGATCAGCGGAGTTGGTGTGGGAGTTGTCGATGGCAATAACGGTTGTGGCTCACCCACTGTTTGCTGGGACCAAAAAATAGCCCCACCAATAATTGAGGTTAACACCACGACTACCAAAAATACTAAAAACGCTAATTTCCAAGAAGTCTTTCGAGGCACTTCTACGTAGCGACTCTCACTCGCTCGCGCGACGCCGGCAGGCGTAAGATGACCAAATTTTTTGTCCTGTGGCGGAGCAGATTCTTGAGAGGATTCTTCAGGTGCTTCTGCTGCTTCCTGGGGCTTTTCGACTTTCAGAGAGCTCTTTGCTGTCTCCTCTGCATTTGTAGAGGCGGTGCTTTCAGCAGCTGCACTCTTTTTTGCTGGTGCGGCCACAGGGACCGCAGCAGGAGCTGGGGCCGGGACAGAACTAGCTGCAGGGATTTTTTCAGTTGTGTCTGGAGTTATGTCTGGAGTTGCGTCTTTGACTGGTTCTTTGTCTTTGCCTGTCGATACCGGTGCCTCTTCTGGTTCTGGCGGCACCACTATCTTGGGGACATCTTGAGTAGGTTCGGAAATTTTCGTCTCCTCAGCGGGAGCAGACTGCTCTTTGAACTCTATAGAGTCTTCAGAATCTCTAGAATCTGCACCAGCGGTATCTTCCTCTGCAGAGGCAACTACAGCCACTTCCTCCGCCACTGGTGGGACCAGCGGAGGCAAGCTTGGCTTTGGCAAATCCGCAGCAGCTGACTCAGCGGGCATTTCATCGGAAGAATCTTGCTGTGCCTCGAGTGTCTCGGTGGCGTCGTCTGAGTCTGCAGTTGTTTCCGGTGCGTCTCCAGCTGATGCCTCAGTGGCTGCGCTCGCACTCGCCGTTGCATCGATGCTGACTTCAAAATGGAGGAGTTCAGCGAGTGCCTCTGTTCCTTTTTCCCAGACTGCTTCAGCAATGGCTGCCAAAATCGAGTCACTCTTTTTCTCTACTAACGGGTGGACAGCCAGAACTTCGTCGAGCTGAGCGGTAACGGATTCCTGGAGCTCGTCACTTGCCTGTAAATACATGAGATGAGTTTCTTTGCGTTCGGCTTTTCTGGCTTTTACATACGCCGGAAGGTCTTCAGCGGTTACTTCACGGGCATCATCAACTCCCAGGTAGTGGTGAGAAACGAGAATTTCAGAATCGGAAAGGGCTACAGCAAGCAGAACTGGCTCAATTGATTTCAGAGCAGAAACAAACCAGCCAAAAGGCATGATCCAAACGGTATCTGGACTGAATGGAGTTATCCAACTTTGAATGGCAGCAAAAGTTTCTCTCTCTATTCCGGAGATACTCATCTGTACTTGATCACGACTCAAGGTGAATTTTTGGGAAGCAAATTCATAGGCTTGTGTATCGATTTCGTACTCATCTTCGAGAATACTGGCAATGTTGTCGTCAGCAAGTTCTTGCTTTTTATTCGGCAGTAAAAGCTGTAAATGTCCCATGTAGACATCACTCGCCAGCACTAACACAGAGCTCTTCAGAGCTTTTGCTGCTGCTGCCGGAACGGCGGCATCTTTGGCAAAAGTAGCTACTTCCTTCCAACCTTTGGAGTTTTTCTGCAAAACTACCACTGATTGGGATCCATAATACGCAATTGTAGAAAACGAGTGGACAGAGCTCATACCGATTCAGTATGGCAAGTTTCAGAGGTAAACGCAAGACGTGGTTCAGTTGTTTGGAGTGCCTTCGGCCGGAGACTCACTTTCATCACTTTCAAGAACTCGCTCATACACAACTTCAGACGAAGGCTGTATCGGTAAACGCGTTTGCTCTCGAGTAATGAGAACTCGTCGATACTCGTTTTCCTCCCCCTCTAACTCAAGCATGAGATACGACGCAGACTCATGCACCTCTCCAACTCCAGAGGAGACGTATTCACCTAGCTGCAGGGTTTCTGCCCATAAAACGTAGTACTTCTCCGTATCAGCGATCTTTGCCAAAATTGTCGTACTTCCCGAATTCTCATTCAGACGATAGAGAATAAGACCATCCGGATTTTGCGAAACAACATCAAGCAAGTAATATGCTTCAGATTGTATATTTTCCTGCCAGGTAACTTCTGGATTTGCTGCGCCAAAACGAATATTTGACAATCGCTCTATCGGCGCTTGAGTGGATTGCGACTCCTGTGTTGTGGTACCAATTGGACCATCACTGGTTTCAGTATTTTTCGCGTCGGCATCCGTCGTTTCGACACTCTGTTGCGCAGTCGCACCTTCGCGGTCTATCCGCTGCTGGATAGCTCGAGAACTCAGCTGAAACAGCGAAAGAATTCCGACGATTAACAACGCCAAGAGTGCCACGGCACCACCAAGAAAGAAAAAAAGTTTCCAGGGAATATCGATAGGGGCAACAGCAACAGTTGGTTCTTTTTTAGCTGCGTCTCCGCCCGCTCGCCGACGAGCAAAAAAACCTCCGCTTCTCGTGCTCTTGGCACGGCTGTTTGCATTCTCAAGGTCGGCGCTCTGATCACTCGGCAAACCTGTCTGTGGAGACTCTTCTGACTCGGAAAAAATTGATTTCACAACAGCTAGTATGGCAAATTTTCGAGAAACCTACAAGGCAATCGAGTCTTTAGAAATGGTTTTTCGTTTTGAAAATAATGAAACTGAAAATAAAGGACGATCCTTCATGGAAGGTTCGTCCTTTTTCTTTCGATATGTTCGATCCCATCGCGAACCGTAGATTCTCATCTCCGATATTCACCTATAAAAATATGGCTGCGCCAGTTTTTTGTGCGCGCACCAGGACTCGAACCTGGAACCGCGAAGGTATAAGCTTCGTGCTCTGCCAATTGAGCTATGCGCGCGGCAAACAACCTATAAAAAGAGGGTCTATCCTTCTCTTATAAGGACGTTGTAAGGTCGTATTGTATAACCTCACGCAAAAAAGAGCCAGGCGAGAAAAGCCAAAAGGCCAAAAGCTCCCAGACCAATTACCACTCCACCAAAGAGCGTAATCTGTTGAGTCAACCGTTGCTGCTGCTCTTGGAGAGTCGGTGTTCCACCTCGTAAAGCGAGAGATTCAGACTCTGCTCGATCACCAATTGTTTCGGTTGCGGCTGGACCGGTAACTTCAGGCAGAGTTTCTTCATACGCCTGTTGACGAATGTCTTGCGTCTGTTGCACCAAGAAGGTTGTGGAACCAATTCCAAGTGCTAAGACAAAGATCGAGACCACCCCGACCATCATTCGAATATCAAGCTTCGGCAAAACTCTCTGGCGCGGAGAAAGATTTGACTCCCAAATCTCGTTGGCAGTAGCTCGTTCATCTGGTTGGGGTGTCGTTACCGGCGAGATGTATGCTGAAATGTTGTGCATACCGGCCGAGGTACTTCTCATACTGGCGGTACCGCCGGCACTGTAAATATCGGGAAAATCACTTTCTGTTTCCTCTTGAATTTCTCGCAAAAGATCATCGAGAGTCTTATGATTGGGCGGCAGAAAATCAGCTTTTTCTGGTGTATTCGCTTCCTCTGTATTTACAGAAACATGCTGATTTGTAGAAGACTCTGCTGCGGATGCTGAAAAATTAGCGGGCGAATAGGTTTGAGGTGACGGAGTGGATTGCAATGATTGAGGCGATTGGGCCACAGGAGACAAGGCTTGCAAAACATACTTGCCGGGATTGGTGTTTTGTGTATTCGCTGCCATACCCTACCTTTTCCGCATAGTCTCGTGAGTCACGAATACGCCACCGCCGAAGAAAAGTGTGCCAATTGCCAGGAGGAAGAATGTCATGCTCGTGCTGCCAGAGACCGGTTGTGCCGATTGAGTAGCCGGCGCGTTCACACGTGGCGTAGCAGAGGGGGTAGCACTCGGAGTGGGTAGTGGCGTAACTACTGGCGTTGGTGTTGGAGCTGGCGTTACGACTGGTGTGGGAGTTGGTGTGGCGAGCGTGCCGGAAGGAGAGGATGTAAAGGCAGGCAGATTGGACTCGCCGTTTGCCAAGACAATGAAGTTACGCTGAATGCGTTGTTGGTTTCCTTGTTCGTCTGTGTACGTCACGGTGATGGTGTGATCACCGGGTTCAAGATCTGCTGGAGGTGTCCAGGCCCACTGACCGTTGGCATTTGTCTGCGCTACGTCAAAGAAAGCATTCTCGGAATTCACCTCTATTTGCACGAAAGTGTTGGCGGGAGCCGTGCCCAAGAATTCAGGTCGCTGCGTGGCAATCTGCTCATTGTCCTGCAACTCAATCTCAACATCGAGGGTGGTGGTTATCTGCGTTTGGGTTTCTGTTTGCGCTGAGGTATCAGACTCAACAATATTGGCGAATCCGCCGGTCGTGGTCTGAGAGCTTGGAGAGGCACTTGGCGTGGGAAGTGGTGTGACTGATGGCAGCACGCCGGCACTTTGGGAGTCGGAGGCAGTTGATGGTGCTGCATCAGGATCATCTGAAGATGGAGCGGTTTGCGTTGTATCCACCACTGGTTCGCCAAAGGTGAGATCTTGCAATGGGGATACTTGTCCTACCGTTGTATCGACGTTGATGGTCTCGTTTCGCTCGATTCCTTGCACTTGCACGCTGACTGGATCCGTTTCTGAAAATGTGTAGAGAGCAGATAAATCTGCCGTACGGAGATTGGTGAGCTGAACAGCCCAACTCCCGTTTGGCTTCACCAGCGCCGACAAGGGGGATGCGCCTTCGACAGAAAGGTACACAATTGAACCGTCAGCCGGATTTCCGACTTCGTTGCGGACATTGCCATATGCCGTTCGGGTTTCTGCGTCACTAGAGAGGGCTCGCGCCGTTCGCACCGCGAACGGCGCGCCATTGTTATCAAACTCAGACCGATCACCAGTCCCAATCACAAAATAATACTGTGTAGAAGGAGAAAGCCCTTGCACAGTAATATGATGTGTAGGATAGGAAGCAACGGTATTTGCCAATTTATCGCGATCATCTCGCACTTGAACGTTCATTCTATTCTGGTCAGTTCCGTACTTAATGTAGCCAGGCGCAGAGAGATCAGTGAGGAATGAAACAGTAAAGCTCGTGTCAGAAATATTGGTGATTCGCACCTGACGAGGAACGGCATCTTCAGAAGCCCGCGGTAAAAAGTTCGTGTCACTCTGCACTAAAGTTAAGCCCGCCACTACACCAATCACCAAGACACCCAACCCGAGCAAGGTGGGAATGCGTTGTTGGAGCAGGCTGCCGCGGCGAGACCGAGTACTCGGTTTTAGCCACTGGCTGAAAGAAAAGGCGGGCATACCACTTCCATAGTACTGATTTGTTTCCTGCCTTGCAATACACGAGAAAGGAAAGTCATACTATTTTTTTCATTTTTACTTTTTTTTGTTGTTATGAATGCACATTTAAAATTAATTACGGATTTATCAAAAATGGATTTTGCTCTTCCGCGGCACTCTCGGTTGGAGGCGGCGGTGGCGTTGTCTCAGACTATGTTGGTGGAGCTTCAGCTGAGTTCGTTGCTTCGTTGATGAGGCCAAGATCTTGCAGCGCTTCTTGCACATCTGCCTCTTCCTGCTGCTGAGCAGCTTGCTGGGCAGTTATGAAATCACGAACATATATTTTTGCACTCTCTACAGTGACAGTTTCGTACGACTCAAGCGTCACGACGGTCTCAATATTCAATTGCGGATCAAGTGGCTCTGTCAGCGCACGCGTAGTATTGGGAATAGTTGTCCGAGTATTAGCCAAATAAATATCAATACCGACACCAATCATAGCGGTTATCAAGCCGAGTGTAAGTGCAGCAACGACCATTCTTTGACGCAAGAGTGATCCATAACTTATTCGCCTCATGAACGACCTCCGCGCTCTTCTGCCTGGTAGCCGTACATCAAGATGGTAGCGGTGGTTCGCAATACTCGTGTGTCATCACGCGTTTCTTCGACAGTAAATGAAAATTCCTGCACGGCAAAGAGTGGTTTTACTGACTCAATAGCTGAAAAGAACTGTAAAACGTCGTTATAAGAACCGGAGAACGAAATTTGAAATGCGTACGCGCGAATTTCTCGATCATCCAGACTCAGCTCTTCGGTGAGATCTTCTGGTCTTGTGAGCACCAGTGGAAACTCTTCAATCTGTAATCCAGCCAACGAGAGATTTTCTCTCGCCACCAAATACTCCATGTAGATCAACGCTCTTTCCAGAGAAACATTGGTGTGTATTGCTTCATCAAGAATACCGAAGCGTTCGCTATATGTCAGATACTCATTTTGCGCTGTGCCGAGGGCTGAAATCTTACGCTGCAGTGCGGCATCAACTTCTTCTTTCTCCTCTATTTCTTGTAACAGCGCCGACATAGTGTTCAAAGTTGGGCGCAGCGCAAACAAGGCAAAGAAAATAACTGCCAACAACGACATCACCAACTCAAACGAAACCCGAGTAACCGGCTTCTCATAAAACTGCTCGAGTTGCTTGCGAATCGTTTCTCCAGACAGAATCGTTCGCTGTGTCTCTTTCTCTGCCATGTTATGAATCTTCCTCTTGCAACACTTCGGCAAGTCCCTCTGAATACGTTAGCGAAAGCGCAAACGTGATTCCAGGATCTCGTGGATCTCCGCTCTGAATATTTGTAATGCTTACCGACTCAAGCTCAGGTACAGACTTCAGTCGATCAACAAAAAGCTCCAAACTTCGATTGGAACGAATCGTTCCTGATAAATTCAAACGTTCACGGCGCAAGGAAACAACATCATATACAACATCGGACGGAGTTACTTCTTGAATAATCGCCATCACATCATGGCGCCCCTGCTGGTTCAAAATAGTCGTAATGTCATCTGTTTTCTGCTGCACCGCGCGCACATCCTGCTCCAAGGTGCCATAGGACTCCACAATCGACTGCTTCTGCAAAATACTTCGATTCAGATCGGTGAGCTGCTGATCGAGCGTGAAACGAGAAAAGAAGCTGACAATCACCACAACCTCAGTAAAAATCACAATGTGGCGACCAATTGACACTGCCCAACGAAGAATTTTTCCTATTGGAGTCTCATAAAATGGGTCTTCTGGATACAAATTGAGTGCAGGGATATCGATCCCTTTTTTCTTGCCAGAAGACGCGAATGGTAGTGACGACAGAAAAGATGGCATAGGCAGGTGAAATCAGTATAACAGAGTTCCTAGGGTCAGTTCGAAAGGTCTATCCTTCCGTTATAAGGACGCTCTCTTCGAGTAGGTACGGATAATTTGTAAAAAAACTAACCATTTTGGCTAAAGGATAGACCCTTCTCTGAGCCACAATTCCCCAGGCCCAAACCCTGGACTCCCTGTCGTATAATACGAGAATGAAACCACTCCTGGTAAACAAACGAGCTCGATTCGAGTACGAAGTTATCGAACGCTTCACGGCGGGCGTCGTTTTGCAGGGTGGCGAAGTAAAAATGCTCCGAAACTCTAAAGGTAGCCTGCAAGGCAGCTTTGTCCGCATTATTGATGGCGAAGGCTGGCTTATTAACGCTCAAATTCCTCCATATCCCTACGCACGAAACGAAGACTATGATCCAAAACAGACACGTAAGCTTCTGCTCAAAAAGAAAGAACTGGAACAACTCGCCGTTGTGCAAAAAACAAAAGGTATGGCACTGATTGCCACTGCTATTGGCTTAGAGGGCAAATTCATTAAAGTGGAAGTAGCTATTGCCCGTGGTAAAAATGTGCGCGACCGCCGTGAGCAAATCCGCCGCCGCGATCTGGATCGACAAACAGCACGCGATCTCAAAAAATACTAGTTCAGGGTTAGTTCAGGGTCAGATCCTCTTTTTATAGGCCTCAGCGCCTCTCTCCCTTATAACTCACTAAATATCAAAAAAGAGGCCCCTCTTCGGAGCCTCTTTTGTTTTCTACGTATCAAAACGTAAGTGATATGAAAATGTTCGAAAAACTTACTTAGCAGCTTTGCGAAGCACTGGCATACCAGTACGCTTGGTTTCTACGACCTCGTAGCCCTCTGGGACTTCGTCGATCGCGCCATCACGCTCGTCGCGAGCGAAGAAGAAGATTGGGCGGGTGATACCGTTTTTCAGAGTGACCATTTTCTTGTGTAAGAAGTAGGTCTGACCCTTTGAGTTGGTGTATGAGAACGCCATTCTCAATCCTTTCTTTTATTTTCCTCTCTTGAGGTATGTAGGTTTACCATACTCGAGGTTTCAGCCAAGAGCAAGAGGGAATTTTTCCTAAATACCTGACTAACGACCTTAATAATTTTGTCTGAGGCTGCTTTCTACCTGAGTAATTGTCATTTTTTCACCATTCAGGAAAAAGGTGGGTGTAGAGTTCAAACGCAACTGTTCTGCGGCGCGCAAATCTTCGGAAACACGACTGCGGACAGCTTCGCTAGCGTACTCTTCTTCAAACTGCTCGGTGTTTAGACCAAGTTCTGTGGCAACTTCCACAAAATACTCACCTGGATTGCCGAGATCCGCCCACTGTGCCTGGCGAGCAAATAGGGCATCATGCATTTCCCAAAACTGACCTTGGTTGGCTGCGGCCTCACTAGCCCAGGCTGCTGCTTCAGCATTTGCGTGGATGGTACGCAGCGGATAGTGTCGATACACTAACTGCACATCTGGATACTCAGCCAAAAGCGCGTCGACACGTGGCGCGGTAGCGGCACATGCTGGACACTGAAAGTCCGAAAACTCTACCAAAGTAAACCGGGCACTTTCAGTCGCGCCTTTAACGTGAGGTGTGTCTGTAACAAGTACACTTGTATCACTCACCTGCTCGGTAGCACCGCTAAAGTCCTGCGATAAGAAAAAGCCGACACCAAAAATGAGCAGCAGTGTGCCCACCAGAGTAGCGACTAAGAGTTTAATATTTTGCATAGTCTCGTTCCTTTCTTTTTATAGGCTTAAGGGCCAGACCCTGATCTGTTAATAAAACTTTTCCAAATGTATCTGTTGTTCCAAAACGCCCCGTTTTTGCAAAATTGCGCGCGCATCTTCAATCATACTAGAACCTCCGCAGAGGAAAAAACCGATGCGAGAGAGATCTTCTTCCTCAAACTGGTGGGCCAACAAAATATCGGTCACCCGACCTCTATCGAGCGGCCATTCGGCGGGTGGCTGCGAAAGAATCGGTCGAAAAGTGAAGTTAGCGTGTTGCTCGGCCAGTTGCATGAACTCGTCATACCAAAATTGGTGTTCCGCGTGGCGCAGTCCCCACACGAGCGTAATGGGGCGTGCATCGGCATCATCAACCAACAAATCTTCAATCATGCTGCGGTACGGCGCAATTCCAGAACCAGTAGCTACGAACCAGAGCGAGTCTTCCTCTTTCCCGTGCTCAGAGTCGCGCGGTGGCACAGTAAATGTGCCCAGAGGACCCATAAACTCTATTTCATCTCCAAGCTCTAAACCGCCCAAGTAGCGCGTGGCTTCACCCTGAGGGCGAAGGTCTACTAGTAACTGGATAGCGTGCTCAAGGTCGGGCTCCGAGGCAATTGAGTAACTCCGGCGATAGGGTGTGTTTGGCACACGCAACAAAACATACTGACCAGCCGTAAACTGAATTCGCGGCGGAGTGGTCAGTTCAAAGTGAAAGAGCGTATAGATATCGTTATAGATCTGCTTTTCAGACAAACGCGCGGAGAACGTCTGCACTCGAGGCGGAGTAACAAGAGTTGGCCGAGGTGTGTTTGAGTCCATTGGCCCACAGTATAGCAAGAAAGATGAAAAAGAAAATTTGCCTTACCACTGCTCTGCAAACTGCTCAACGAGGACAGTTGGAGACAATAGATACATCAACACAAACTGCCAAAATGGATTCTTGACATACGGGACCCATTCTCTGCATAATGCGACTGGTTTACTAAGAGGCTCCAAATTAACTCAAGGTAACGTAACCATAACAAAATGTATAGGATAAGTAGTAACTAATGGCAAGTAGGGTGCAACACACAGAAGTACAACAGCTTCCGATTCAACTTTTCTCGGAATTTACTCTTTTTAATGATCAGGAAATTGCCTATATTCAAAAAACGTTAGCAACTGCTGGCATACGTATAGGACTCTATCAAAACGAACATGGCGCGTATGCGCTTTTTTTATGTGGCGAAGGTGATCGAGCACAAATACAAGCGGTAGACGCAGGAATATTTGGCCAATGTATTGGCCTTTTTTTTGGCGATCAAGAAAAAACAGTCAATGAAATTGCTCTCAGCCAAGCTCGAATGGAACTCGAGCTCCAGTTATCGAACTCAGAGTACACACTTCCCCCTTTCAATCCTAAAATTCTTATTCAGGTTTTACAGAGTATTATCTGGGACGGTTTCCATCAAGCAAGCGAGTTAGACCCGCTGGAAACAGAGGTGTTGAGAAGATATCTCTACACCAACAATATGCTTTTGAGCATTTACTACGATCCCAAATCCCACGTGCCGCGTGGGATTTTTTTTGAGGACGCCAACGGCACTATCCGCACGCTGGAAACAGAAAGCTCTGGCACTGTTGCTGGTTTTGTCCTGCCACAAAAAAACAGCCGCCAAAACACTGCCTGGAAACGCAAACTCGAGGAAGAGTTCAAACCATTTAGTCCCAACGCCGCTGAGTTTGTGTTGCCGGTACGAGCCCAAATGGAACCACTCATTGCCGAACTGCATGAACAACTTGATCCGTACCATAACGGAGAGTTGCACTCACTCAAAAGAAGAGAAACGGAGCATTTTGATTTTCGAGCGGAAGTCGAAGCTCTCTTGAGTAAAACTCTCAGCCCGTACGGTATCCAGGTGCTTGATGCTAAAGAACTCTTACAAGGAGCGTCGAACGAAGCCCTTATTTCTCCCCACTTGGTAAACCCGTTTCCAATGTTTGACTTTATTTTTGTGAGAAATAATCATGCTGCACTTGACTTCACGTCAGTAGAACTCTTGGGTTGGCAAACTCCTTCCAAAAAAAATGCCCAACCACAAGCGCTCACTCCCTACGGAAATGTGTACGGCGTGGTACTGATAGAAAATGAAACACCTTTATCCGACAGAAAAAAAATCATGCGTACTGCTGGACAGCAACTACGACGACTCATGCCACCTATTCCACCTGGCACAGCAGTGCAACCCACTATCTTGACTGTCGATTCCAACTTACTCGATGTGTGGCAAATGGATAGCCCACTGGCCACCGTAGAGGCCGTTGAGACAGTAAAAAAGAGAAGCACAACTAAGAAATTACGAGATTATGGCTTTTTTGTTCCCAGCGCAGAGCCTCCTGAAGTCGAGCTCCATATGTTTGAATCTGGCGGGAAATCGCATATTGGAGGCACGCAGCTCGCACTTGTTGTTCGCCATGACAAACAGAATGCCAACGCCATCATGCTCGATCGCGGCTGGATATTTGATTTAATTCCATCTTGGTCAGAGTTGGGCCGCCAACCGCCGTATGTTGATGGCATTGCACCATTTTTGCACAACCAGATGTTTGATATCACGCCTCGCCTGTATCAGTTGCCCCTTATTCTCAACTCGATCAATTCCGGAGTATTGAACGAAATTGCCCAAAACTATGGCAGATACAAATATAAATACGCCTTCAATTCTATCGAAGAATATTTGCTCCTCGAAGCCTATCACCGTCTTGGGGAAGAACAATTTCAAGCCATGATGGCAGCAAAAGCACCGGCTTTCGCCTCACAATTGTTCCGTAGAAAAAAACACAAAGACTTTTTTGCGTTTCTCCAGAAACGAACCAAGACTATTTATGATCGAAAAACGCTCTTTGACATGCTAGCAATCACGCATGCGCATCAAGATCACGCTATTGGCAGCTCTTTTGTTCGCGATGAAGTTCGCCGAGGTTGGTCTCCTATCACCCGCGCTATTCTGCTCTCAGATCACCGCATTTCTTCACAGTGGTTTGTGCAAGATACAGCCGCCCGAAAAATGCGAGAAATGGAGAAAATTGGTTCCGCGTATCCGGTATTTGAGTATCCCTACCAACCATTTATCGACGGGCAAAAAATAGAAGTCTCTCCAGGAGTGTTCTTAACTCCTATTGAGGTATACCACAGTATTCCCGGCACAATGGGGTTCCATATAGAAGTTATGCACAAAGGAAAAAAGATAACGAGCGTTTCTTACCCTGGAGACTATCGCGACGCACGCTTCTTTGAAGAAGTTGGAAAACTCGGTGGTACTGATTTGCTCCTAGTCGAAGGAACCAATCCACCCACTGCCCGCGGTAAAAAGAGTTCCGCTAAATACACTGAACAGGATGTAGCCGCTAACTTTGACCGCACCATCGCTGAAGCCAACGACTCTGGTAAAGCCATCGTTATTGATCTCGTAAAAAACGGTTACGAGAGGCTGAAAAAAATACTCGATATTGCGGAAATGCGCGGAAGAACTGTGGCTATTTCTCCCAAAATCATGCAGCGTCTCCATTATCTGCAGTTTGCAGTGCATAATCTTGGACAAGACTTAGTTCATGGAGAAATACCGCTCATTCCTCCTGGAGATCCGCGAATTGCCGTCTGGAAACCACCGAAGTCTCGATACAGTAAATCAGAAGACGAAACCTTTCAAACCTATGGGCCAGTCGTTACACCAGAAGACGTGGCTCTCAACCCAGAAAGGTACATTGTTATCCGCGAAAACGAGCAACCAGAAAAAATGCTCGGCATTGGGCAAGGCAATGTAGTATGGATCGACTCTACGTATGGCGCGTATGACGAATCGGCTCGTCACTTCAAAAAATACCTCAAAGAGTTTGCCAGAAAAATGGATTGGCACTACGTGACTATTGGATACCACGCTTCTGGACACGTTCCGCTCTACTGGCCAGAAGAGGACCCAGATCGCCGGGGTGTTTTGGCCCAAATTCCCAAAGCCAAACCCAAAGAAGTTCTGCCTCTCCATACACAAAAACGCGGGGAGGTCGCCGATGTCATCCAAGCGTATCCTGAAATGAAAAACATTCGCGTGCGTTCACGAGTAGGACACCCACGACACAAAATAGCACTCACACGATAGGAACATGGCTCGAAGATACGGTAACTTTCGCAAAGAAACCAGACGACACTTGCTCAAAGAAGCAGAAGGTCGGTGCGAGACTTGTGGTCGCCGCACAAAAGATCTACAAGTCCATCACCGCTTGCCACGAGCCATGGCCCGGCGCTACCATCCCGAAATACCGGAGGAGATCGTGGCCGCCCCTGAAAATGGAAAGGTCCTTTGCCCCGATTGCCACGCCCGCGAAGATCGGATCAGTCAAGACTTTCACGATCTCTTTGCAATCAGTTTGATGCAAGCGGTCAGTGAACAAAAAAGCAAAGACCCAGTTGAACAACAAAATGGTTCAAAAACCCGCACGCGAATTGAACTACGGTAAAGGCATTTTTTACGCGTAATTCTCTCTGCGCACATCAGGCAGACGTGATACAATCACCCCACTATGGCGTCCCGTTTAGAAGAAATGATGCAAGCTCGACGCGACGTACGTGAGGACATGCTGAAAAATGGCACGAATCCGTACCCGCAAGAGGGGCATCGCACCCACACCAACCAGCAAGCACTTGATCTCGCTGATGGGAAGAAGGCCACGATTGCTGGTCGCGTGCGAGCAATGCGCGGACACGGAAAAATCCGCTTCGTTGACGTTCACGATGAGTTCACCAAAATCCAAGTCGTTTTCAAACAAGACGAGACTGCCGACTTCCCCACCATTAAAGACTTCCACACCGGCGACTTTATTCGTGTCACCGGCGAACGGTTTACCACTAACGCTGGCGAAGCCAGCTTACTCGCCCGCGAGTTAGACATGCTCAGCAAAGCCCTGCGCCCCCTTCCCGACTCCTGGTACGGATTTTCCGACGAAGAAGAGCGCTATCGCCGTCGTCCGGTTGACCTGATCATGAATCCAGAAGTAGCCGAAGTTTTCCGCCAACGCAGCAAAATTATTCAATCGGTTCGCCAAACTTTAGATGAGCACGACTTTTTGGAAGTAGAAACTCCCACGCTGCAACCCATGTACGGCGGCGCCAACGCTCGTCCGTTTGTCACACACATTAACGCCTGGGATATTCCGCAGTATCTGAAAATTTCTGATGAGCTGTACCTGAAACGCCTGATTGTGGGTGGTTTTGAACGCGTCTACGAAATCGACAAAGACTTCCGCAACGAAGGCGTCGACCGCACACACAATCCCGAGTTCACCATGATGGAGTGCTACGCGGCCTACTGGGACTACAACGACATGATGACCTTGACCGAAAAAGTCTACGAAAACGCAGCCATCGCCATTCACGGCACCACCGAAGTCGATTACCAAGGTCTGAAAATTGACTTCCGCGGCCCATGGCGACGATTGCCCATGAAAGACGCCATCCGCGAGTATCTCAATATTGATGTCGACACGCTCAGCGACGACGAACTCCGCACCGCCATCAAAGACCACAAACTCGAGTACGAAGGTGAGTGGATTCGCGGCCTCGGCATAGCCACACTGTTTGAAGCCGTGGAAGAACACCTTATTCAACCAGTCTTCATTACCGACATGCCTCGCGAAACCACTTCTCTCTGCAAACCGCACCGCGAAGACGCTTCCTTGATTGAGCGCTTTGAACCCTACATCGCCGGCTGGGAAGTGGGGAATGCGTATACAGAGTTGAATGACCCCGTTCTGCAACGCCAATTCTGGGAAGAAGAACGTGATGACGACGATGAAGCGCATCCGCTTGACGAAGATTTTATTGAGACTTTGGAATATGGCATGCCACCAACGGGTGGTTTGGGCATGGGTCTCGACCGCATGGTGATGCTGCTGACCAATCAGACTAAGATTCGCGACGTGATTTTGTTCCCGACGATGAAGCCGAGAGAGTAGTAAGGGTCTAGTAAGGGTCTATCCTTCTGTTATACGGACGTGATTCCCGGGTACTTTTCAGCAACCAACTTGAGGTATTTCGTCCTTATAACAGAAGGATAGACCTTTTAGTTATTGTCTTACTCTATCCACTCACTCAACCACAGAGCCAACGCAAATCGTACCAAGTACTCGTAAGCTTCCTCGCGGGGAACTACGCCTTCGGTCAAATACCCAAACATCCCGCCCTGCTGGTTGGTGTTGGTTTTTCCCTCAATCTTGTCCATAACTTTGCCAAGTTCTTCACCAGATGCCAGACCGTCAACAATATACTGCGGCAGAGCAAACCGATTCCCAGACATACTCTGATGTTTCCCGGCGCGATCTTCAATGTGCACCCAGACCACCGACTGCAGCTCTTCGCCCACAGTCATCAAGCCGCCCTCCAGTCCAAAAGCAATATCGACACTCGGATCAGTTTCCAAAACGGCCAGGGCACGATTGCGCGCACCCTGTCGCGTCTCCTCATCGGAGTACGGCTGATCGCTCACGCCACTCGCAACCGAGAAACCAACAACTTCGTACTCAACTAACTCCCCACGTCGCGAAAACACAAACTCCACCGCCGATTTCACCGCGGCCACTTTTACTGGATTTGTACTGCCCACTCCAATTTTCATGCCGGACTCCTCTCTTTCGAATCTTTCACGTTGCGCAAACCATTCCAAAAGAGCAGCGCACATTTTTGTCGACTCGGAGAAATATGTAAAAGTTCCAGCTTTCGCAAAATATCTTCGGCAGAGAAGGAGTTCCAGCTTTCAATTGATGAACCAACCAATTGATCGCTCAGCATACTGGCCGCGGCGGTGCTAACAGCACAGCTTTCTCCTTGCCAAGCCACCGCCTCGATAACACCAGACTCAGCCACTCGTAAAAAAATTTCTAACGAATCACCACAACTGGCGTTCGACGCTCGCAAAACATGCGTGGCAGTATCGAGCTGACCCCAATTGCGTGGGTGCTGAGCATGTTCCAAAATGTGTTCGCGATATAAATCGTCCACTTAGACTCCAAAAACGTTTTGTACCTGGCTTAAAGCAGTAACTAATCGGTCAACATCAGCGCGCGTGTTGTACACAGCAAAACTCGCCCGCGTAGTAGCCACCCACTCTTCGGCCGCATGCAACGGCATCGTGCAGTGATGCCCCGAGCGCACCGCCACTCCCGAGCGATCCAAAATCTGCGCGACATCATGTGCATGCACGCCGTCATACGTCCAGGCTACAGAGCCAACGCGAGAATCCAGCTCTTCCGTAACAACCGGGCCAATCAACTGAATCTGCGGCAACTGACCAAGTGCTTCGTACGCGTACCGCACCAAATTGTGTTCGTGTGCTTGGAGTTCACTCCAGCCGATTTCTTCCAGAAACTCAATGGCCGCCTGCAAACCAACTAAACTCGCCACATCGGGCGTGCCGGCGGTGAATCGCTCGGAAAAGTCTTCGTGGAAACTCGTTTCCTGCTCACGCACTTGGTCGATCATGCCACCACCGTACAACACCGGGGCGATTTCTTTGGCCACGCGCTCACTCACCACGAGGCCACCCACGCCCATCGGTCCGTACATTTTATGACCGGAAAATGTTAGGGCATCCACCGGCCAACGATCTAGGCGACTCGGCAGGTGCGCGGCTGATTGTGCCGCGTCGACCGCAAACAAGACATTCTGGCGAACTCCCCACTCGCGCAGCTGGGCATTAATTTTCTCGAGCGGCGCGACCACACCAGTTACGTTGGAAACGGCAGCGGTAGCTACGACGCGCAGGCGATCTTTTTTCGCCTGCAAGAGCTCAGTAAAAGCCGGTAGCGGCCAAGCGGACGACTCCGCCATGGGCACCACTAGAAACTCGCAGCCCGTTCGTTGGGCCACCATTTGCCACGGTACCAGCGTACTGTGGTGCTCCTGCATGGTGACGGCGATTACGTCGCCGGGCCGCAAAAACTTGGCCCACATCTCGACCAACAGGTTCATAGCCTCGGTGGAATTGCGCGTGATGATAAGTTGCTCGGAAGTGGCGCCGAAAAAGGTGGCGATGTGGTGGCGGGCTTGCTCATAGAGCACCGTGCTTTCATCGCTCAGCGTGTGCACGCCGCGGTGGACGTTGGCGTTGTGAGTGCGGTAGTAGTTGCTGATAGCGTCGATGACGCGCTCGGGCTTTTGCGTGGTAGCGGCGTTGTCGAGATAGGTCAAGGCATGTTCATGAATGCGACGCTGCAAGATAGAAAATTGCTGGTGAATATCTGATGAAATTGGCATGCGTGTAGTATACCGCGTCTGGAAAACTCAAGCCTGCTGTGAAGACGATTGCCCACCTCCCTATGCTACAATCCAGAGATATGCGCATAGCGATGTACACGGACGCGTTCTATCCTTACCCTAGTGGGGTTTCTACCGCTGTTTTGGCTTTAGCTGATGAGCTGGCAAAAAGAGGTCATCATATTTTCATTCAGGCACCTCGACCGAAAAATGATGCTGATGTAAGTTGGATACACCCCAATATTACGGTTCACTATGTACGCTCAACAGAAATTTTTTTGTATCCAGATTTTCGAATTGGCACGAAAATACCGCTTTTTCTTGATGAAGTAAAAAAATTGGATCCGGACATAGTCCATGTTCACACACCACTGAGTATCGGTCTGGAAGGCATGCTAGCCGCAAAACGTCTCCGCAAACCACTCCTCCAAACTTTCCATACCTATCATATGGACCAAGAGTCAATGAAACTTTTTGGTATTCATAACCAGCGAATTGCCAATATTCTCAGTGCTGGCGGTTGGCGATTGATGAATGCTATGAGTCGACTGTTTTCCGTGACTACCGCTCCGAGCCACTTTGTGGAAAATGACTTGAGGGCCCACAACATGCCAGGAGAAGTGATCTACTGTCCCAATATTCTCCCGAATCACTACTACGCTCCACACCCTCGTCGTAAGGGCGATGTTCGGTCTTTCCTCTTTGTTGGTCGACTCAGCCCAGAAAAACGCGTACACATTCTTCTGCAAAGTTTCGCCGAAGTTTTGAAAAACAACCCAGAACGCAATATCGAACTGCAAATTATTGGTGACGGTCCAGAGCGCGAAAACTTAGTCAACCTGGCATTTGACCTCGGTATTGCTGGCTCGGTTCGCTGGCACGGAAAAATTCCGCACAAAGAACTCATCGACGAACATCTTTATCACATGAGTGACGTCTTTGTGACCGCGAGTCGTTTTGAAACGTTTGGCTACACCACACTGGAAGCCATGGCGCACGGATTGCCGGTTATCGCCCATGCGTATCGCGCCAACACTGAGCTCATTGGTGATACTGGTTACTTGGTCCCGGATACGGAAAGCGTTTCGGAGTCCATCCAACTGCTCGCCGATGCCATGCAGCAGAGCTTGAACGAAGACATTGCCGAAAAGCGAAAAAGTGCCTACCAACGCGCCCATGAGTACAGTCCGGAAAAAGCCATCCCACTGTACGAAGACGCCTACGAATTAACCCAACGACTCCACCCCAATGTAGCCACAGTGGAAGAAATCGACCCCGCTGAAATAGAAACTACCGAGTAAGCATGTCCAAATTCATCTTCATCGGCCTCGGCAACCCTGGTGATCAGTACGCTGACACGCGGCATAATGCCGGGTGGTTGGTGCTCGACACACTGGTTTCTCTCTGGCAAGACGATGCCATTCCCACGAGCTGGCGGTACGATAAGAAGATTCACGGTGAAGTTCTCAAAATCAGCCACGGGCAACATGAAATCATGTGTGTCAAACCAGATACGTACATGAATGAAAGCGGCAAAGCCGCGCTGGCTGCAGTGAAGTGGTTTTTCGATATCGATCCCTCGCAAATGCAGAATACCGACTTGCATAACGTCGTCGTTCTGCACGATGATCTCGACATTGTTACCGGCGAGTACAAACTGAAGTTTTCTTCGGGACCGCGCGTGCACAACGGCTACAACAGTGTGGTTGAGTCGCTGCACACGAACCGCTTTTGGTCGGCGCGCATCGGAATCGATGCGCGAAACGGCGACCGTTCAATGCCTGGAAAAGCCTATGTTTTGCAAAAGTTTCCCACAGAGGAGTGGCAACAAGTGAAAAAAGCCAGCCAAATACTGGCTGAAGAGCTTCCCTACGTCGTGCTACAGTAGTAGGCATGTCATGGCGTTCGAGTTTTCATAATTTTTCTCGCCAGCACGCAATTCCCCAAGAACTGCGGCAGTTTTTTTATGGCATCTTCTTCTACAGAATGGCTTCGGGACTCATCTCTCTGGCCGGGCCAATTTTTCTGTTTCTTATCGGCCAAGAATTTCGGTGGCTTGAAGCACTGCCACTCGATCCGACTTCCAAAGGACTATTCTTCGTTTTCTCATCATATTTACTGGAGAGATTGATTATTCTGGCGCTCTCACAACCGTTGGCAAACCGTATTCCCCGGATTGGTTTTCATACCAGCATGGTAATCGGGTTAGCGTTTCTAGGAGGTCGCACCGCTTTGTACGACTTCTTCTTGCGACTCCCACTTCTCTGGCCAATTTCCATGGCTCTCGGAGCGGTCGGAATTCAGTTCTTCTGGATTGGGTACCACACCTATTTTGCCGCCGAAGCAAAAACCTCGAAACTTGGGAGTGAAGTAGGAGGAGTTGAGTTTCTCTCTCGATTAGCGCAAGTCTTGGCCCCACTCTTTGGTGCACTGCTCGCTGGAGCTTTTGGCTTTGCTTTTTCTCTGTGGGCTGGTATTGCACTCTACGCCGTAGCAATTGTGTTTCTCCTGCACCTGCCACGCCTCAGTACCCGGTACACTTGGCAGTGGTCGGAATTTTTCTCGTGGGTGCAGAATAAACGACTCCGGCTCTCAACTCTGGGTCTTGCCGCCTACTCATGGGAAGAACTGGGAGTAATCGTCTTTTGGCCAATTTTTCTCTTTGTCACTTTTCAAAATATTGAGTCGGTAGGGTATATTCTTTCGGCAGCATCATTTATTTCTTTAATGTTTATTTATCTCTCTGGCTGGGTGTTTGATCACCGCAAACAAAAGGCTGGCTTCATTCAAAAGGGAAGTGGCATACTTTTGAGTCTTCTCTGGATTCCTCGCCTTCTGTTTGCTACCTCGCCGCTCGTGCTGGTCCTCAATGATGCTGTTGACCGCCTTACGCACAGTGTCTACGCCACACTTTTTTACGCCTCCATGCTGTTTTGTGCCCGCGGCAAGCATGTGTATACTTTTTTTGTGAATCGCCAGATTGCCATCAGCCTTTTCTGGAGCATCTTACTGCTCTTGAGCATTGGACTACTCTTTATTCAATGGAACTGGACAGTTCTCTTCCTGTCCTTCCTTGGAGCTGGTATGCTCAGCTTACTGTTCTCGAAAGAAGTGAAAAAATTCTATCTCAAGTATGAGTAACACCGATTCGCTGCAAGATCTTTTGCAAAACTATACCGTCAAGAAGCAAGACGATCCCAAGTATATTGCCCATGAGTTTCAGGACTTTGCTTATCGGCTCGCTATGGAACTCAGTAACCCGAACGACCGCGAAACCATCGGGATGTGCATGCGCATGGTCAAACGAAAACCTCGCGCTCTTTTAGAACAAGCGCTCAGCTACGTAAAAGACGCCAACGCCCGCAACAAAGTAGCCCTTTTCCTCTGGCGAGTAAAAGAACTCGAAAAAGAGAAAAAGGAAAAAGAGGCTGCTCAAAAGGCAGCAGAACCAGAACAGGCTGCACTCCCCTGGGAATAATCCGCAATACGGTTATTGTTTGGGTTGTGTCCTCGGGGAAAACCCTCTACTATACGTATACAGTGCCTATGCTACGCAAATCTATCCTATTCATCTTACTTTTGATTGGAGGATTTTTCCTTCTCCCATCTGCGGTTTCTGCTGATACGTATAGTGTAAGCATCACCGCTACACAGTTTATTCCTTCTACACTGAGCGTTGAAGAAGGTGACACGATTCGCTTCATCAACACGACTTCGGCCACCCAAAGTGCCAAAACCACAGATGCTGATGGTTTCAATACCGGCAACATCGGTCCAGGTGAAAATAAGTCCGTTGTGGTCTCCAACGCGGGATCATACACCTATAGTTCGCAATACACGCCAAGCCTTACCGGAACGGTAGTGGTAGCTGCCGCTGCAGGCACCTCACCAACAAGCACTTCTTCGGCCAGCACGACCACAACCACCGGCACCACCTCTCAACCAGCGCAAACGCAGGCACAACCCGTCTCCGGCACCTTTGAAGTGTTTGTGGCGCTCGTTACTGCTGGGGTTGGTTTCATCCTGCTTGGCATGGTCAGCAAACGCTTCCAACCAGTATTCACCGCTTCGAACGACTCAACCGTTGAACTGCCCAGTATCTCGGTCCGTATAAAACAGACAGAAGGCAGCGACGATTCTTCTGAGCTGGTGTAGAGTACTATGGCTGAGAACCAGGTGAATTCGCACCCAACTGCTCCTTCAACCGCTCCTTTTCCGAGATCAGCTGCTTCTGCGCACCTCAACACTCTCCAAGAACTCATTGCTCCGCAAAGAAAAATATTTTTTTACCTGTTAGGGGTTGGTACTCTTCTTGGTATTGGAAGATTTTTATTTCCGTTCTCTAGTTTGAGCTTCAGTTTTTTCATGGAGTTTGCGTTTTCGCTGCTGGTCTTTTTGACCGGCGTGTTTATTGCTCCCCTCACATTCCTTACTGAAGTTCGTTGGAAACAACTTCTCGAAGAAAAACTTTCCCTGCGGTTTCCGGCTCAGGAATCACCACTACGCCAAGGAATTCTCTTTTTGATTTTACCGATACTGGGAATCTTTGTAGTAAGTTCGAGTCGAGCACCCCTCGGACTTGGTTTTCTCTGGGGCATATCGGCCTGGTACGCCCTCGAAGCCTGGCAAATACTGCAAAAAAACGAATCACTGCGCACTGCTTACTTTCCAGCTCATGATTATCTCGACGAAAACACCAGATATATCTTGTGGGGCTTCTGTATATACGCAGCGCTCCTGACTTTCGGTATACTCTTCATATAATGCCTGAGCTCATAGCTGCTTTTCCAGTTCTCACTCACTTCTCGCTGTATGGCGTACTTATTGGCATTTCTTTCACACTCTCTCTCTGGCTGGTTGAGTACGTGCTGACTCGCGAAAATCCGCAGAACCAGCTGAGTGATTGGAAATGGATAATCGGAGCCGGACTCGTGGCGCTTTTGGGAATGGTTGGCGCACGTCTCTATCATTTGGCAACCGACTGGCACCTCTATGCTGGCCAGCCATGGACAACATGGTTTGCCACCTGGAACGGGGGCTTGGGAATCTATGGTGGAATCATTGGTGGAGCGCTCGGACTCTGGATCTGGAAAAGATGCTGCGCACGCTCCATTGGTTGGCTCCAGCTTCTCGATGCGGTAGCGATTGCCCTCCCACTCAGCCAGGCTATTGGTCGATTGGGGAATTATTTTAATCAAGAGCTGTTTGGCCTGCCGACCAGTGCGCCGTGGGGCATTTTTATTGAACCCGCCTTTCGACCAACAGAGTTTGCAGAGTTCACTCACTTCCACCCGTTGTTTGCCTATGAGGCACTTCCCAACGCACTTCTTTTCCTGGGACTTATTGGTGTTTGGCGCTGGTCACAAAAAAACAAAGAGTTGCCGTTTTTTGCGCTGGGAAGTGGTTTTTATGCTGGCTTGTACGCACTTTCCTACGGAGTTACTCGCTTTTCTTTGGACTTTTTGCGCTGGGACCTGCAGCGCACGGCACTGCTCACCACAAGCCAGTGTTTCTCGATTGGTTTGACGATGGTGGGTGTTGGGCTCTTGTGGCAGATGAGCAGAAGCGTTTCATTTTTTACTGCCCCACCACCAAGCATCTCCCCCAAATCAAACAAAAAGAAAACAAAAAAAGCAAAAAAACTCGCTGCAATACTCTTTATTTTCTCTCTTTTTTCCATCATACAGATCACTCAGCCATTACAGGCACAAGTACGCAGTGAGCTCGACCTGCGCGTCCAGCCATCGGTAGTGGAGTTGAGTATTCAGCCTGGAAAACAAGTCACGCAAGCCTTTGAAATTTCCAACGCGGGGAGTACTGACCTGGAAGCCACCGTCTCTCTTCGCGACTTTACCAGTGACAACATGAGTGGCACACCCGTTTTACTAGAAACCAATACCTTTCCCTATGCCACCCTCCAAAACGCCAACGTCTCACTGGGACAACCATTTCCTTTGCCCGCTGACAGCTCACAGCAAGTAGTGCTTTCACTCGATATTCCCGTTGAGGCGGTGCAGCGCGACTGGTACTTTGTCTTGCTCGTGGAAACGAGCGCGTCTGCCGATGCAGTTCTCGGAGCTACCCAAGCGCAAACAACAGGCACAGTCGCTGCCAATGTTTTGGTCCGAGTAACCAGCACTGAATTTCTGCCTACGGACTGGCAACTCTCACTCAGCGGTATTCCCAAAATTATGGATAGTTTACAGAACGTAACCATCTCTCCACGCGTGACTAACCGGAGTTCGTCGCTAGCGGTTCCCGACATGACCATACTTGTTCTCGACTGGCGGGGAAATATTGTCTACGAAGAGGATGCGCTCACAGACCGCGTACTCGCCAAGAGTAGTCGAGTGCTTACTGCTGGAAAACAACGTGCCGATGACCCGCGCTCCTACGAGCCAGTGCCCTTTCAATTTGATCCACTCTTTGCCTTTGGACCCTACACGGTACGAGCCACCCTGCGCAACGCCGAGGGCGGTCCGATTATTGTAGAAAAAGGCGTGCTTGCCCTGCCTATTTCGGCCAGTGTGGGTGTGGGCGTGTTCGTAGTAGCTCTGCTCGCTCTGAGAGCATATCGACGCCGTCCGAGCACCACTCAAGAAAGTGGCGAGCCGCACTAACACGATGCCACTCTACCTGTTATGAAAAATGGGAGAACTGACTGAGCTCTGACTCCATGTCTTTGAGCGCTTGTTCCGGTAAAGTCGGTAAAGCCAGTCCAAAATGGTCGTTAAGCTGCTGTTCTAAGAGAAGGCATCCTTGTTCGGATTGCTTCATTTTTTTTACTTTTTCTGGAGAAAAACGATCTTTGTAGCGTTCCAAAATATCGGCAAAACGAGCTTGCACGGTTTTATAGCCAAACGGATCAACTCGCGCATCGCTATACAAGCATATTTTGAGCTCCCAGTTGTCTCCCTCTACTGCGGCTAACAGTTGCGAGGTGCCCATCTGCTGCAACAACGCTACTACGGTGGGCGAAGCACCAACCTCTTGGGCCATAGCGATTGTCGCACTATGGACCTCAGCGCCAAACTGCTCGCGAATATCAGCTTGCACCCTTTGCCAATACGCAATGTCACGCTCGTCTTCATCAAAGAGGTGTTCGGCTTGGTCCCAGTCAAACTTTAAGATGTTGCCAAGATCGTGCATTAACAGCGTTGTAATCACCGCATCGCGATCAACTTCACCGGCAGAGTGGTCGGCCACATGCGCGCCGAGTGCGGCCACCCGGTACTGGTGGCGCTGGAGATTCCGAGGCAGACGAAACTGGGTATACACTTCTTGAATAGTCATGCACGTACTGTACCACTTTTGTGTGGCTGTGGTCGGGTTACTTACAGAGTTCTTACGGTATTCTACAAGTCGGCTTACGTTCATTTGCCAAAATGTATGCAGAATAGAAAAAAAGAAAGCTCTGTATGGCTACCAAAACGCACAATGCCGACTCTTCTCCCCAAGTAAGCGGAGACCAAAAACCCTATCTCATTGTTCACCAATTTTTAGATTTAGGACTCTTTCTCATTCAAGGAATTCTGCTGCTGAGTTTTCTCCTTAAAATGGCTGGAGCAAACCGCGGAGCGGGATTTGTACAGCTTGTCCTGGGATTGAGCAACGGGCTCATGGCACCATTTCGCTATATTTTCCCCGCCGCACAGGCCGGCCAATATGTATTTGATTGGTCCATCCTCGTGGCTATGTTGGTATACGGCTTAATTGTGGTCGGTATTCGCCAGATTATTGCGGTGATTTACACGGCGGATCAAGCGTAAAATAACCGTTCGTATTATCCCTTGCGGCGAGCTGACATTTCTGAGCTCACTACTCGAAATAATTGTGGATAGTGTTGCGCTTTCGTCAGCTTACTGCCGCTTCCAGGAGAATTCACATTCGTCAACTCCTGACCGTGTTGCTGCCACTCATCACGCAAACGTTCAGCCACGGCGCGTAATTGGTCTGGACTCAATTGAGCAAAATCCACACTATACCCATTAAAGAGAGACTCCATTACTTGAGCCACAATGGCTTCGGTTTCGGCCGCCTGGCGACCACCTTCATGAGTCATATTCTTCCGCCTTTCATACTATTTTTTGTATATCCTGCACGAGATATTCTGGCACATGTGCTTTCCACTGGCTATTGCCTGAACGAATCCACCCGCGAATAACTTCGCCCTGCCATTCTTCGCGATTGGCGAGCGGTATTTCCTCTGCTTGGTAACCGGCAGAGCGTAAAACGGAGTTGGTCCAGTCGTTGTTGCCAAAACAGATGTCAAACGGTCCCACGTTTGCGAGTAACTCGGTCAACCAGGCTTCATCGGTCGGAAAGTCATTTGAAGGCACTAATGTAATTTCCCGCTCTTGCCAGCCTTCTTTGGCAATCACAGTGGAGATCATCTGAGAGCGCTGTTCATAGGGCAATGGATTTTTATCCCCATCGGTACTATTGGCAGAACCAATGGCAATAACTACACGATCGGCTCGTTCCAGCGCCGTCTGCAGCAGATACAAATGACCCTTGTGAAACGGCTGAAAGCGACCAATCAGGAGCGCTGTTGATACGGCTGAACTATCGGGCACCTAGTTGTTTCCAGTCTATTGTGAACTCCCCGCTAGCACTGCGATCACTATTGAAAAGAATACTTTCCTGAACATCAGAACCAGAAATCCCGCGCGCTTGTCTTTTTGTAATTCGCAAAACTACATCGCCACCATACAAGGCTTCACGCACAAGGTACTCAGACTCTCCGTACTGGAGAGAACTTGATTCTTCATCGACAATATTGGGGAACACTTGCAAAGCTCGCAGCTGTTCCCGGATCGAGTCAACCGTACCAGAGATTTGAGTCTTGCCCAGCACTTCTAGCGTCGCGCGATGTACTCCGGCAGAAAAAGTGTTCATATCAATGGTAAATGTTGTACCGTCATATGAAGAGGAAATCCCTGATTGTCGCCGTTCTGTCAATACATTGGCTGAGCCCCCACCGGGAACGACGATCTGTATTTCTAAAACTGGGTGCGGAATATTTGATTGATTTGAAGCTTTTGTAGAAACATGAATATATTGGGCATAGTCTGGAAATTTATCCGCAATCATTCTACGCAGCTCATGTTCCGTGCCCACAAGCACCGGCTCTTGAGCGAGTTTTTCGAGCATTTGCTGAACTATTTTTTCTGTAGAGTCCTGGTTCTCAGGATCGGCCGCCTGGACCGATTCCTGCAGTTGTTGTTTGGTCAGCTCCTGTGGAGTTTCTCCTGAGGATACCGCCACACTGAGTATCCTTTTTGTGGCGCCATTCTTTTCTGATCTCAGGTAAACCACAAAAACCAGGCTCGTCTCACGACTATCTAGCTTCGTAAGTTCCTGAGTTTCCCGAACAACAATATTCTCTTGCGCAACCCCCAGCACTGCAGAAGCCCACGACTGCATTTCTTGAGCTGAGCGGGTTGGTACCTTCTCAGCTGGACTAGTGAGTTCAGAAGCCAATAGCAGATTTAGCGCTCGCTCTATTTGCTCTTCTTGTTGTGTTTGTCCAACTCCCTGTTCAGGAGTTGTTGTATTTATTTCAGCTGTCATTGCAGCTCCTTTTCTCTTCTTCTTATTCATCCACCGTAAACGTCATTTTCAATTGCTCAGCCCCAAGTTGTAACTGCATACAGAATTGGCTGTTGAGACTCTAGCGTTGAGCGAAATGGTCGTGTCGATTGTTCAGATTCTGATCGCATAAGCCTACTATAGCAAAAAATATGCATGTAGCCAATTCTTCTCACCTTGCACAATGCCCTGTTTAGTACTACGCTACCACCATGCTCACCTTTGTAACAGGCAATGCCGGCAAGTTTGCCGAAGCCCAGTGGATTCTTCCTGCCATCCAACAACTCGACATTGATCTCGAAGAAATCCAAAGCCTCTCGGCTGAAGATATTGTCCGCCACAAACTCGAGCAGGCGGCCGAGCACACTACTGGCAACATTGTGGTGGAAGACACTTCGCTTGTTTTCTATGCTTTGGGAACTCTGCCTGGACCGTTTATTAAGTGGTTCCTCCAATCCCTAGGATCGGCTGGCGTGGCAAACTTAGTAGCGGAAACAAACCCCGCCGCTACAGCTATTACCACCATTGGTCTGCGACTGGAATCTGGCGAGATGCACTTTTTTTCAGCCAGTGTAGGTGGCACGATTGTCACACCACGCGGCGAAAGCGGTTTTGGATGGGACCCCATCTTCGTGCCAGAAGGCGCCACAAAAACCTTCGCTGAAATGTCTGACGAAGAAAAGAATGTGTATAAGGTCCGCCCTCAGGCGTTTAGAAAACTGCAGTCATTCTTGGCATCTTACTCACCCCAAAAGTAATCCGCTATTTGGGAAACTTCCTTGGGCGAAAGCTGAGAAAAATCATGCTGGCTATTCGAGCGCTGGTGGTTGTACTGCAAAATTGGATCTCCCACCAAACCATACATATCGACATGGCCAGAAGTATATTCATCGATAACCTCTTTTATCTTCAAAGAACGACCATTGAGTTGAGCAAAAGTTTGTACATCTTTTGCTAAATGAGTGGTTCCGGAAT
>CAYUUK010000011.1:0-39779 GCA_964447905.1 uncultured Pseudomonadales bacterium | reverse complement strand
CGCTTACACGTTATTTTACTTTACTCTGTGTAAACTATATGGGGAGCAGGTCAGTATATGTAGACAAATCGGTCTCTGGTGTTCTTTTCTTCCGCATATTACCCTAACGATTTTGAGATAGCTTAAACGAACCTTCGGCTTCTTCGATCTCTGAATTCAGTGCTAAAGAATCACCAGAACCATCAGTTTCTTCTGACATTAACCATGCATTTACCACTTCTTGCTGAATGCTATCGACTACTACCAAGAGTGACTCTAAAGATTGCACCTGCTCCGATTGAGGTGCGGATAAAGTGCTCTGTGGCAATACATTCAGTTCAACCAGCTGCTCCAGAATCTCCTGTCTTACGACAGCATTTTTTTTCGTAATACTACGATAGCTATGCAGCTGATATAAAGACCAGACGAGTGGTATAACCGCTGGCGAAAACTGTGCTTCGTGAACGAATCCCAAACCAACAGTAGACGCAAATAACACCAGTGAACAAATTAAAAACACCGTCTCAATTTTTTCACTCTCCATGTCCTTTTGATATTCTCTGATACGTTCAACTAGACCGGCGATGCGCATTTCATCCTCATAATCTGAGAGGAGTTTGAGGAGTTGAGTACGAATTTCGCCTTGCCTCAGCAACGCAGAATTCACTCTTGTCTCTGTCTGTTTCATAAAAATCTCCTCCGATAGAAAAAGGAGCCAATTGGCTCCTCTTTCACCAATATTTCGATACGTATTAACGCTTTGGACTTTGGCGCTTGGTACGGGCGCTTCCACCACGACCTGGCTTGCGAGTTTCTTTCATACGAGCATCGCGAGTCAAAAGTCCTGCATCCTTGAGAGCTTTTTTAAATCCAGAATCAATCTCAACCAAAGCACGAGCAATACCGTGTACGGCAGCGTCGAGCTGAGCTGAGGCACCGGAACCGACTACTTTTACACTCACGGCAAACTTGCCGAGGGTATCGGTGACACGGAAAGGTTCCAAGAAGCGAGCTTCTGGGCTGATGACCGCATCAAAGTACTCAACCATTGGTTGATCATTTACAACATAGTCACCTGGTTTGGTGTACAAACGCACACGAGCGTTAGCGGTCTTGCGACGGCCAACGGTAGCAATGTACTCACCCTTTGGCAAGGAAACAACTTGTCCAGACTTTTTAGCCTGCACAGATTGCTGCTTCTTCTTTACCTTCTGTACCTTGTTGTGACTTTTTTTAAATTGTTTCGCCATACTGTCCTCTTATTTCGCTTGCTTCAGTTTGTCTTCGTAGGCGTGTTCAGCAGTTGCGAACACTTTCAAGCGACGCAAACGAGGGGTTTGCTGCTTGTTCTTCGGGAGCATGCCCTTCACAGCGCGTTCGATCACTTGTTGTGGATCACGGTTCAGGAGCGTAGCAAAGTTTTCTTGCTTCAATCCACCTGGACGGCCACTGTGACGGTAGTACATTTTGTCTTGCTCTTTGTTACCGGAAACGGCTACTTCGCTGGCGTTGATCACGATCACGTAATCTCCACCATCCACGTGAGGGGTGAAGGTTGGTTTGTTTTTTCCAATCAAGAGCGTGGCGGCTTCTGCCGCGACTTCACCGAGGACACGTCCTTTGGCATCTACGAGATGCCATTCACGCTGTACGTCCTGCGGTCGTTGCATAAATGTTTTTTGCATGACTACCCAATCTTACTTTTCTTCTGCCGCTTTTTTCTCGGTCTTTGCAGACGAAGCGGACTTTTTGGTTGTTTTCTTTTCAGCCTTTTCGGTCTTCTCGGCTTTTTTGGCTGGCTGAGCTTCTTCTTTTGCTTCGGTCTTTTCAGACTTGGCAACTGGCTGGTTTACCAACTCAATGAGTACCATATCAGCGTCATCTCCACGACGGCGGCCAATACGGGTCATACGGGTAAAACCAGAGTTACGATCTTGCATTGCTGGAGCTACACCATCCACAAGATGGTTCACTACCTGCTTTGAACCAAAGAAACCTTCCAGAAGACGACGAGCCTGCACAGTACCTGGCTTCGCACGGCTGATAAGTTTATCGGCTAAACGCTTAACTTGTTTTGCCTTTTGAGAAGTGGTCTCAATCGCACCATGTTCGAACAAGTTTGCTAACAAGTTCTTGAACATTGCTTTACGGGCTTTGGTATCGCGATTAAATGATTTGCTTTTTACTCGATGTCGCATAGGGTTCCTTATTCTTCCTGAGAAGCCTCAACAGCACCACCTTCTTTAAAGGTAGCACCAACTTTTTCCAAAGCTTCAGCAACAATATCAACAGATTTCGCGCCGAGGTTCTTTACAACGGAAACTTGTGCTTCGGTCGCTTGAGAGAGATCACCAACCGTGCTGTAGCCACCTTTGCGCAAAGCATTGGCGATACGGGTTGGGAGATCCAACTCTTCAATGGTTAAACGAGAGACTTCGTCAGTTTTCTTAGCAACTGGTTCGCTGCTGCGTTCCAAGACGTCGGTTGGGTTGATGACTTGCCCGAAGTGAGCAATCAAGATCTCGGCTGAGTGGTCGAGAGCTTCTTTGACATCAACAGTGCCATCGGTCCATACCTGCATGATTAAGCGGTCGAAGTCTGTACGACGACCAACACGGGTCTCTTCAACAGAGTACGCCACTTTCATGATTGGTGAAAAGACAGCATCTACCAACAATGTGCCAGAGATATCATCAGTTTCACGGGTTTCAGCAGCGCTGTAACCAGTACCTTGTTCCACGGTGAGAGTCATTTCTAACTTACCGCTGGCATCGACAGTAGCAATGTAGTGGTCTGGATTTGTAACTTCTACACCAGCAGGACACTGAATGTCACCGGCAGTAACAGTACCGCCTTTGGCACTGAGCGTGAGGGTGGAAATATCAGAGAGTTCAGACTTGAGGCGAACGCCTTTAAGGTTTAAGAGAACATCAACAATATCTTCTTTCAAACCTGGTAAGGTAGAAAACTGGTGTTCAACACCGGAAATCTTGACAGAAGTAATGGCGTGACCAGGAATAGAAGACAGGAGCACTCGGCGCAAAGCGTTTCCGACAGTGTGTCCATATCCGCCTTCGAGCGGTTCACAAACAAGTTCGGTGTAAGCACCTTCCTGTTTGGCAATTGTGACGTTAAAACGTGGGGTTATCATAGCTGTATTGCTCCTTAACTTTCTTATCGTGAGTAGTACTCAACCACGAGCTGTTCTTCAATTCCTTCAGTAATATCTTCACGTTCTGGCAAAGCTGATACTTTTCCAACAGCAGCTTCGCGCTCTAACCATTTTGGCACAATGAGGTTCTTGTTGGCTAGATGCTCTGAAACATAGGGAATCTTCAAAGCTTTATCGCCCAACTGAACCACATCACCAATACCAACGCGGAAAGAAGGAATATTTACTTTCTTACCGTTTACGGTTACATGACCGTGATTTACCAACTGACGAGCAGCGGCACGAGTTGGAGCAAAACCAAGTCGGAAAACGACGTTGTCCAAACGACGTTCCAAGAGCTTCAAGAGCTGTTGACCCGTAGCGAGAGGGGTTTTCATAGCTGTTGCAAATACTTTTCGCAGGTATTTCTCCTGTACACCGTAGATGTAACGAACTTTTTGCTTTTCCATGAGTTGGCGACCGTAGTCTGAGACTTTACGGCGCATCTTGCGACCATGCTGACCAGGACGAACGTTCAAGCGACGAGCCACTTTGAGTGGGTTCGACTTGAGGTTCAAATCTTGACCAACTTGACGAGCGAGTTTATTCTTTGGTCCGGTGTATCTAGCCATGTTTCATCTTCCGTGCTTTTGTACCATTGTGTGGGAGTGGCGTCACATCTGCGATTACAGAGAGAGACACTCCTGAGTTTTTAATGACGCGCAGTGCGGCATCACGACCAGGGCCTGGTCCTTTGATGTAGAGTTCAGCATTGCGTAATCCGAGGGCACGAGCCTTATCCATTGCTTCTTCAACCGTAACGGTGGCGGCATATGGAGTTGATTTACGAGAACCTTTAAAACCGGCACCACCGGTTGAGCTCCAGGCTACTACGTTTCCTTTTTCATCGGTCACGGTAACAATGGTGTTGTTAAAGGTAGCCTGCACGTAAATACGACCATTGGTCACTACGTGAGCGGCTTTTTTACTTTTAGATGTTTTAGTTGGTTTTGCCATAATCTGTATCTTTATGTTCTTTCAATGCGAAAAGCACTATGCGGATTTACGCTTTGCTTCTTCCATTTTTTGCGCCATTTCTTTCGTCATAGCACCCACGGTCTTACGACGACCGCGACCAGTACGAGCATTTGTTTTGGTTCGTTGACCACGTACTGGCAAGCCAGCCTGGTGACGAGAACCACGGTAAGAACCGATGCGCTTCAAACGTTCAATGTTGTCACGACGGTCTTTACGCAAGGTACCTTCAACGTCCAAACCTTCAATTACTTTCTGCAAACGGCTGACTTCCTCAGGGTTGAGGTCTTCAACACGCTTGTCTCCTTCTACATTCGCCTTTTTCAGGACTTTTGTAGCAGAGGCTTGACCAATACCAAAAATATAGGTCAAAGCGATCCAGGTTTTCTTTTTCATTGGTAGGTCAACACCGGCAATACGTGGCATAGTGAATCCTTATCCTTGCGTCTGATTGTGACGACGGTTCTTGCAGCGAATCATTTTCTTCCCGTGACGGGTGATCTGCTTGCAGTCCTTGCATCGTGGTTTAATACTCGTTTTATATTTCATATCAGTTACTCTTCACTGTTTTCATTATCGTCCATACTTATCACGGCTTCATTATCTGATTCGCGCAAACGGCGAGTAATGCGAGCCCGATTAAGGTCATACACACTCATCTCTGCCAGAACCACATCTCCTGGAAGCACGCGGATGTGAAACCTCCGCATGTTGCCATTGAGGGTACACAGTACACTGTTCCCAATGACTTGATCAGGTCCTTCTTGGACCTCAACACGAAACATTCGATTTGGCAGGGATTCAGTTACTACTCCCTTTACTTCGAATAAATCTTGTCGTGTATTTCCAGCCATGTATAGTGTGTCTTTCTGACAGAACCCGGATTGTATCAAAATACGCCCGGTTTCTCAAGAGCTAGATCTTACTTTCTGCTCAAAAGAACTTTCTGTCTTTTTTCTTGATGTAGTTACTTATTTGCTACTCGTGCCTCAATTCTTTGACAAATGTCATTAAAAATAGCCTGCACGTCTCGCTCACCATCAATGTGCTCGAGTAAACCTTTCTGGCGATAGTACTCTATCACTGGTTCGGTGTACTCATGGAACAAATCAATACGCTTGCGAATAGCTGGCAAAGTCTCGTCATCACGGATTTCTGTACCCTGCATAATTCGACCAGCAATACGCCACAGTGCCTCTTTATCAGAGATATCTAAAAAGATAACAGCATCTAAGCCATTGCGAAATGCTTCAGCCTGAGCGGGAGTACGTGGGAAACCATCTAGGATGTATCCATCGAAGTACTCATCACGATCAAGATAGCCCTCGACGATTTCGAGAGTTCTCTCATCTGGAATCAAAGCACCAGAACTCATTGTTTCTTTAATGTATCGGCCCATAGGAGTTTTTTCCTGAGCCATGGTTCGAAAAATATGTCCTGAAGACAGGTATGAAATACCATATTTTTCTGAAAGCAGGTTCCCTTGCGTAGATTTTCCAGCGCCTTGGATTCCCATTAAAACAACTTTCATTGTTCCCTCTCGCTTTTTCTTCGTCTTTTATAAGTATTTATCGTATCGATCTTGTACGAGCTGTGACTGTACTTGTCGCATGGTCTCTAAGACCACCGAGACCACAATCAACAACCCCGTTCCACCTATGGATAAGGTGTTTATGCCCGTGGCGTTTTGCGCCACAAGCGGCAGCACAGCGATTAAGCCGAGATAGAGACCACCAATGAAAGAAACTCGCAAGAGCACTTTCATAAGCAGCTGTGCCGTTGGTTTACCAGGACGAACGCCGGGCACAAAGGTACCAGACTTCTTTAAGTCCTCGGCAAAATCCTTGGGTTGGAAGTAAACAAAAATAGAGAAGAAAGTGAAAGCAAAAACCAATATAAAGTAGAGGCTATTGTATACCGGAGAAACTGGGTTAAACCAGACTTGCCAATCACGAGCCATATTGACTAACCAAGGTGGTGTCTGAGAAAGGTTGACCAAGATATTACCGAGAGTGCTCGGCAAGGACAAAACTGGCAAGGCAAAAATAATTGGCATAACACCGAACTGAATCACCTTAATCGGAATATGAGACATGGATGTGCCATACGCACTCGTTCCGCGCTGGCGACGAGCCTGCTGAATCGGAATACGACGCACAGACTCTTGCATAAACACCACCGATATCACTAAAGCTGATAATCCAAGCAGCATTCCCCAGAGAGCAGTGGCGCCAACTGCGTTACGCAACGACCAAGTTTGAGAGATCGACACTGGGATTTGGCTAATGATTCCAACAAAAATAATCCAAGAAATACCGTTACCCACACCATGTTTGGTGATGAGCTCACCAATCCACATCACAACCATAGCACCGGCTACGAGCGACAGAATCATCACCATGAACTCCACTGGCGATGAAGCCAAGAGAAGATTTTGGGAGCGCAACAAAAAGAGCAACGATAGAGACTGTAAAACCGCAATCGGCACAGTGAGGTAGCGGGTAATCATGCTCAACTGAGCACGAGTGGCATCACTCTCACGTTGCATCTCTTTGACTTTTGGAAAGAACAAACCGGACACCTGCACCATAATCGATGCAGTAATGTAGGGGCTAATTCCTACGGCCATGAGAGAAAAGTTCGCTAAAGTGCCACCGGAAAAAATATTGAGAACACCGAGTAATTGGTTCGAAGCAAACAGCTGTTGCAGTTGGATTGTATCGACACCGAATACTGGAATGTGAGCGAGGAAGCGGAAGAGAACGGTGAGGGCAATGGTTGCAAGAAGCTGATCGCGCACTTGACGCGAATTCCAAATGGAACGGAATGTTTCGACTATTTGCTTCACTACGTTATTGTGTTACTTTTCCACCAGCTGATTCAATTGCTTTTTGTACCGAGTTGGAGGTTTCCACACCACTCACGGTTACGGCTGTTTCCACTTTGGTGGCGCCGATGATACGTGGGATGCCATTGCTTGAACGGATCAGTTTCGCTTCTAAAAGAGTTTCTGGAGTAATCTCGGTGAGACCTTTTGCCAAAACATCACGCAACTGTACTTCTTGCTTTGTTTTCAAAGAAACAAATCGAGACTTACCGCGCAACATTGGTAAACGCTTAATAAGAGGGAGCTGTCCACCTTCAAACCACAGGGCTGACTTGGGAGCACCAGTACGGCTGAGCTGACCCTTCATACCGCGTCCGGAAGTGTGACCACCGCGTTGTGAACCGTACCCACGACCCACACGTTTCGCAGATGAAGTCACAATAGATGGTAAATCGCGTAATAAACTCATGACTATCCTTGTTATTCAGATTTCTTATCAGCAGAATCAGACTCAGCTTTTTTAGAAGCTTTCTTCTCTGCTTTTTTTTCAGTTTTTGTATCAGCTTTTTCTTCTGCTTTTACAGCGGCTTCCTTTTTGGAATCGCTGGCTGGAGCGGCTTTTTTAGCTGGCTTTTTCTCTGTCTTTTCTGCTTTTTCTGCCTTTTCAGCTTTTGGAGCGGCTTTTTTAGCAGATTTTTTTGCTTTTTCTTGAGCTTCAGAAGCTTCTGCTTTCGCTTTGGCTTCACGCTGCACTTCTTTTTCTTTTTCTTTGAGCTCACGCTCTTCTTCGGCGACAGACTTCAAAGTCATACCGCGAAGCTCTACTATATCACGAATTTGGCGAAGTGCTTCAAAGGTTGCGTACACATTGGAAGCTTTATTGTTGGTACCTAAAATCTTGGCAGAGATATCACGAATACCAGCGGCTTCCACAACGGAACGAACTGGACCACCGGCGATAACACCAGATCCACGAGGAGCTGGGGAGAGCAAAATACGAGCGGCACCATGCTTCACCTCAATTGGGAAAGGAATGGTGGTACCGTCCATAGGAACGGTGAACATTTTCTTGCGTGCGCGGCGAACACCCTTCTTGATAGAAGCCAGAACATCTGGAGCTTTTCCGAGGGCAACACCAACTTGGCCTTTACGGTCACCAACCACCATTAAAACGGAGAAACCAATTTTGTTTCCACCTTTGGTCTTCTTGGAGACGCGGCTTACTTGCACGACCTTCTCGTCGAATTCGCGATGATTGCGTTGATCATTATCTCTCATATGTTTATCTAAAAGGATCTTCCTTCAAAGTGAAACCCGTAGGGAAGGTGAATCCTTTTTCCTTATAGTTCTTTCTACAGTTCAATTCCTTGTTCACGGATGGTATCAGCAACAGCTTTGACGCGGCCGTGATACCGGTAGTATCCGCGGTCAAAAGTAACTTGTTTTACACCAGCCTTTTTGAGCGCATCAGCCACTTGTTTGGCGGCGATTTGAGCACGCTCGGTCTTTGTGCCTTTGGCACCTTTATCATAAGCAGCAGCTAAGGTTACGCTTTTGTCGTCATCAATCGCTTGGATGTACACATGCTCATTGGAGCGGTAGACAGACAAACGTGGACGTGCAGCTGTTCCGTGCAGTTTGCTGCGCACACGACGAGTGCGACGAGTACGTTGCTTTTGCAGTGCTTTTTGTTGATTACGTGTCATAGTTTCCTTTTCGTCTCACTTAATTAGGCAGACTTAGCGAGAGTCTTTCCTTGTTTGCGACGAACTTCTTCGTTTTCGTAACGAATACCTTTTCCTTTGTAAGGTTCTGGCGGTCGAACTTTGCGAATATTGGCAGCAACTTGACCAACCATATGTTTGCTAATACCTGAGACAATAATTGTGTCATTGCCTACAACATCTAAAGAAATACCATCAACTGCTTCGACCTCTACAGGGTGAGAGAAACCAACAGTCATGGTCAAACCTTGGCCTTTTTTGGTTACACGGTAACCAGTACCCACTAATTTCAAGCGCTTGCTGAAACCGTTCGTAACACCTTCAACCATGTTGTTCAACAAACTGCGGATTAAACCGAGGTTCATACGAGTTTGCTTGGCATTTGGTTGTTTGGTAGCCACAACACTTGCTTCGTTTTCTGATACCTCGATAGAGATATTAGGAACAAAGTCTTGTTGCAGTTCACCCTTGGGGCCCTTAACAGTGAAACCGGAATCGGTTACCGTCACGGTGACACCACTAGGAATGCTGACTGGTTTTTTTCCAATTTTTGACATAGTTTCCTTACCAAACCTGGAAGAGTACTTCGCCACCAATTTTCTTTTGGCGAGCTTCTTTATCAGACATAACACCCTGTGAAGTAGAAATCACACAGGTGCCGTATCCACCGAGCACTTTTGGCAACTGCTCAGAGGAGCTGTAAACGCGTCGTCCAGGTTTAGAGACGCGCTTGACATCAACTACGGCTGGCTTACCGTTGATGTAACGCAAGTCGATACTTAAAGTATCTTGCGGCTTGCCAGCTTCGCGCTCATAGCTACTCACATAGCCACCTTCAACGAGTATCTTTACGATATTTTCTCGCAGCTTAGAAGCAGGCATCACAACAGTCTTGTGCTTAGCCATGTAAGCATTTTTAATTCGAATAATAAGATCTGCTACAGTATCAGTCATAGTTTCCTCAGAAGCTCGATTTTACCACACCTGGCAACTCACCTTTATGGGCTAACTCACGGAAACAGAGACGACAGAGTCCAAACTGTCGCATGTAAGAACGTGGGCGACCACACAAAGAGCAGCGATTCACACCACGAGTGGAGTGCTCAGCGAGCTTTTTTGATTTAGCGATTTTCGATTTTTTAGCCATATGCTACTTGTATACCTTATTGCGTTATTTATTCTTCCTTTTCGAACGGCATTCCGAGTTCAGCTAAGAGATTAAGGGATTCTTCAGTGCTTGAAGAGTTCTCAATCGTCATAGTCATTTGGAGACCACGGACGCGATCGATTTTATCGTAATCAATTTCTGGGAACACGATTTGTTCCTTGAGACCTAGGCTATAGTTACCAGCTTGGTCAAAAGCGGTTCGGGAAACACCACTGAAGTCTTTCAGTTGGGGTAACACGATAGTGACTAACTTATCAAAGAAAGCCCACATGCGCTCACCACGCAAGGTTACGGCCACACCAACTGGATCTCCTTCGCGGATTTTAAAACCAGCGATAGAAACACGTACTTGTGTTGGTTGTGGTTTTTGACCAGTAATAGCAGCGATTTGCTCAATAACTGGTTCCAGTGCTTTTTCACCTTGTGGTTCGGTACCAATTCCAACGTTCACCACAATTTTGGTGAGCTTGGCTACAGCCATGGCGTTCTCTTTGCCATACTTCTCTTGCAAGAGTGCAATGACTTTGTCCTGATACAGTTGCTTCTTACGATTCATGTTTACTCAATCTTTTTGCCTGTTTTCTTGAAGATACGTACTTTCGTACCATCTTTTTCGATCTGGTAGCCGATACGATCGGCTTGTTTGGTCTCTGGGTTCCAAATCGCTACTTTAGCGGTTGGCAGAGCCCGTTCTTTGCGCTCACGGCGACCAGCTTGTCCCATCATAGGTTTAAAGTGACGGGTGTACAGGTTTGCACCTTGTACAACTACGGTCTCAGCATCAGGGTTTACCTTCAAGACTTTAGCTTGATGGCCCTTATCTTTACCGCTGGTTACAATGACTTCATCACCGACTTTAAATTTCATAGCGATCCTTATAATACCTCTGGCGCGAGAGACGCTATTTTAGCATATCCTGCGTCTTTTACCTCACGAGCAATTGGTCCGAAAACACGAGTGCCCTTTGGTTTCTTGTTATTCACATCTTCGAGCACAACAGCAGCGTTGTCATCAAATCGAACATAGCTACCATCGGCACGGCGTACTTCTTTTTTCACACGAACGATAACGGCTTTCACCATGGTGCCTCTTTTCAGTTCGGCATTTGGTTGAGCGGCGATCACTGAAGCAGTAACGACATCTCCGAGTGATCCAGTAGGACGACGAGATCCGCCGTGCACATTGATCACACGAAGCCTACGTGCTCCAGAGTTATCAGCGACTTGTAAAACTGTTCTCAGCTGTACCATGTTGACTCTCTTATTCTGTTATTCCATCTTTTCTGTAACGATAAAACGCTTTGTTTTGCTGATTGGCTGACCTTCGGTCATAACCACAGCGCTGCCTACTTCAAACTCCATGCCATCAGTGACGTGAGCCAAGTAGTTCTTAGTGCGTTTTACGTACTTTTTGTAGATAGGGTGTTGCCAGTTACGCTCAACCATAACCTTAACGGTCTTGGCGTCGATAACGTTTACAACTGTACCCTGTAATGTCTTTTTAGCCATGTTATCCTCTTATGCCTGTTCTTCAGTGACTTGTGCAGCTTCTTTTTGGCGACGGCTTATTTCAGCTTTAATCATTTTGATTGTTTGCTGAGTTTTGTAAGCAGCCTTCACATCAATTTCTTGGTTCTGCAGTCGTCGCTCTTGACGAGCACGAATGAGAGTGCCTTGCAACTCACGGAGCTTTTTCTGCAGCTCGTCAGTGGAGAGAGCTAAGAGCTCTTGTTTCTGATCTCGCTTCATGCTTCCTCACCTTTTTTCACAAACTTTGTTTTCATTGGGATCTTGTGACCCGCTTTGCGAAACGCTTCACGCGCTACGTTTTCTGGAACACCAGCCAGCTCGAAGAGCATACGACCAGGTTTGATTTTTACTACGTATTCTTTGATATCACCTTTACCGGAACCCATCTTCACACCTTGGGCTTTTTCAGTAATAGGATGATCTGGGAAAACGCGAATCCAAAGCTTACCCATACGCTTGGTAGATCGAGCCAACACTTTGCGAGTTGCTTCGATTTGACGAGCTGAAAACTGACCACGGTCAGTTGCTTGTAAACCAAACTCACCGAAATCCACTGCGTTACCACGTTGGGCGGTGCCACGGTTTTTGCCGCGGAACTGCTTTCGATATTTGCTTTTCTTTGGTTGTAGCATAGGTTCCTTTGTCGTTACGTCTCTTACTTGGTTTCAGCTGGTTGAGCTTCCCCTTTGTTAATCCATACTTTGATTCCGACAGTACCAGATTTGGTATGGGCTGGTGACTCAAAGTAATCAATATTTGTTCGAATTGTCTGAGTTGGGATAGTACCTTCGTGGTACTTCTCTCGACGACCAATTTCCGCACCGCCGATACGACCAGAAAGTTGAATCTTGATACCTTTGGCACCAGCGTTCATAGCACGCTCAATAGCTTGAGACACAGCACGACGATGTGGGTAACGCTTGCTGAGCTGGTCAGAAATGCGTTCAACTACGAACTTAGCAGAAGTATCAGGGTTCTTGACCTCCACGATTTCATCAATGGAAACTTTCATTCCCTTTGGATCGTTCGGGTTGATTTTCAAGAGCTTAGCAAGTTTCTTCTTGAGTAACTCAAGATTGGAACCACCGCGACCAATCACCACACCAGGGCGAGTGACGTGCAGACGAATCTTAATCACGTTAATCGAACGCTCAATCTCAATGGTATCGAGACCCGCGTTAGACAAGTTAGCACGGAAAAAATCGCGAATTTTCTTATCTTCGAGCACGCGTTTGGCGTAGTCACTTGAATTCGCATACCAGGTAGACTTCCATGAGAAAGTGTTACCAATACGAAAACCAGTTGGATTAATCTTCTGTCCCATTACTTGCTTTCCTTCTTCGATTTAGCTTTTTTAGCAGTGGTCGACTTCTTTGCAGAAGTGGACTTGGTGTCAGCTTTTTTAGCTGCTGCCTTCTTGGTTGTCGTCTTTTTCGTTGTTTCTTTTTTGGTTGAAGTCTCTTTTTTGGCAGACTTCTTTTCTGCTTTTTCTTCAGCTGGAGCATCTGTTTTGCTGACTGTTGCCGCTTTTTCAGATTTGGCCTCAGACTTATCTTCGGTTTGAGCAGGTTTGGTTGAGGCTTTTGGGGCGCTCACTTCTTCGACATGAAGCTCAACAAACACGTGAGAAGTTTTCTTCTCGTATGGTTTTGCTCGTCCACGAGAACCGGCGCGGAAACGCTTGTAGGTTGGACCCTCATTGACCATGATTGATTTGAGAGACAACTGAGTCTCGTTATAGCCCATGTTGTTCACCGCGTTAGCGACAGCTTGACGGATGGTTTCGTTAATAACACGAGCACCACGCTTGTTCAAGTTGGTCAAGATTTCGTTGATCTCTGGCAGTTCACAACCACGGACGAGATCAGCCACTGCACGCAGTTTGCGTGGAGTTTGTCGAACGTATTTCTGTATTGCACGTACTGTTGCCATAGCTTCCTTAATTATGTCTTCGTCAGGAGACGTTTCACAACCTTACCGTGACCGTGGAAGGTACGAGAAGGAGCGAACTCACCAAGACGGTGTCCTACCATTTCTTCACCAACATAGACCTCAATAAACTTACGGCCGTTATGCACCAAGAACGTGTGTCCCACGAACTCTGGAGCAATCTGTGATTGACGGGCCCAAGTCTTGATTGGTTGCTTGTTGTCATCAGCTTTTTGAGCCATGACTTTCTTAAGCAACTTGTCGTCTACGTATGGTCCTTTTTTTGCACTTCGCGACATATGTCTGTTTCCTTATTTCTGTTCGGCGTTAGATCTTCTTGCGACGGTCTTTTACGATGTACTTGTCAGAGTACTTCTTCTGCTTACGAGTTTTCTTACCCAAAGCTGGCTTACCCCATGGGGTCTTCGGATGCTTCATACCGACACCGCTACGGCCCTCACCACCACCATGTGGGTGAGCACCTGGGTGCATGGCCGTACCACGTACGCTTGGACGAATACCAAGATGACGCTTGCGACCAGCTTTTCCGAGCTTACGGTTCTTGTGGTCAGCGTTTCCGACTTCACCGATAGTAGCCATACCGTCTACTGGGACCATGCGGACCTCTTTAGACGGAAGCTGAATTGTAGCATATTTTTCGTCTTTTGCCTGGATCAAAGCGGCAGTTCCAGCTCCACGAACCAATTGAGCACCTTTTCCAGCACGCAACTCAATGTTGTGGATAGGCATACCAACTGGGATGTTGCGCAAAGGCAAAGCATTTCCCATGGCCAGTTCAGCTTCTGGTCCAGATTGGATCATTTGACCCACTTCTAAACCTTTCGGAGCCAAAATGTAGCGCTTTTCACCATCAACGTAGTTGATTAAAGCAATGTTAGCGTTACGGTTTGGATCGTACTCAATCTGAGCCACTTTACCTGGAATACCGAATTTTTCACGTTTCCAGTCAATCATGCGGTACTTGCGCTTAGCACCACCACCGCGATGACGGACAGTAATTTTGCCCTGATTGTTTCGACCATTACGACGACGAGTTCCTTTGCCAGTCAATCCTTTTACGGGATTGTTGTTGGCTAAATCCTGCTTGTTGTCGACTCGGTTACGAGTTCCGGGTGTGGTTGGTTTTACTGTTTTCAACATATGAGTCCTTAGAGATCAAATAATTCAATCTTTTCACCTTGTGACAGTACAATAATCGCTTTTTTGCGGTCAGCCTGCTTGGCTGGACGACGCTTGGAACCAGTGCGCTTTACTTTACCAGGAACGGTAATAGTCTTAATGTCTTGTACTGTGACATTAAATCCAGCTTCAATGGCTTTCTTGATTTCCAGTTTGTCAGCTGATGGATCCACGTAGAAAGTAAAGGAGTTTTCTTCCTTTGCCATTCGCAGGGATTTTTCAGTGATAACCGGTGAGATAATTACGTACGGATTGATCATGCTGCTGCCTTGTCTTTGTTGTTGAGGAGACGAGCCTCTAAGCGATCCAGCGCAGGCTGCATCACCAAGATGTAGTCAGCTTGAGCAACTTCAAGAGCGTTCAAGCGATCAGCTCGGGTCAAGGTAACATTCGCTACATTAGCAAATGCTTTGACAACGTTTTCGTGAGAATCATCGATAACAACGAGCACTTTATTGGCGGCGTTGTCAGCAAGAGCTTGCATAAAGTCTGCAGCATCTTTGGTCTTGGCAGAAATTTTCTCCAAGTCAGCGACTACACCAACGCAATCTCGTGTGGCTTGCATAGATAATGCATATACTGTGGCTTTGCGAGCCATCTTGGTTGGAAGAGATTTTTTCCAGTTTTCAAAACCTGTTGGGCCGTGAGCAATACCACCACCGACAAAAATTGGAGCGGTTTTTGCACCGTGACGAGCGTTACCAGTTCCTTTTTGGCGATAGATTTTTGCACCAGTATGGCGCACTTCACCGCGTCGCAGGGTGCTTGCACCACCTTGACGCTTGTTGGATAAGTACACGTGTACAGCCTGAGTGACGAGTTCTGGCTTTATGTCAGCCTTGAACAAGTCATCTGATACTGTGATTGTGGTAGCTTCACCCTTGAGGGTATATTTCTTCAGTTTCATGCTTGGGTCTCCTCAGTAGAATCTTCAGTGGCTGGCTCGGCTGTAGCAGCTCCTAACTCAGCTTTACTGAAATCGTTCAAAGCAAAGTCTTTACCAGTACCTTGCTTCTGAATGCGAACAATGCTGTTGAAAGCACCAGGAACAGTGCCTTTTACCCAGATAACTTGCTCAGTTGGGTTTACAGCGACTACAGAAACATTTTCCAAAGTTACCGTAGCACCACCAGAGCGACCAGCCATTTTCTTTCCGGGCCAAACACGGCCTGGAGTAGTACCAGCACCAATAGAACCAGGTGCACGTTGACGGTCAGACTGACCGTGGGTCTTAGGACCACCAGCAAAGCCCCAACGCTTCACCACACCGGTAAAACCTTTCCCTTTGCTAGAAGCACTGATTTTGAGAGAGTCACCGGCGGCAACAACTTCTTCAGCCAATAAAATACGACCGGCTTCAAGAGCTTCGGTCGCTTTTGTCTCTATAAAGACACGACGGCCTTCTTCAATCTTGGCAGCAGCGAGCTGAGCTTGCTGAGCCTTAGCCATGTTCTTCATTTTCTTTTCGCCAAAAGCGATCTGTACTTGAGTGGAATCATCTTGTTGCGAGACAGTACGTACCACCACATTTCCACCGACAAACAACTTGGTTACAACCAAGCGAGTGCCGTCTGTGGTCCACACTTGACGCATGTCTTTCTTTTGAGCCAGTACTGTATCTACCATGTTTTCCTTAGTCGAAGTCGTTAGTTCTTAATTTGAATGCCGACACCTGCCGGGAGTTCTAAATGCATTAAAGAGTCAATTGTCTTATTGGTTGGGTTAACAATATCCAAGACCCGAATGTGAGTACGCATCTCAAAGTGCTCACGAGAGTCTTTGTCTGTATGAGGTGAACGCAACACAGTGAAACGTTTCTTCTGAGTTGGCATGGGGATTGGACCAATAAGTTCAGCACCACTAGCCAACACGCTCTGCATGATTTTGCGCACTGCTTCATCGAGAATACGATGATCAAACGCCTTCAAACGAACGCGAATTTTGTTTACTGAGTCTTGTTTACTTGCTTTTGCCATATTTCTCTCAACGAATGTTTCTTCAGAAACGCGTTTTCTTGACGGAAGAACGCGCATCACGTCTTGTCCATTTTGACAGACTGTGATTATAACTCATACCAGGCTTTCTGCCAAGGGGAAATGTCGAGTGCCTTCTAGGGGAACCCTGTATCAGAATTACCTCAAGAAGGGGAATCCTAGGCTTCCCCCTCCTGAGGTAGTTAGTGAGCAGGGTTCCCCTAGAGGAGAGTTTTTTAAATCGAATATCCAAAATGCAGCCAATTGAGCAAACCAGCTTCAATATGATTTCTCAAAATATACCTCTGAATTTTTGATTGATCTTCTTTTGACTCTAACAATCGAGCTTTATACGAAGTTTCAAATAATCTTCCCGACCAATCATGACGAATTCGGTAGTATGTGCCAAAACTTGTCATCACACTCCTCATAAAATGCTCCATATCTCGCTCATTCTCCTGCCATATCAGGAAATGATAGTGATTGGGAAGAATGCTGAATGACTGAATATCAATCTTACCAGCCATTTTTTTTAGTTTTCTTCTGGTAATTCTTCGGAAAGCCCAATAATCAGCTTTATCCGTAAAAATGTCCAGTTTCCCAGCACCTCTGTTATACACGTGATAGAGAGCGTTCGCATAGTATTCCTTATCAACATTTCGTTGCGGCATAAATGTAGATATAGCACGCAAATTGCTCAGAATTATAACACTTTTTTTCGCTAGGGTTACCCTGCTCTAGAATTTAGCCTGGAAGGGGAAACCTCGGTTTCCCCTTCCAGAGGTAGTTGTGCGGCAGGGGAAACCTTCCAGAGGTACAAAAAAGCCCCTTCCGGGGCTTCCTTGCTCTAAACAGATCTTCTCTGCTTAAAAATCTTACTCGACGATTTCGGTAATCGCACCGGCACCGACAGTCAGACCACCTTCGCGGATAGCGAAGCGGAGACCTTGCTCAAGAGCAACGTTGCTGATGAGTTCGACAGTCATGTTAGCGTTGTCGCCAGGCATAACCATTTCAGTACCTTCGGCCAACTTGATTTCACCGGTAACGTCAGTTGTACGGATGTAGAACTGAGGACGGTATCCAGAGAAGAATGGTTTGTGACGTCCACCTTCTTCTTTGGTCAAGATAAGCACTTCAGCTTTGAACTTGTTGTGAGTCTTGAGAGAACCGGCTTTACAGAGCACTTGTCCACGTTGGACTTGGTCCTTTTCAACACCACGCAGCAAGATACCGACGTTGTCACCAGCTTCACCTTGGGTAAGTTCTTTACGGAACATTTCCACACCAGTGACAGTGGATTTCATTGGGTTGTCAAAACCGAGGATTTCGATTTCGTCACCAACTTTGACCACACCACGCTCGATACGACCGGTTACAACCGTGCCACGACCCTTGATGGAGAAGACGTCTTCTACAGCCATCAAGAAAGGCTTATCGGTTTCACGGACAGGATCTTCGATGTAGGTGTCGACAGCATCCATGAGTTCCATGACCTTGGCTTGAGCGTCGACGTCACCTTCAAGAGCCTTGAGGGCAGACACACGGACAACAGGAGCGTTGCCACCGTCGAAACCGTATTTGGTCAGAAGTTCACGAACTTCCATTTCGACCAAGTCGAGGAGTTCTTCGTCATCAACCATGTCACACTTGTTAAGAGCGACAACCAAACGAGGCACGTTAACCTGCTTAGCAAGCAAGATGTGCTCACGAGTCTGAGGCATAGGACCGTCAGTAGCAGCCACAACTAAGATAGCACCGTCCATTTGAGCGGCACCGGTAATCATGTTCTTGATGTAGTCAGCGTGACCTGGAGCATCGATGTGAGCGTAGTGACGTTTTTCAGTCTCGTACTCAATGTGAGAAATGTTAATAGTAACACCGCGAGCCGCTTCTTCTGGAGCGTTATCAATGTCGGTGTAACCCATCGCTTGGGCAAAACCCTTTTTAGCGAGAGTGGTAGTAATAGCCGCAGTTAACGTGGTCTTACCGTGGTCAACGTGACCAATCGTACCAATGTTAACGTGTGGCTTGGTGCGTTGGAACTGAGCCATACTTTTTCTCCTTTATTTTTCTTTCTTTATTTCTCTGGTGAAGACCAACCACAACGGCAGTCTCCCCTGTAGATTCTTTTAGGACTGCTGCTCCACAATGTGTTGAGCAATGTTGTCAGGAACAACCTCATAGTGGCTCGGCTCCATGTAGTAGGAAGCACGACCTTGAGTCATACTACGAAGAATTGTAGCATAGCTCGGCAATTCAGCCAGCGGTACTTGTCCTTTAATAACAACCGCGGTGCCTTGCTCGGTGGAACCCTGTACGAGTCCGCGACGAGAAGACAAGTCGCCAATGACGTCACCCATAAATTCTTTTGGCGTGGTAACTTCAACCCGCATAATTGGTTCCAAGAGTTGCAGTCCAGCTTTACGAGCACCAGACTGAAGTCCCATAGAAGCGGCCAACTTAAAGGCAATTTCGGAAGAGTCAACATCGTGGTAACTTCCATCGTAGAGAGTAACTTTCATGTCGACCATTGGGTAACCAGCCATAACACCGTTGGCCATAGCTTCTTCAACACCTTTTTGCACTGGAGTGATGAATTCTTTTGGAATGGCACCACCGGTGATAGCGTTGACGAACTCAAAGCCAGTACCACGATCTTGTGGTTCCAGGCGCAGGTACACGTGACCATACTGACCACGTCCACCAGACTGTTTGATGTATTTGGATTCTTGCTCAGCCGGACCTTTGATGGTTTCACGGTACGCAACTTGAGGAGCACCAACATTGGCGTCGACCTTGAATTCACGCTTCATACGATCAACGATAATTTCCAAGTGGAGCTCACCCATACCAGCAATAATAGTCTGGTTGGTGTCGTGATTGACCTTAACCTGGAAGGTTGGGTCTTCTTCAGACAATTTCGCCAAAGCCATACCCATTTTTTCTTGGTCAGACTTGGTAGCAGGTTCAATAGCCAACGAGATAACTGGTTCGGCAAAAGTAATACCTTCCAGCACAATTGGTGAACCTTCTTCACAAAGTGAGTCACCAGTACGGGTGGCTTTCAAACCAACCAGAGCAACGATTTCACCAGCATACGCAGTTTGGATTTCTTCACGTTGGTTAGCGTGCATTAAAAGCACACGACCAACACGTTCTTTTTCACCTTGCGTAGCGTTGTAAATGTAGGACCCAGCTTCAATCTTTCCAGAGTAAATACGAGCATAGGTAATACGACCCACGTGCGGATCAGTCTGCACTTTGAAAGCCAGCATCGCCAAAGGCTCGGTTGGAACCAATTGACGAGTGATTTCCTCATTGGTATCTGGGTTGGTACCGGTGATGTGGTCCACGTCCTGAGGAGATGGTAGGTAGTCAACAATAGCGTCCAAGAGTGGTTGAATACCCATGTTCTTCAAAGCAGAACCACAGAACATCGGCACGAGCTCGTAGTTAATAACGGCTTTGCGAAGAGCCTTCTTCAAGTCAGAGACACTGATTTCTTCACCCTCGAGATATTTGTTCAAGAGTTCTTCGTCAGTTTCGACAATCATTTCGACGAGCTCGGCTCGCTTCTCTTCGGCTTTGGCTTTGAATTCTTCTGGAACGTCGATCACTTCGTAAGGAGTAGAAGCTTCTTGGTCAGCCCAGTAAAGGGCCTTCATTTCGAGCAACTGCACTAAACCACGGAAATCGTTCTCTGCACCCATTGGCATAACCATTGGAGCAGGAGTGACACCGAACTTCTCTTTGACGTCACCAACCACAAAATCGAAGTTGGCACCCACTTTGTCCATCTTGTTCACAAAACAGAGACGAGGCACGTGGTACTTGTCAGCTTGGCGCCAGACAGTTTCGGACTGAGATTGGACACCCTTGTCGGCGTCGAGCACAGTCACACCACCGTCGAGCACACGCAGAGAGCGCTCCACCTCAGCGGTGAAGTCAACGTGACCTGGTGTGTCGATAATGTTAATACGATGCGCCGTTTGCGGCATCAAGGTTTGTTCGAGAACTGGAGTCCAGAAAGTAGTAGTGGCCGCGGACACAATGGTAATACCACGTTCACGCTCTTGCTCCATCCAGTCCATGGTGGCTTCACCTTCGTGAACTTCACCAATTTTGTAGGATTTACCGGTGAAGTATAAAATACGTTCGGTCGTGGTGGTTTTACCGGCGTCAATGTGCGCGATAATACCAATGTTACGAATCCGGTCGAGCGGAAGGTTGCGGTCGTCAGTCTTGACTGTTTGTTGCGTGGCCATAAATATCTAAAAGGATTTTCCTGCAGATGTGTAACCCGAAGGGCAGGTGAATCCTTTTTCCCTTATAGATTACTTCTTGTGTATTTCCTTTTCCTCTATATTTTCTTTTTTCTCTATTTCTATTTCTATTTCTAGCTTACCATCGGAAGTGAGCAAATGCTTTGTTGGCATCGGCCATCTTGTGCGTGGTAATTTTCTTTTGGAAGGCGCCACCTTCTTCTTTGAGGGCGTCCATCATTTCGGCGGCCAGCTTCTCAGCAAAAGTGTGGTACGAACGGTTTGGACGCTTGTTGGCTTCGTTGATCAACCAACGAATAGCCAAGGAAGAACCACGACGGTCAGAAACCGGCATAGGCACTTGGTAGGAAGCACCACCCACACGACGGGAGCGAACTTCCATCTGGGGAGTAATCTGTTGGAGCACCTCTTCCAAAACATCGAGGGCTTTTCGGTTTAATGTTTGGGCGACGAGATCTAAAGCACCGTAAATCTGCTTTTGAGCAGCGGTCTTTTTACCGTCTCGCATGGCTTGGTTAATGAGTCGAGCGACGACGACCGATTTGAACTTCGGATCAGCTTTGATGTCACGTCTGGGGAATCTTTTTGCGCGCATTGTTTGTCTTTCTTATTTCTCTTCAAAAATTACTAACTTTGATTAAGCCTTTGGTCTCTTGGTACCGTACTTCGAACGAGAAGTGCGACGTTTTTCGACACCAGCGGTATCGTACTTACCACGCACGATGTGATACTTCACACCAGGCAAGTCTTTGACACGACCACCACGCACCAACACAATGCTGTGTTCTGCAAGGTTGTGACCTTCACCTTGAATGTAAGCGGTGACTTCCATACGGTTCGACAAGCGAACACGAGCCACTTTACGCAAAGCAGAGTTAGGCTTCTTTGGAGTCATAGTCTTGACCAACGTACACACACCACGCTTTTGTGGGTTGGCGGTTTTCACCACTTGGTTTTTCACCGCGTTAAAAGAACGGCGTAAAGCCTGGGCTTTCACCTTGGTTGGTTTAGACTTGCGACCTTTACGGATCAGTTGATTGATCGTTGGCATGGATCTTTCCTTTTTTTCTTTGAAAAGAAGTTCTTTTCAGTTTATTCATTCAGGTGGAGAAGTGACAAAAACAAAAAATGTTCCGGTATTACTCAAGAATTTCGCTAGCGAAACTCCTGTTCACTTCACACCGTGAATCAGTATTATAGCAGTGATTTTTATGAGTACAAGTCTGGTTCACTAGCTCAGATGGATTACTCAGCTACCAGCTTCGTCTCCACATCATTCGACACATACGTGCCTACGCGCTCACCCTTGACCGCATTGATCAAGTTATCGCCCTCAAACAGCTCAAACACCATCACTGGCATGTTGTTTTCCATACACATGGAGAGTGCACCGGTGTCCATCACTTGGATTTTTTCGTCGACAATGGCATCGGCAAAGCGCATAGTTTCGTAGCGCTTGGCGTCGGGGAATTTCTCGGGGTCTTTGTCGTAAATACCGTTCACTTTGGTGGCTTTCATGACTACGTCGCAGTGCAGTTCCAAGGCGTGGAGGGAAGCACCGGTATCGGTTGTCACATAGGGAGCGCCAATTCCGGCGGTCAAAATAACTAAACGGCCCTTCTCCATCTGGCTAATCGCGCGGTGGCGAATAAAGAGCTCTGCCACAGCTGGCATATCGAGCGCGGACATAACGCGGTTGTCCACTTCAAGTTGGTCGAGAGCGCCTTGGAGAGCCAGACCATTCATCACTGTGGCCAACATGCCCATGTAGTCTGCAGTGGCGCGGTCAAATCCTTGCTGTGAAGCAGCTAGACCTCTAAAAATGTTCCCGCCGCCAACTACCACAGCCACTTCTACTCCGAGATCAGTTACCTGTTTGAGTTTTCGAGCGACATCCTCGGCAGCATGGCTATCAATACCATACTCACGGTCACCGAGCAGAGACTCCCCGCTTACTTTGATAAGTACTCGCTTAAAAGCGGCATCGGTCTTCTTTGGTTGTGCGTTCATACGTGTCCTTTCTTGCCAAAAAAAACCACCAGAGGCGGTGGTTGGAACGAATCTTTAGTGGTTTACATGACGAAGTTGCAGCATGTGTAAGAAGTATTATAGCGTATTTTCTGCCACAAACAGATAGTTTTGCCACTAAACCACCCTCTCAGCGTTCAAAAGTAACAAAAATGGCCCCATTTTCTTGAGTAACATTCTTAAAAGAATGGCGCTTGGCTAATTCTCCCGTCCAGGTAGATAGCGCTGCCTGTTTCGGCGTTTCACCCCTCGCTATTGCCTGAGAATACTGAGTAATATTTGTCCCTCCATCTGGATACCAGGCATCAACAATAGCTGAAATCTTCGTAGCCCAAGTAGTCAAAATATAATCTGCTAACTTTGAAGGAAAAATATGTTTTGATTTTTCGCCATTCACTTCGTTATTCACCGTTAAATGAAGATTCCCACGTTTATCGATCCAAGCTAAAAAATGGAAGTCCTCTCCTTCAGATACTTCAAAATAATTATCACTTATTTCATATGTAAGATGTACGCCATCTGAAGCAGTAATTTCACCGGTCTTTCGTTGTACTTTTGAACTCTCCGAAAGGAGACTCGTTGGTAAAAGACTTAGATCAATACCTTTTCCGACCTCCGGGCTTCCAATTATCATTCTTTTTCCTTTTATTGTGCTCTAAGAACTTTAGAATAGCACAAAAAAACAACTTACTCCCTCATGGCCAGTATATATGCAATTCAAAGTGAGAAAATCTCCCCATCCTCACGTATTAGGATACAGCAAAAAAAGACGCGCATAGAAATATAGAATCCCTACGCGCGTCTTTTTTTTATTGACTAAACTCTAGACTTCGATCAGAGCTCGTTCCTCACTGGTTGGGATCAACCGACCAATGATGACGTTTTCCTTCAGTCCGAGGAGGCGATCTTCTTTGCCTTCTACGGAAGCTTGGGTCAGAACAGATGTGGTGTTCTGGAAGGAAGCGGCTGAGAGCCAGCTTTCGGTGTAGAGAGAAGCTCGAGTGATACCGAGAATCAGCACCTGACCAGTGGCAGGTTCACCACCTTCGGCCAGCACGGTTTCGTTCTCTTCACGGAAGCGCATGCGGTCCACGATTTCACCTGGCAGCAACGATGTGTCGCCGGCGGTTTCGATCGAGACCTTGTCGCTCATCTTGCCGATGATGACTTCAAAGTGCTTGTCGTTAATCGAGATACCCTGAGATTCGTACACCGCTTGGATAGCTTCGAGCAAGTACATCTGAGCAGCGCGCATTCCGCGGAGCTTCAAGACGTCGCGTACATTGAGTGATCCAGCCGAGAGCTGTTGGCCAGCGGCGACTAAGTCACCTTCTTCGACCATTGGCTTGCTCGTACGTGGCAGTTCATAGGAACGCTCTTCTTGTGGCTTACCTTGGGAGACGATCGTGATCTTGTAGCCCATGTCGGTTTCCATGACGGAAACTTTACCGGCAATCTCAGCTAATGGAGCTTGCGCCTTCGGGTTACGGATTTCGAAGAGTTCTTCCACACGAGGCAAACCTTGGGTCACGTCGAGACCGACGATACCACCAGAGTGTTTCACACGCATGGTCAGCTGTGTACCTGGCTCACCAATAGATTGGGCAGCCAAGATACCGGCTGGAGTACCGATCTTGACGACCTTCTTGTCAGAGAGGTCCCAACCGTAACAGTGTTGACACAGACCAGTTGGCATCTGACAGGTAAGCGGAGAGCGCACCACCACTGTTTCGACTCCGGCCTCAACAATCTGTTGAGACATCTCGTCGGTAATCAGGGTGTTGGCTTCGACCAGGACATTGCCTTGAGCATCTTCGACAGCTTGCGCGGTGTAGCGACCCAAAATACGTTTCGGGAAGACTTCATCGCGACCAGCGGCTGACTTCACAATATCGAGACCTTCAGTGGTTCCGCAGTCTTCTGCGCGAATGATGGAGTCGTGAGCGACGTCCGTCAAACGACGAGTCAGGTAACCAGCGTCAGCGGTTTTCAGAGCAGAGTCAGTCAGACCCTTACGAGAACCACGAGAGGAGGTCACGTACTCGAAGATAGAAAGACCCTCACGGAAGTTCGACTTCGTAGGCATTTCCACGATACGGCCCATTGGGTCGACCACGAGACCACGCATGGCGGCGAGCTGTTTGACCTGGTCTTTGGAAGCACGAGTACCTCCAGAGTTAATGATGACTTTGATAGCGTTGGCTTCGTCAAAGTTATCCCAGGTTTTGTCGGCCACGATGTCAGTGGTTTCCATCCAGACGTCGAAGGTGAGACGGCGCTTTTCGTCCTCGGTAATCAAACCTTGGAGATAGTTTTCCTGAATCTCTTCGGCACGCTTGTTGGCGGCTTCAATGATGCTGTCTTTTTCGTCGAGCATGACACAGTCGGTAACGGCCACAGACAAACCAGATTTGGTCGTTGTTTGGAAACCAAGATCCTTAATGTTGTCGATCAAGGTAGCAATGACTTCTGGATCATCGTTGTGATTGATAGCTTCTGTGACGATTTCCTTGATGCGACCAGCAGTAACTGCTTCGTTGACGTAGCCCATGGAATGTGGCAGTACAGCGTTGAAGCGGATACGACCAACAGTGGTTTCACGACGCTCGTAGCTGCCGTCAGCAGTGCTAAAACGAACCGTGATGAGTTGGCGTTCACCAATAATACCCATCTGTTCAGCAGTCTCAGCATCTTCTGGAGAGGCAAATACCGCTTTGTGAGCAGCACGCTTGGTGTCAGCAGCCGTAAGGTAGTACACACCCATAGCCATGTCTTTGTTTGGCACGGTAATTGGGCTGGCATCAGCTGGCTTGAGCAAGTTGTGCATAGGCAACATCTTCTCTTTTGCTTCGCGAATAGCCTGCTTGGTGAGCGGAACGTGGACAGCCATTTGGTCACCGTCGAAGTCAGCGTTATATCCAGAACACACACAAGGGTGCAAGCGGATAGCGTTACCTTCAATCAACACTGGGTAAAAAGCTTGAATACCAAGCTTGTGCAGAGTTGGAGCACGGTTCAGCATGACTGGGTGCTCACGAGTAATCGATTCGAGAATGTCGAACACGATTTCGTTACGACGCTCAAGCATGTACTTGGCGCTACGGATGTTTGGAGCGTAGCCCAAACGAATCAGTTCACGCAGTACGTGTGGCTTGAACATTTCCAGAGCCATTTCTTTTGGCAAACCACATTGGTTCAAGTTGAGTTCTGGACCGACCACAATAACGGAACGACCAGAGTAGTCAACACGCTTACCGAGCAAGTTTTGACGAAAACGACCTTGCTTACCACGCAGCATTTCAGCCAAAGACTTTAGCGGACGGCGGCGCACTCGACGACGGTTCCGTGAAGAAGAGCTATCGATCAAAGCGTCCACCGATTCTTGCAGCATACGTTTTTCGTTGCGCAAGATAATGTCTGGAGCGCCCAACTTAATAAGGTGCTTCAAACGGTTGTTACGGTTGATAACGCGACGGTAGAGGTCATTTAAGTCGGAAGCAGCAAAGCGACCACCAGAGAGCTGGACCATAGGACGCAGATCTGGAGGCAAAACTGGCAGCACCTTCATGAAGAGCCACTCTGGGTTTTGACCAGAAGAGCGGAACCCTTCAATAATGCGCAAACGCTTGGTGGCTTTGACTTTACGTTGACCCTTAGCGGTTTCGACTTCTTCTTGCAGCTCTTCGGCGAGGGCATCGAGGTCGAGGCCACGCACGATTTCGAGCAAGGCTTCAGCACCCATGCCAATACGCAAGTGGTCAGCAGCATCGTACTCGATCAGCTTGATGTACTCATCCTCAAAGAGGATAGAGTGCAACTCAACTTTTTTGACCAAGTCACGAACGGTGTTGTAGATTTCGTCGGCGTTGTCGAGGTCGCTTGAGAGCTGATCTTTGAGGGAAGCTACTTTTTGCTTCGCCTTGAGCTCAATGGCTTGTTGCTTCAAAGAACGGGTTTCTTCATCGGTCACCTGTTCTTTGATAGTCTTCAAGTCACCAGCGAGCTGATCGCGCAGATCATCGATCTCAGCTTGGGCATCATCCTTCAGGACTTGCTTGGCATTTTCGCGATCTTCTTCGAGACGAGCGAGCACCGCTTCTTTTTCTTCCACATCGACTTCGAGCACAATGTACTTGCTAAAGTAAATCAGGGAAGCCAAGTTGCGTGGGCTAATGTCGAGCAACAAAGAGAGGGGAGAAGGAGCACCCTTAAAGAACCAAATGTGTGAAACCGGCACGGCCAAGTTAATATGACCGAGACGTTCACGACGCACGCGGCTCTGGGTAACTTCCACACCACATTTGTCACAAATAATACCCTTGTAGCGGTATCCCTTGTACTTACCACAGTGACACTGCCAGTCTTTCATTGGACCAAAGATTTCTTCAGCAAACAAACCACCTTTTTCGGCGCGTTGTGTGCGGTAGTTAATGGTTTCAGCCTTGATGACTTCACCATGTGACCACTCTTTGATCTGCTCTGGCGGAGCCAAGGAAATACGCAGGGACTCAAAGTCCACTACTTGTCCTTGTCGGGCCAAAGATCCAGCGAGTTTATTCTGATCTCCAAACTGTGCCATGATTACTCCTTATCCTCAGCTTCTTCTTCGTCAAATTCTTCCGGTTCGGAATCCTCCAAGTCATCGTCGTGACCTTCGGTGTCGTCCTCATCAGAGTCGTCTTCGTCATCGAGGATGATGTTCTCATCTTCACTGATCATAACTTCTTCCTCTTCTTCGGTAACTTGTGCTTCGCGCATCTCCACTTGCAAACCAAGTGAGTTCAACTCGCGAACCAAGACACGGAACGACTCCGGCACTGCTGGTTCTGGAATCGAGTTACCAGATACGATAGCTTCGAAGGCCTTGGAGCGACCCACCACGTCGTCAGACTTAATGGTAAGCATTTCTTGGAGCGTATGTGCTGCCTGGTGTGCTTCAAGAGCCCAAACTTCCATTTCTCCAAGACGTTGTCCACCCATCTGGGCTTTACCACCGAGCGGCTGCTGAGTGACCAGAGAGTACGGACCAGTCGAACGAGCGTGCGTCTTGTCTTCGACCATGTGGACGAGTTTCAAGATGTAGCCGATACCAACCACGGTTTCTTCACCACAGGCTTCACCGGTACGACCGTCGTAGAGCTGTGCTTTACCAGATTTTGGCAAACCAGCGCGATCAAGTTCGTTCCAGATCTTGTCTTCTTCGAACTCTTCAAAGACTGGGACCGCAACCTTGTAGCCAAGTTCGCGAGCTGCCCAACCCAAGTGAGCTTCCAGCAGCTGACCCATGTTCATACGAGCCAAGACGGACAGCGGAGAAATAATAATGTCTACCGGAGTACCATCGGCCATGTGAGGCATGTCTTCAACTGGAATGATCTTGGAAATAACACCCTTGTTACCGTGACGACCAGCCACCTTGTCACCGATCGTGATCTTACGCAGCTGAGCTACGTGCACGATCACTTTCATGTTGACGCCGGTTTCGAGCTCATCACCCTTGGCGCGATCCAAAATGTTCACACCGATAACAGTTCCGGCTTCACCATTTGGCATACGCAGAGAAGTGTCACGCACTTCGCGAGCCTTTTCACCAAAGATGGCGCGCAGCAGGCGTTCTTCGGCAGTCAGTTCGGTCTCACCCTTAGGTGCGATTTTACCGACTAAGATGTCACCAGCCTGGACTTGAGATCCAACGGCCACGATACCGGCTTCGTCGAGGTGACGAAGTTCTGCTTCGGAAACGTTTGGAATATCGCGAGTGAGTTCTTCCGGACCGAGTTTGGTGTCCATGACCTGGGCTTCGTACTCACTAATGTGTACAGAGCTCAAGAGATCATCGCGAACCAAACGGCTAGAGATAATAATAGCGTCTTCGTATCCGAGTCCGTCGAAAGAGGTGTAGGCAATAACCAAGTTTTGACCCAAAGCCAGCTCACCGTTCTCGGCGGCAGGACCGTCAATCAAGAGATCACCTTTTTCGATCTTTTGACCGCTGCTCACCATGGCACGCTGACTGTAACAGGTGCTTTGAGAAGTACGGACAAAGGTACGCAAGTTGTAGATCAAGTCTTGACCCACAATAGACACGTTTTGTGAGTGGCGCTCTTCAATATGCTTCGCAGCCAACTCGGCGTCTTTCTTGCTTAAACGGACCATAATCTTTTCAGCATCAACATAGGTAACTTCACCTGGATACTCAGCGTACATGGTGTGACCCATGGCGCTAGCGATATCGCGTTCCATACCGGTACCAACAATTGGAGCTTGAGCACCAATTAACGGTACAGCCTGACACTGCATGTGCGATCCCATAAGAGCACGGTTGGCTTCGTCATGAGAAATAAACGGAATCAAAGAAGCGGAAGTTCCCACCACTTGGCGAGGCACCACGTCAATGTACTGCACTTGGTCGACCGGACCTTCGATAAATTCGTTGGCGTGACGCATAGGAATCCATTCTTCAACAATGAATCCCTTGTCATCAATTTCGATACTTGAGTGAGTAATGTACAGATCTTCTTCGTCGTCGGCCTGGAGGTAGACAATTTCATCGGTCACCTTCATTTTGCCGTTCTCTTCCACTACCTTGCGATAAGGAGCTTCCAAGAAACCATACTCATTGACTCGAGCGTAGAGCGCCAAGTAGGTCACCAAACCAATGTTTGGACCTTCAGGAGAGCGAACCGGATCGATACGAGAGTATTGAGAAGCGTTAATGTCACGCATGGAGAATGAGGCACGTTCACGAGTCACACCGCCGGTACCCATGACCGAAAGACGACGCAAGTTGTCGACTTCGGAAAGCGGGTTGGTCTGATCCAAAATAGCGGACAGACGGTTTCGGCGGAAGAATTCCGACACGGTCGCGATCAACGGACGAGCGTTAATCAGAGAAGCCGGGGAGAGCTCTTCTGTGGTCTTGGCCAAAGACATCTTTTCACGAATGGAGCGCTCTAAACGGAGCAAACCAACGCGGAAAGCCACGGTCTGAACGAGTTCACCAACTCGGCGAACACGACGGTTCGAGAGGTGGTCAATGTCGTCAACTTTACCGACACCGTTTTGCAGCTTAATCAAGTACTTGAAGGCAGCAATGATGTCTTCTTTGGTTAAGACAGAAGTTTCTTTGTTGTTAGGAATATTCAAATCAAGTCGACGATTCACCTTATAACGACCAACTTTGCTCAAGTCGTAGCGACGAGGGTTAAAGAAGAGGTCATGCAAGAGTTCTTCGGCGCTTTCCAGCACTGCTGGCTCACCAGGACGAATCTTTTCGTAGAGTTCCACCAAGGCTTCGTTTTGTGACTTGGTTGGATCTTTTTCAATAGTATTGGCAATGAAGTGGGTATCTTCGTTGGTGTCCACATCCTTGAACATCTCGATGAGCTCTTCATCGGTGGCGTAACCAAGGGCACGCAATAACACGGTCGCAGGCACTTTGCGATGACGGTCAATTTTGACAGTCAAAATATCGCGACGGCTTACCGCAACCTCTAACCAAGAACCACGCATTGGACGCAGCTCAGCCCGGTACAGCATACGACCGGTACGAGGATCGCTATCACCTGAGAAAAAGATACCAGGAGAGCGAACTAACTGATTCACCACACAACGGTCCACACCGTTGACCACAAAGGTACCATTTTCAGTCATTAAAGGCATGTCAGCCATGAAGACTTCTTGCACAATAGACTCTTCAGTACGCAAGTTGGTAAGTTTTACTTCAGCACGCAGTGGAGCATCGTAGGTTAAACCTTTGCGACGTGCTTCTTCTGGAGTAAGTTTTGGAGAACTCAAAAAGTGACGACCAAACTCGAGTTTCCAGTTTTTACCGGTAAAGTCGAGAATACCGCCGTTTTCGTTAATTTCGGCAAAGGCTTCCTGGATACCATTTTCCAAAAAATCTTGGTAAGACTCTGTTTGTACTTGAATAAGGTCAACTTCAGGGAGAACGTTCTTAACGCTTCCCCAGTTCTGACGTGCTGGCTTGCTCATAACCCATTGTCCTTTACTGTTTTCGGTTTTTTCGTTTGTTTCTGAGGCTCTCACCTCAGGGATGACGCTTGCTGTCACCAAGAGCGTTTCCTCCGTGGCATGTTTACATAATGAAAGACGCAAAAATTCACCTGCTCCTCAACAGAGAGGTGAAAATGTATTCAGATGTTAGCGACTTTGGTTATATACGGACAATGTTTCTCCAGAAACGTGGCTTGCGTTACGAACGTGCATTGTATCGCACAATAGAAAAAATCTCAACAAACAGTTTTAGCTGTTTCATAAGAGGCATTTCTCTTCACCAGTACAAATATTCTTATCATGAAAAAAGTCCTCGTTTACAAGTTGGGCTCTTGGCGACGAGAAATAAGAGAGGAAAAGGTTATGGAGGAGCCAAGCGAAGTCCCGCCCGAGGCAACTTCTCTTTTGAAGCTACCAACAGGCGGGACGTCCGACTTGTAAACGAGGATCTTTTTTCTTACATCATCCCTGGCATACCACCACCCATTCCAGCGGCGGCACCAGCGTCAGGCTTATCTTCCTTTATGTCGGTGATCAAGACGCGAGTGGTCAAGATGCTCCCGGCTACAGAAGCGGCATTCTTGAGCGCTTCTTTCGCTACCTTGGCTGGATCGATAACACCCGCTTCGAGCAGATCTTCAAACTCGAGGGTGTAGGCGTTAAAGCCCCAGTTCTTCTTTTTGCTGTTCATGATCTCGTGAGCGACCCAACCGCCGTCCATGCCACAGTTCTCGGCAAGTGTGCGGACCGGCATCTGAAGCGCTTCACGCACCAAGCGGGCACCAGCCAGCTCGTCTTGATCGGTCAGCTTGAGAGAATCGATCTTCTTGAGCGCTTGAAGATAGGTGGTACCACCACCAGGGATGACGCCATCTTCGATAGCGGCTTTGGTGGCTTCCTTAGCGTCTTTGACGCGCTCTTGGAGTTCCTTGAGCTCAACTTCGGTCGCGGCACCCACTTGGAGCACGGCTACACCAGAGGTGAGCTTGGCTTTACGCTCGCTGAGCTTCTCTTTGTCAAACTCGGAAGTGCTTTGCTCGGCTTGCTTGTCGAGCTGTGCGACACGAGCGGCGATGTCGTTCTCAGAGCCAGCGCCTCCCACGATACGAGTGCTGTCTTTGGAAGCTCGTACTGAGTTGGCGCGACCGAGGTCTTCCACAGTGGCTTCCTCGAGCTTCATGCCGAGATCAGAGCTGATCACACGGCCGCCAGTCAGGACAGCAATGTCTTGCAGCATTTCTTTGCGACGGTCACCAAATCCTGGAGCCTTCACAGCCAAGACGTTAAAGACACCACGCAGCTTGTTTACCACGAGTGTGGCCATGGCTTCGCCTTCGATGTCGTCGGCAATAATCACCAAGTTCTTGGAGATCTTCATGAAGTTTTCCAAGAGAGGTAACAGTTGCTGCATGCTGCTGACTTTTTGGTCAGTAATCAGCAAGTGCGCGTCTTCGATAACGGCTTCCATGTTGTCGGAGTCAGTCACGAAGTATGGAGAAGAATAGCCTTTGTCGAACTGCATACCCTTCTTGTGCTCAATGGTGATATCCATAGTTTTGCCTTCTTCGACCTCGACAATGCCGTCTTTACCGACCAAGTTGAGGGCTTCAGCAATTTTCTTACCAATGGTTTCATCCTGAGCAGAAATGGTAGCCACCTTGACCCAGTCTTCTTTCTTGACTTCTTTCTTGAGCGCATCAATTTCCGCAATAACAGCGCGGACGGCTTTTTCCATACCACGTCTGAGGATCATTGGATTCGCTCCGGCGGTGATGTTGCGCATACCTTTGACCACCAACTGCTGAGCCAGCAAGGTAGCGGTAGTGGTACCGTCTCCGGCTTGGTCGTTGGTTTTGGTAGCGGCTTCTTTCACCAGCTGCGCACCCATGTTTTCAAATGGATCTTCCAAAGAAATTTCCTTGGCAACCGTGACACCATCATGGATCACATTCGGAGCACCCCAAGATTTGTCGATGGCTACGTTGCTTCCACGAGGGCCTAAAGTGGCCACAACGGCATCAGCTAATTTGTTTACACCGATAACGAGCTTTTGCTGCGCGTCATCACCAAATACAATTTGTTTTGCAGGCATAGTTTTCCTTTCTTACAATTTCTCTTACTTTACGGTGGCTAAAATACTGGCGTAGCGAAGTACATTCACTTTTTTGCCTTCAACTTCTACTTCCATATCATGCTGGAAAGAAGACTTAAATAAAACGGTGTCACCAACTTTTACTGGGCAAGCTACTTTCTCGCCGCTCTCGGTAACATATTCTTTGGAAACAGCCACCACTTGGCCGATATGCTGATCTTGTTCCTTGACGCTGGAAGGCAGATAAATACCCGAATCGGTTTTCTCCGGCATCTCGGTTTGCTCGACTACCACGTAGCCAGCCAAAGGAGAAATATTTTTCACTTGCAGTGCGGTCATGCGACCTCCTTGTTTTTGTACTGTTTTATCAGTGATGTGTGGTAAGCGCTAATATAAAGAGACTGCTAAGGTTTCGTCAAGGGGGAGTTGCGTCCTATAAAGCTCGACATCTGACCCACAGAGACATAAAATATCAAAAAATATCAATAATGAAAAACAAAAAAACTATTCAAGTCGAGAAAATGCTGTGGCATGCCAGAAGTCAAATACTTCAGGAGAGCCACAGTGAGGGCGGTCTCTACATAACTGGAGACGACGATATTACGGCAAGTACGTATCAGAACGTAGGTGCCTGGCTAGAAAGTGAAGCCGTTCAGGCTCATTTCGCCGAAATGAAAAAAAGACAGCTCTTTATAGTCGTCGTAACCGACGTCCGGTACTACAACGAGGCTAAAAATTCTGGACACATAGACTATCTTCTCTCTACCGGATTTGTAGGCGCTTTTCGTTTTGAGTTTGAACATTTTCCTGAGGTCTATCCAGGTATCTCATATTTTGAAGTGGGCGATATCCTTCAGCTTAAAATCGTTTCAGAGAAAATCAAACATGTCGAAAAAATGGTGCTTACCGATGGACAAAGAAAATCCCTGATCGATTTATTGCTTGAGAAGTATTCGAATCGGAAAAAGACACGTTAAAAGAGTATTCTTTAATTAACCCATAGGAAGATTTGCTGAACAAAGCTACACTTTGTTTGGTGAAGTGTTTAGAGATTAAAATACCGCAAAGAAGCCTCTAAATGCTTCTTTCCATGCGCAATTTTCTCTCGAATCGCGTCTGAAGGTTCCCATGAGTATCGACGAATCCGTAGCGTCATCTTGGAAATGACGTAGCGCAAGCGGAAAAGTTCAAAGAGATCTGTAAAGTTGTCTGGCTTCTCTGCTAATTGCCAATAGCCATCAAGAAATCCTTCTAAACGCGCTGGATCGAAAAAAGTGCTCCAGCAGGCTAAATCGGCCACAGGATGGCTAGCCACACACTCATCCCAGTCCAACACACCAGATACGCTGGTGCCATCTGTGAGTAAGTTCCAGTCGGCAAAGTCATTGTGCACCAGCACAGCGGTACTTGCTTGCAACAGCGGATTGTCAGCCGAAAACAACTCTTGCACCGATACAACCTGCTCCTCAGTAAAAAGCCCTTCGGCCTGCAGAACCGAAAGATTGAACGCGAGTCCAGCTTGCACTGAGTTGGCTAAGCTTTCATGAACTCCTTGCAATGTACCAGATTTGGCTTTTTGATTATCAAAGGGACCAAAACCATTCACTTGAATCTGATGGAGTTGAGCCATGGTCTTACCCATAACAACCAAGAGCTGAGACTCGTCTTCCGGGTGAGACTCGAACCATTTGGTAATGGCCGTGCCAGGAAGTTTTTCAATGACATGAAACGCAAAATCCTCACCACCGGCAAACTCATGAACTGCTATCGTACTGTAGCTCGGTATTCCGTTCTCTTTTGCTAACTGGGAAGCCACGGCTTCAGCGGAAAAGTAACCGTTGTTCACTCCTTTTGGATGACACCGAAGAATCACTTCTTTGCCTGAGGCAAGTTGTCCCACGCGAACAGAATTGACATTGCCAAGATTAGTCTGGGCACTGAGGTCAAGCGGTGACCAAGAAAATCCCACCATGGAATCAATAAAAAAGCGAGAGCATGCAATGCTCTCGCTTTTTTATGAGCCACGGGCGGGATTCGAACCCGCGAATCGAAGGTTTTGCAGACCTCGCCATTAGACCTCTCTGGTACCGTGGCATACTCCTTTGGCAGAGTGGGCATCATTATACCCTAGAGGAGAATGCAGGGAATCAGGTATTTTGGGCGAGGAGTTGGTCGACAAACTGGGCAATGCCGTCGTCGTCAGTATCAGCAATGGTGTAGTCCGCAATCGCTTTGAGTTCTGGAATGGCGTTGCCCATGGCCACACCGGTGCCGACATGTGCCAGAACTTCTCGGTCGTTTTCGCTGTCCCCAAAGGCAGCGGTGTGCGCTAGCTCGACACCGACCTCTCTCGCCCACGCTTGAGCCCCTTCGCGTTTCGTGATGCCTACCGGAGTAATATCGTAATACGGCATGCCGACTGCATTAACCATCGACTTCACCTCTACAGCTCCCAGCGACTCAACATACGCACGTACGGACTCATTGAGCGAACCAATCGTGAGCAGTGGCGTGGTCCAGTCTTTGAGCTCATAAGCATCAATTGTCTCGACTGGCCAGCGCTGCGCTCGTTTATACTCCAAAACATTTGGTGTTCCCGCATAGAGCGTGCGTTGACTGAAGCCAAAATCCGCGCCCAAAACGTGTACTTTTTCGGCAATCGCGTGCACTAGCTCGCTCGGTAACACTTTTTCCCACACCACCTCACCTGACATGCGCACTACTTGCGCACCGCCAGAGGTAATATGCACGCTCGTTTCGGGAAACAATGGCAGAATTGCTTGCTTGAGCTCGGCGTAACTACGGCCGGTACAGACCGCTATTTCATAGCCGGCTTCCGCAAGCTTTTTCAGAGCGGCCGCGGTGACCGGACGGATTTCTCCACTACTATCGGACAGGGTCCGATCTACATCAAATAAACATGCTTTCGGAAATTGGGTGAGATCTTGGGTGAAATCTTGTGCCATGAATTCGGTTCCTTACTGATCTTTTTGCAGGATATTCGACTGAATGGAGTGCATCAACTGATGCTTCTCGGCATGCGCCACCTCAGCGTGATCTACCAAGTGTTGAACGAGCTCACTATACGACTTACCAGTAGCTTCCCAGAGATAGTACGCCATAGATCCAGGCGGAGCGTTCACTTCTCCCACCCAAATTTCTTCGGTGGAAGGATTGGCAAATAAGTCAATTCGGGCCACGCCTTTGCCGTTGAGCAGTTTCCAAATCTGGCGCGTGGTGGTGTGCAGTTTGTCTTCTAGATCTGGTGAAATCGGGGCAGGAATCCGGCGCGACAAACTCGCCATTCCTTTTGTACCACCCTTTTTACCGCCACCCCGCTCGTATTTATCGGCGTAGCTGAGGAATTCATCGGTCTGAATGGGTTGTTCGGTGGTGGACACTTCGGTGGAGTCACCGGTGCCAATAACAGAGACGTTCACCTCAATACAGTCGCGTGCGGCCTCTTCAACAATAAGCCGAGTATCAAACTCGACTGCGAGGTCGATAGCATTGCGAAGTTCTTGCTCGTTGGCGGCGCGCGTAACGCCTACACTCGAACCGAGCGTGGCTGGCTTGACAAACAATGGATACTCCAAGCTGGTTTCTACACGATCGAGCACCTCTTTGCGTGTTTCCAGCCACTCTTGGCGCGTAAACCAGACATACTTGGTCACCGGCACGCCGGCGGCTTCCATCACATGCTTGAAAATGAGTTTATCGATAGCGACTGCTGCGGCCACCACTCCCGGTGCAGCAAAAGGAATATCGGCGAGTTCAAAAAGACCGGCTAGAGTGCCATCCTCACCATGTCCCCCGTGCGTACAAAAGATAGCCACATCAATGCCGTGATCTTCAGTAGGATCTGGCGAAAACTGGATACGTTGCAAGCTATCAGTTGTTTCGGCGGGGTTCAGGAGATTCAGGGTTTTGTAAAAATTGATATCGAGTAACTCTGGCCCGGTCCACCAGCGGCCTTGTTTATCGATATAAAGCGGTACCACCTCAAATTCATCGGCGCTCACATGCTGCATCATCTGCACAGCGGTAATAATGGAAACTTCATGCTCCACCGAACGTGAACCAAAAACAACTCCGAGGCGTTTTTTTTCTGACTTTTTTTCGCTTGTCATATGAGTTCTCTCTTTCCGTATCTCGTTGAGTCAGTATAGCACTGCATGATACGCTGGTTTGAGATTTTAGGGCCTGGCCCTTAGGCCTATAAGAAAGGACCGTATGTCACATCGCAGCATTTTTAAAGTAGCCATTGTCGGGTGTGGCCGCGTGGGCATGACTGCGGCATACTCGATTATTACCAGCGGTTTAGCCACAGAACTGGTGCTCGTTGGCAGAGACAAAGCCAAACTAGAGGGCGAAAAACTTGACCTCGAACACGCTCTTCCTTTCCTACCAGACGTCAACATCATCGCCACCGACGACTACGCCGATCTGCAAGGCACAGACGTGGTCATTTTTGCTGCCGGTGCTGCTCAAGAACCAGGAGAAACACGCCTGGATCTGGCAAAGAAGAACCTCGCTCTCGTTGACACACTCGTCCCAAAAATCCTTGAACACGCACCGCATACCGTACTCTTAATGGTGACCAATCCGGTAGACGTGCTTACTCACCGCGCCAACGAAATTTCCGGGAAATATAACGGACGCGTTTTTGGCTCTGGCACGCTGCTCGATACCGCCCGATTCCGCTTCTATCTCTCGGAATTTCTCGACGTCAATCCGCGGAGTATCCATACCTACATCCTCGGCGAACACGGCGACTCGTCATTCCCCGCCCTCTCCGGAGCCACACTCGGTGGCGCAAAATTGACGGAACTTCCGGCCTTTTCGCACGAAAAAGCCATGCAGTCATTTGAACAAGCTCGCAGCGCTGCCTATCGCATCATTGAGGGAAAAGGAGCTACGTACTACGCCATTGGTACTGTGCTCACCCAAATTGTAAAGTCTATTCAGCGTGATGCTCGTACGGTCATGCCCGTGTCGCACCCACTCAAAGACTTCTACGGCGTGAATGACGTATCTCTCAGCGTACCCTGCATTATTGGCCGACGTGGAATTGAAAAGATCATGCCTGTTCAGCTCGATGAAACAGAACTTGAACAGCTTCATGCCTCGGCACAAGCCGTGCATGCATATCAACAATAACTGCACAATATGTGTATACTATAAAGAACGAAAAAGAAATTACTTGGAGGAAATATGTTTCGCTCACCGTTAGTTCTGCCCCTAACGCTCATCTTTGCCGGTGTGTTGGCTTTTATGGCCACCACGGGTGTTTTACCACCCACCGTGCTCCGCTTTTGGCCGATTGTCTTTGTTATTCTCGGTTTAGTTGGTTTAGTCTCTCTCAGTTCTGAGGAATTGACCGGTCAAACCACCAGCACCACCAAGAAATCTTCGACCAGCAGCTCTACAAAGTCTGCCCCAGCCAAGAAAACCGCGGCGAAGAAAACAACCAAGAAATCTGCTGCCAAAACAGCTTCTAAGAAAACCACCAGCAAGAGCACATCTTCCAGCAAGAAGAAAGCCACTTCTAAGAAGAAGTAAACTTGTATGCCAGAATCTTTTCAAATTGCAATTGATGGCCCAGTGGCGGTCGGGAAAAGCACTATCGCGCGAATTCTGGCGCAGCGATTAGGTTTCCTCTACGTCGATACCGGAGCAATGTATCGCGCCACTGGCCTCTTAGCTTTACGCGAAGGTATTGATACGGAAGACGGCGACGCCGTAGCCGCCCTCCTGCGCACGCACAATATTACGCTGGCCACCCCTCAGGGCCAACAAAATGATGGTCGCAAAATTACTGTCTACCTCGACGATGAGGATGTCTCCTGGGAAATCCGCACCGAAAAAGTCAGCTCAGCCTCTTCGAAAGTCTCGCAACATGCCGTGGTTCGCCAGCAACTCGTACCGTTGCAACAAGAAATCGCCAGTAAACAAAATGTGGTCATGGAAGGTCGCGACATTACCTTCCGCGTCTTACCTGATGCCCAGCTTAAGATTTTCTTAACAGCTAGCGAGGAAAAACGCGCTGGCTGGCGACACCAAGAAGTCATGGCTCGCGGCGAAGACGTTTCCCTGGAGCAGATCAAGAAGGATCTCAAAGAGCGCGATGATCGCGACATGAATCGAGATGTCGATCCGCTGCACGTTACTGACGATTCCTGGATGTTTGACCGTTCTGACTTCACACTCGACGAAGCGATTGACGAAATCGAAACACGCGCGAGGAATCTATGGCACAAAAGCGAAACGTAAAACCCAAAGAAGAACGCCTTAAGCGAGGTCGCTGGGTCTTACCAGTCCTCCTGGTTATAAGCGTACTCGCATCTCTCTACTTTTGGGTACTTGGTTAAAAGCTGCTTTCCACTTCCTTTTCTTTACACGTTTAATCGCCTGAGAGTTTCATTTTACAAACGAGCTGTTCGTGACTCAGTGAAAATATTTTCGAACTCGGTAGCTCCGTCGGTTGGGTGGGTAAACCAGGCTGGGGAACAAGCTTTCTGTGGCACTTGCGCGGATGGCAGTACCGTTTCAATTACATTCGGGCAACCATCACACGGCAGCGTTCCGGTACTGGCGCAAATACTCACCCGCTGCAGTCCTGCCGGCAAAGCAAACTGATGTGATTGGCTGCCAATGGCTTCTGACATAATTTCATTCCAAATCGGTGATGCTCCTGTAACTCCAGAAGCAACCGCACTCATAGGTGTATTGTCATTATTTCCCACCCAGGTAACAACCACTCTGTCGTTGGTGTAGCCAATTGTCCAGTTGTCCCGCAGGCTATTAGTGGTGCCGGTCTTTACTGCCACCTCCTGGCCAGG
>CAYUUK010000010.1:0-40038 GCA_964447905.1 uncultured Pseudomonadales bacterium | reverse complement strand
AGGTATCTTTTTTGCTGCTGAACAGTGAGTACACACCCACGTCTCATTTTGTATACTGAAACGCATGCCTACACTCTCAGACCTAGTCGATGTACTTCTCTCGCTGATAACGCTGATAGTATTGAGTTACACCGCACCCATTGAATCACCTCAAACGTCATCGCTGGAGAGTACACTTTCTACCGCTTCAGCTGAGGCGTTCCTCGTTACTCGTGTTGTTGATGGCGATACCCTCAAAGTGGCGTCAGATGAAACTGAACTCACCGTTCGCCTTATTGGCATCAACACGCCAGAAACCAAAGACCCGCGTAAGCCAGTTGAGTGCTTTGGTGAAGCTGCGAGCAAAAAAATGCAGAACTTGGTGGAGAACAAAACAGTCCTGCTGAGCCAGGACTCCAGCCAAAGTGAGCGAGATCGCTACAATCGCCTCTTACGCTACGTGGCACTGCCGAGTGGTGAAGACGTTGGAGAGATCCTTATTCGTGAAGGCTACGCCCAGGAGTACACTTACAACTCCCCCTATGCCAAACAAGACCTCTACCAAGCAGCGGAAATTTCCGCACAAAACGAACAACGCGGTTTATGGAACCCAACAGTCTGTCCAGAGAACTAAGCGACAAAATACCCTTGCACGTAGGCAGCTAAATACACAAACTGAGCAATTACGGCAGCTGTAAAGTACACCACTCGCACCCACTTTGGTTGCTGCCAGACCCAGGCCGCGAGAATCAGAAAAACTGGATACATATGCAGTCCGTAGCGCGGCATTCCTTGCAACGTGCCGGTAACCATAGGTATAAGAAAATGAACCACCATAAGTATCCAGTAAGAAAATCGCACCCGGGACCACCCATACGCTATTACCAACAAGTAAAAAGCTGTGAAAAGCGCTTCTCCCCATGCCACCCAGTAGACAAAGCTTGGGTTAGGGTACAAGACTAATATCTTAAAGTACCGCCAAAATGTCTGCAGCGGAAAGGTAAGATGACTTCTGTTCCACACTTCTACACTCGAAAAGAATACCTGCCAGTCACCAAACTTCAAATGTAGATACCCTAAGTACCCCAAAAAGTGAGCGGAATGACAAAAAAGAACACGGTATAGACGTGTTTACGAATATTTTTCCACTGGAGAGCCTGCCAAAAAGCGATAAAAGGATCCTGCCACTGCCAGCGGGTGCGAAGTGCTGGCACCAGGTGCTGCATGTACTCTGCTCCCAAAAAGAAGAAAAGGGTCAAACCATTTAACCGCGCCAAAGTGGCGAGTGCGCCACCAATAATGGCCCACGCCCATCGGCGTTGTCGCGCCATAAGAAGTGTTGCGCTGCCTAAAAATAAAAACAGTGCATCTTGATACACCGCAGTAAAGTAGTGCGAGGTGGGAAACGTCAGCAAAACTAACAACAAGCCTAAATACGGAATACTGCTGTACTTTTTTCTTGGGAGTCGAGCTGCCACAATTGGCGCCAAACCCAGAGTACTCCAATAAAAGAAATCAAAGAAATGAGCATACCAGCCAGCACAAACGGAATCCCAAGATCATGCAACACACCCATAATGAGCGGCAATAGTGGAAAAAATGGCACTTCCGGCAAACCATAGCCTCCCCGCGCAATCCGCATAAATACCACCCCGTCAAAGTTGCCCCAGACGGTAAGCCATCCCGGAAGCCCTTCAGCGAACTCGGCGGCGGCTAAATAGCCACGGCGCAAAGGAACAAACTGAAACGCTAAGGCAGTAGAAAGAAACACCCATGCTCTCCAACTGAAAAAGAGGAGAAGAGCTCGCATCCACCACGACTGCTTTTGGGTTTGCATACCATCAAGTATAGCAAGAAAGTTTTTTCTACCACAGGGGTAACTTAGTAAGTAAATGCAACGCATCGAGGACATTCATTCCTCGGTCTAAACTGTGGTAAATCGTCTCGATAGAAAGCGTCTGAAACGAAAGTTTTTGCCGGGCTACCCGCACAGCAATCTCCAGTTCTACTTCGTAACCAGTTGCTTCCCATTTCACTGACTCATACCCTGCACGCGAAAAACCCTTATAACCACTCAGAATATCAGGAATATACACTCCGAATCGCCAAGCTACGTACTGAGATACGGCTCTATTTCCTAATCCTCGATGACGGGGCATCTTCCGCCAAATGTCTCGAATGCCAAAGACTCGGTCATGGCCTGCCTTCAAGGCTGAGACAAACTGCTCAATATCCTGTGCACTGTGCTGACCATCGCCATCCATAAAAATACAGTACTTGGCCCCGAGCGAGTAGAACGCATACTCTGCTCCCGTTTGCATCGCCGCGCCTTTACCCAAATTGGTATCGTGCCGAAGCACGTGCGGCGTTAGCTCCTTGGCCAGCCGAACACTGTCATCAGTGGAACCATCATCAACAATAACCACTGGCAATGCGCTCGGAGAAATTTCTTTGACCACTGACTGAATATGGCTCGACTCATTGCTTACCGGAATAATAATCACACACTCGTTGTTTTTTCCCATTGAGGAGTATTCTACCGCGTCGGCACCAATTCGCTTATTGAAAAGAGGCTGCCGTCTGCGTAATGCCCTCTTCGAGGGCCACAGTTGGCTCCCAACCGAGCTCTCGCTGTGCTTTTGAGTAGTCGAGCACACTGCGCACCTGCTCTCCAGGACGCGCTGGTCCGTGTTCCTGAGGAATATCGACACCCATCGCAGCCACAACTTTCTGGAATACTTCATTGGTAGATGTCTCGGTATTTGTCCCGATGTTAAACTCACCAACACCTTCATACTGCAAAGCAGCCAGATTTGCTCGGGCCACGTCGCTCACAAAAACATAGTCGCGGGTATTTTCGCCCGTTCCGTTAATCTTTGGTTGTTCTCCCTTGAGAATCTTTTCCATAAAAATAGCAATCACGCCCGATTCTCCATGTGGGTTCTGTCGTGGACCATAGACGTTCGAGTAGCGCAAAACAACATATGGTATGCCATACTGCACAAAGTAGTAGTGGAGATACAACTCACCTGCTCGCTTAGATATTCCGTAGGGAGAAAGTGGTTGTGGACTCATTCCCTCGTGGAAAGGCACCGGCTGGTCTCCATACATTGCACCGCCAGTGGAAGCCATAATCACTTTTTGCACTGTGCCAACCGAGCGAGCTTCTTCCATCACATTCAGTACACCGAGCACATTGTTTTCTGCATCAAACTGGGGGTTTTCTACCGAGTACCCAACCTGAATGTGGGCAGCATGGTGATTAATAATTTCAGGCTTCCACTCTTGTAACACCTCTTGCACACGCAAGCGATCTGTAATGTCGCCTTCAAAAATCTCAACACCATCTGCAACATATTCCTGCTTTCCGGTAGAGAAATTATCAAAAACAGCCACTTCATGACCGGCCGCCAAGCATGCATCAACCACGTGTGAACCAATAAAACCTGCTCCACCAGTTACCAGTATTTTTGCCATAATTTCCTTTCGTTTCTTTGCGTTCAGATCAGGGCACTCACTATGAGCGAGTTCCTGTTTCTATAAACAGAGCATCTTCCCAGTAGCGCTCCTGGCTCACCGTGAGAACGGTCCCAATATTACTTAAGATTACTATAACAAACAAACACACGAGAGCTGCTCGCCAAATCTTTTGCCAAAAGAGGGGCCTTTGCCAAAACGGTTGGAGCACCGCTGCGAGAACAAAGAGGCCAGAAAAACTCACCCACAAACGAGCCAAAAAGGTCTGAACCTGCCAAAAAACACCTGGTTCAGTGAGATTGCGAATGAGATTTCTGGGCACAAAGATCAGCAACAACATTACCACCGCTCCACCAAACCACTGCACGGAGTGCCATACGTGGTCGGCGACCTCACCCCAAAAGTATGCAAACAACGGCACGAAAAGGATTCGATACCACCCGTGCACCGTGTGCTCACCGGTACTGAGAAGAAGGAAGGCAAGATTTGCCATAAAAACAATAGCCATAAGCTGACGCCATAGTGTCGTCCTCTGGTTCTTACTCTCAAGAGTTCCAGTTCCAAAAATAAGCGCGGCAAACACCCCAATGTACCCGAGCCACATCCACATATCAGTAGAGAGTCGCTCAACGAGTGCCGGAATACTCAGCTGCGTGAGATACAGCGTAAAGAAACCGACATCACGTGCCGACTGGCCGAGCTGCACGGATAAAAAGAGAGGAAGGTCGAAAAAAGAGACGTAGAGCAAGAGAAGAAGAGTTCCATACATCACTGCGGCAATCATCTGCACCGTTTCACGCATTTTCACCATCTGCAGACTCCCCACTATGAACCCAACTGCGAGAGCCAATCCAGAAATTTTCGTAAGTGGCATAGCGGCTAAGCTCAAAAGCAAAAGCCCGCGACCCCACCACCGCTCACGATAGTAAAGACCAAGTAAAGAAGTTAAAAACCAAGAAACTAACATATTCTCACTCACCACTAACCGTGACAAAAACACAATGCTCGGCACAGTCGCAAAGAGGGCCACAGCCACAACGGTTTTGGTACTCTTTCCATGCGTGAGATACATCCAGAACGTAAAAAGAGTGAGATTCAGCGCTGCAAGGAGCACTAGCGGCAAACGAATCGCTTTCAGCGACGGAAGCTCATCCCAACTTAGCCCGCGGACAGTGGAAACCGTCCCAGGAATAAGTGCAAAAAGCGGTGGATGATCGAGTGCTGGCTCTACCACTCGGAAGTAGTAGTTGCCGAGCACCATATCCCTGGTGTTTTCATACGAAGAAAAATAGGACCAGCTTTGCGGGATACCAGTCTGCAGTAAGCTCGAACCAAGCATTGTCCAGGCTACCTCGTCATTCGTTTCACCACCCCCACCGGAAAACTTGAGTACTGGTGTACTCTGAGCACACTCCCCACACAAACGGCGAAAAGAACAAAGATTCCGAACCAAAACCGCTGAATGCTCTGGTGTATGTTATTCCAATGAACGTGCAAAGCCATAGGTATTTCTTTCTCTAGAGTGATTCGCGATATCTCCATATACATACGCCACCAACTAGGAGCGAAACAACAAAAATAGCGTCACTTACTTGCCGAATAGGTTGGTTTTCTACAAATCGAGTGCTTACCGAGTACGCTTCAGGACGTGGCGCGAGTCGATACGCAATCAATCCTTGTGAAGCCGGGTCTTCAAGTATGTACGCAACGCGCTCACCATCTACTCGTGTCTCCCAGCCCGGGAAATACACGGTTGGTTCTACAAGCAGAGCTTCCTCCTGCACCGTTACACTATAGGCTCTCCAACTTCCCAACCACTCACTCACCTCTACGGTAGCACTGCCAGAAGCAACTCTCGGTGCTGGTTGCCACTCCCCTGGCGATTCATTTGTAAACGTTACCGGTCTGTTCTCATTTCGGGTTGTCGTGGAATGAGGAAAAGTGAGGTAATACTCTTTCTCGGTGTAGCGGCGATCAACTGGCATAATCCCAGAAACCCAGAAAAATTGTAAGAATAAAAGTACCACGAGCCACCAGCGCCCCTCGACACTTTCCCACATCTGAGCAGCCACAACCGGAATACATAAGCTCACCACGAAGAGAACTCGCCAAGGAAACTGAAGTATCGAAAGAGCGGGCACTGCATTCCAAATCACTAAAGAGTACTCGCTCACAAGCCAAATGCCGAGGAATACACCAATACTGACACCAACGGTACTTCGCCACCAGTGGGACCACACAAACTGGACCACTCTGCTTCGGCGAGCCTCATAAAAAACAGTTCTCACTCCCCAAGCAATGCTGGTCACCAGGAGCCCAAACACTCCAATTCCTAAACCAAAACCTAAACTGTCAAGATTTGTTGGGCGAGAAAACCCAAAACGCAGTGGCGAAAACCAAATTTGTCCAAAACCCAAAACATGCTCCGCAGCCGAAGTGGCCAATGAATCCTGACTCAAAACTACCAAAGAAAGCTCGAGAACCGCCGGCAACCAAAACCACAACACCAAACTGCTACTCCAGATCCAAATCATAAACCACCGTACACGACGCTCTTCTTTCCAGGCTAAGCTCAGTGTCCAGAGCCCGAGAAGCGGTATGATCAAAACTGCCAACACATTGTGCGCTAAAAACAGGGCTGCAGTGACAACAACTGCCCCGACACTCCAGCGCCAGCGCACCCTACTCAAGGCCATATACCAGGCCAAAACAGCCAGTGGTACCAAGCCATACATCAGGAGCTCGCCAATATTTCCTCGAAATACTGCGGTTGTTGCCCAGTACGATCCGAGCACGTACCAAAAAACGCCAAAGAAACTGGCTGCCCGCGACCAGTGCAGTCGCAAAACTGCATAGACACTAACCACACCCATACCAGCTGCGGCAAAAACGAGGGCGGCAAAAGCGGTGCCTGGGTGCAGTCCGAGCCAGATAAGTGGCGTTGCTACTATATTGGCTAACGGGTAGTTATAGTGGAAAACCGGAAACCCAAAACCAGACTGCACATAGGGAGCAAAACGGGGAGGGATCTGTCCTTCTCGCACCGCGGCAGCGTAGTTCATAAAACGAGCCAAGTGGTTTTCGCCATCATGGGTGTACGGAAACCCTGTTAGAAGATACGGCCAGGACATCCACACCGCGAGCGCTAGAAACAAACCAACAAGATTCAGAACTCCCAGCCAAAAACGCTTCGATCGAAACCGCCTGTCGGAAAGGAGTGCACTACGCATTTGTTTAATTGCCTTGAACCACATGTCTATACACCTCGTATGTTGCCGCGGCAGTTTTGTGCCATGAAAAGCTGTTCGCTTGAATGAATCCATTTTGAATACGCTCTTGGCGATCAGTTCCGCGCAAAGCCACGGCCTCTTGTATTCCGTCAGCCAAACCGGTAATTGTTGGTTCAACAAGAAAAGCAGCATCACCAGTTACTTCTGGCAGAGAGCTGGTGTTTGCGGCCACAACCACCGTACCCACTTGCAGCGCTTCAAGCACCGGTAAGCCAAAACCTTCGTAGAAAGACGGCTGCACCAAACAGCGGGCACCAGAGATAACTGCAGACATCTTTTCGTCTTCACCTTTCGGAACCGAGATGACGTGCACGCGGTCTTCTAGGTCATTATTTTTTATGATCTCGGCAAGCTGCTTGCCTTCCGGTATGTCAGTATTGGTAAATGTTTGGCTCACAACACACAGATGAATATCCTCAGGCACTTGGGTGAGCGCTAGTAAAAGCGTTGGTAAGTTTTTATTGTAGTTAATATCACCGATATATAAAACGTACTTTGCAGGGAGCTTTAGCTCGTCGGCGTATTTTTGGGTGTAGTACTCGCTCACTGGTTGCAGACGAGGGGATGCCGCCAAGGGAACTACATGCACCTGATGAGCGGAAATATCGAGATACTCGACAATATCTTTTTTGGAAGCTTCGGAATCAGTAATAACCGCATCTACCGCTTGTAAACGCTTTTTCTGACCTTGAAAACGCCACTTCCCTTTCACTCCAGGCTTGTACTCCTCGGGGAAAACCAGCGGTATGACATCATGCACTGTGACCACAATTGGTGTTTTTCCGCGCGCCGGCAAAGTAGCAAAAAACAAATCAAAGAAAGGAAAATGTATCAAATCAATTCCCGGCAAATCTTTTACACCGATGGAAAGCTTCGTTCCCTGCTCCTCTAACTCGTGCGTGGCATGCACTACTAAAGGCTCGTCTTGCGGCGAAAGTTCGCGCAAACTGCTGAGCAACTCCCGCGTGTACGTGCCTATACCGCGAGTGCTGCTTTGGTTATTCAGCGGCGCTGTGTTCAAAAGAACCTGCATGCTATGCCAATTCCTGTTGCTTCATCTCCCACAGTTTGATGTAGGCCAAAAGAAAGTGAATGCCGGAAAAGAGGGCAAAAACGAAACCGGCAAAGCCATCAAGAATCCCTTTGTGTCGCAGATAGAGTTGGAGAAAAGTCCAGATTGGTTTCCAGATCATGTACTGCACCGCTGCACCGAGGGATGGCTGCACTCCTTGGTCGTACCACTCTTGCGCAGTCAGAGAAGTGTACGTGTTTGACTTGCGCAGATAGTCGGCAAATGTGGGAGAGTTATAGTGCAAGAGATGACCACGAAGCCACCCGACTTCACCGTCTACTTCCATCTGTTCATGGACTGTTTTCATAGGAAGACGGGCTTTTCCATTTTGGTAAAAACGAATCACCGGGTCTGGATACTGACCACCCTTGGTAAGAAAGCGATTTAAGAACCAGTTCTTTCGTTTCAACCAATAGCCAGCAGCCTGCTTTGTAGCGTTGGTTTCGCTAAGGATCTGCGATATATGCTTTTTCATGGCATCATCAACCACTTCATCGGCATCCATCTGTAAAACCCAGGGAAACTTGGCTTCATCCATCGCCATCTGTTTATTGATGTGAAAAATAGGTTTATTCGTGGTCGTGATGACGCGCGCCCCGAGCTCTTCGGCAATCTCCTTCGTTGCGTCGGTAGAAGAACCGTCCACCACTATGATCTCATCGGCAATATCGACAATGCTCTCTAATGATCTGCGAATGTTTTTTTCTTCGTTATAGGTGGCGTATACCACCGATAATACACCTGTCTTTTTTGGCATTATGTATCCATTCTATATGTTTTCGTCGTGAATAACCCAGCGAGTGTTTCCATTTGGCTCAACATATATATCAGGGATTCCATCGCTGTCTGATCGCTGAAAGACAAAAGAGTATTTTCCTACCTGTTCTACGCGTACCAAACCAACAGTATCCGGTGCGGATCTTTGCACCGTGCTCAAGAAAGTGTCGACCGACATATCCTCAGCCAGCACAACATACGGATACCGCATACCATTAGGATCCCAGACAAACACTCTTTCGGCCTCGGTCACCTCCTCATCCTCGAGAATACTTTGCAAACCGGTGTTCCACTTGGGGCTGAGCATTTTCTCCCATCGTACATTGGCTGGTGTCCACCACCAAGCAAATCCCCACACAAAACCACCGGCGACTAAGAATCGGAATGCTGACCACCACCACAACTGACCAAAGCGAACACACATACCATCGTACAAAAAGCGCATACCTTCAGCTGCCCAAAACGTCATCATCACGAAAAAGAAAAGACTTCGTGTGGCATGCGGGGCATCAACTGTCAATATGGCTGGCAACAGACTCGCCACCAAAAGCCAAATACTCGCTCGTTTCTGCCAGGACACACACGACCAAAGTTGCTGAGGCCGGCGCAAACACTCCACTACTGTCCAGAAAAGTCCAACAACAGCCAATCCAGGCACAAATGGATGTAAGTGCCCCACACCAGGAATACTATGCCACGGATTTCCGCCTCCAGAAGAAACTAGGAATGTCCATGACCATGTGGCAACCCATCGCTGCAGCGCCAACTTCAAAAAATAGACATACTGGTTGCCAAGGAGTGATTGGAAAATTCCACTGAACTCAGCACGATACGCTGGATACGCCTGCAGAATTGTTGGATCCTGAAAAATAGTAATTGCCCCTTTTTGCGAAGCTGCGGGAAGAGTGAGCACTCCAACCGCCACAAAAATGATCAACAGCAAAACACCAATACGAACCAGTGACAGCCACTGCTTCCATCTCCATAAGAGGAGCGCAACACCCACCACCGGCAAAAGTATCCAGGGAGTGTTGTAGGTAAGTGCCGCTGCCAAGAAGACAAACGCCGCTAATCCATCAGACCACCAATTCTTCCAACGAAAAACGAGTACCAACGCGAGGAGAAAAAGACTGAGTGCCATATTGGCCTCAAACCCAATAGTTCCAAAATGCCAAGTCCAGGGAGAGATAATCAAAAAGAAAGCAGTCAGCAACGCGGTCATGCGAGATTTGGTCCAGGTCCAAGCAAGCGCAGCCGCCAAAAACGGAGTCGCGATTCCAAAAACTACCGACGGCACTCGAACTATCCACTCAGCAAAACCAAACACAGCACCCAAACCGGCAACACTGTAAATGTATCCTGGCAGCTTCACATCGCCAAAAGATCGAAAGGTAATCGGCCACCTCTGACCCCACTCATCGGTACCGGCTTCCACGATAAACTTCGCATTCATCAAGAGAGCCGCTTCATCTTGGTTGAGCGACTGAGGACCCATGTACTGCCAATAGTAAACTCGCCCAATCGCTAATATGAGTACTCCAAGAAGCACCCATAACCACGGCTTACGAATCCATCGACGTAAAAACGACAAAGCGTTCCTTTCCTGTTTCATCCTGTATCCTATCAATTTCTTGCCAAGTTGACGGCACGAGTTCTAACTGCGACTGCTCCACGACAAGTAAGTATGACAAAGGTTCTTGTGCAAGCGCTTCCATTTCTTCCGTATTGAGAGTAAGAATCGTAACCACGCCAAGTTGTTGGCGTTTGAAGCCATCACTGGGCAAAGTTTGTATCTCTGACCAACTAAGTCCACTCATTGGTTGGTAGTATAAGTACCAGCGGTCATCAAACATCTGAATATAGACTTGGTCATACGCATCTCGCTCACGAGCAACGTACTCTGCCAAAGGCGTATACCCAGCTTGCCATGCCTCAGCTGAAACCGTAGCATAAACAGTATTGCGAGTAAAGGCATACGCACTCACCTGCAACGCAAACACACCACAAACCACAGCAACAATACTCAACCTCCACCACGTACTCCATTTTTGTTCGCCAATATACTCTGCTGATACCCACACACCGAGTGCCAAAAGCATGCTGAGCGGCAAAATAGCATTAAGTGAGCGCAGAGCATGCGGGACATCTGTTGGTACCGAAGCCGGCAAAAGTGCAAACGCCCACCACACCAGAAGCCCAACTCCCAGTTGCCACGAACGTCGCCACACTGATATCAAACCCACCACCAAAAATGGCGCGAGCACTGCGTAAAACAAACCGAAACCAGGCACTCCATGGCGAGGTTTTTCATCACCCGTTAAGAATAAGAAGCCCGGATCGAGGTGTTCAGCCATGTTCTGCGCGAGAGCTGCACCAACCACAGTTGCTCGGTTATACAGCACTTTAGAAAAGAACGTATTTCCCGATTGCAAACGCAGCGCATTTATGGCTGGTTGCTGCGTAGACTCCATAGTAAGAATGCTCTGCGTACTGAGCCGTAACTGGTTGCTGGCATCATAAAAATCAGCCTGCATCATGGGAAAGAGGGAAAGAGCCCAGAGCACCAATCCAAGCAAGTACAACCACCACGCTCTGGCCGTATACTTCCAACTCACACCAACAAAAGTAACAAACACAAATGGCCAGACGAATCGAGAACTAAAGTAGGTATACACACTCACCGTTCCCAAAAAAACAGCGAGTGCTACAAGCATGGTTCGCCATCGTAAGCGTTTTTGCTGCATGCTGGCCAATAACGCGACCATCGACCAGCTCACAAAACTTGCACTTACAAAACTTTCAAACCCAACACTCGAAAAATGCCAACTCCAGGGAATTATCGCGAGTAAAAAGGCAGTTATTATTCCCAAAAAAGCCCGCTGCCGATACTGAAACCGCGGCATATACTGCCAAATGGCAAACCCTGCTGCCACAATACTCAACCCAGCAAAAAGGTTGGGCAGACGCACCGCCACCGCCGCTGAATTGGTCACCCGGGCAAAAAGACTGGTAAGCAGTATAGAAACCGGTAGCTTATAGTCGCCGTACGAAATATACAGCGGCTGGAACCACGGGCGATTGTGCATATCTTTGCCAGTTTCGACAACCGACAAAGCATCGTTCCACATCGCCATTTCATCCCAGTACAGTGACGTGGGTACCGCTGAAAAATTCCACAGCCGTACGAACAGTGCAAAAAGCACAATTCCAGCAAAAATAATTCCTCTCCAATGACTGCGCCATATCCTGACGAACATACTTCCATTGTACACATCTCATGGTAAGAATCGTGTGCGATTTGTACTGTACGCTCACGCTATGGACCGCTACGAGCAAGCACTGCAAAAATACTTTGGATTTGATACATTTCGCTTTCCCCAAAAAGATATCATCGCCAGTATCGCTGAAGGTCACGACACCATTGCGCTCTTACCCACAGGAACCGGTAAATCACTCTGCTTTCAACTGCCCTCACTCATGTTGCCACCGACTACTGTTGTCATTTCACCGTTACTCGCACTCATGCAAGATCAAGTGACCCATCTGCAAAAACGAGGAATCAAGGCAGCAGCCCTGACCAGTGATCGCACTCCCGCAGAAAGGCAAGAAATCTATGCTGAGTTACAGCGTGGCTCGATACAGTTTTTATACCTTTCTCCAGAACAACTCCTTTCTCGCAAGGCTCAAGACACACTCCTGCAAACACAGATAACGCACCTCTCGATAGATTAGGCGCACTGTATCTCACAGTGGGGTCACGACTTTCGACCCGAGTATCAAAGAATTGGTGAATTCTTCTCAGCCTACTACCAACTCCACCAGCGACCGATACTTTCTGCATTTACTGCCACCGCCTCGAAAAATGTCCTCCAAGACATCCGCCACTTTCTTCCTTGGCAGTCGGAAAAAATGTTCTCCTTACCCTACTGGCGACCGAATCTCCAGTACTGTGTGCAGGAAGTGGTGAGTGAGGCGCAAAAACGACGATTTTGGTTTGAAGTGCTTCAGTTCTGGCAAGAAAACAGATTGGGCAAATTTCTAGTCTACGTGGCGACGAGAATTGAAGCAGACTTCTACGCCCAATTGGCGAGAAAGTATGGTTTCCCGGCCCAAGCCTTTCATGCCGGTCTTTCATCCACACAACGACACGCACTATTAGAACAGTACCAAAACGAGAAAACCGGCTTACTTATTGCCACCTCAGCTTTTGGCATGGGAATAGATATTCCGGATATCCGTTTTGTTGTGCACTTGAGTCCACCCGTTCACTTGAGTGCTTACTCCCAGGAATCAGGGCGAGCCGGTCGCGACGGAAAAATCAGCTGGTGCATTCTGCTCTACCGACCAGAGGATTTAGAGAAAAATCTCGAACTCTTTCTCTCACCAAACAAGGAGCTTCATGGAAATCAAAAAAGAGAGGCGCGCACCCTGCATTCCTGGACGCACCCACGAAGATGCCAAGCGGAAAAATTGTGTACGTACTTTTCGTTACATCAAAAAATCGAGTCGTCGACCAGGATCAATGCTTGCTACTGCAGCTCGTGCAAACCCGACAGACCGTGGAGAAACGAAGAAAGAAGACAGCAAATACTGTGCCCATAGCAACAGTTCCGCTAATACTTACTCACTGTGAAAGAATATCCGGACCGTTTGCACCAACACGCACCATCGACTCAAACATCACGGCGTATCCACCGTCTTTTGTGCGTGTAGTCCAGCCATCGCGATCATGAGTGAGCTGGTCGCTTCCCACACACACTTGGCACTCAACACAAATCACCATATTTTCTTTGAGTTCAATCCCCGTTCCGGCCCGCCCGAAAGCGGGTATTTCTGGCGATTCATGCAGTTTCTTCCCAATTCCATGCCCCACGTAGGTCTTTACTACAGAAAAGCCAGCCTCTTCTGCGGTGGACTGCATTGCGTAAGACAAATCACCCACGCGGTTCCCTGCTTTGGCGAGTTGTACAGCGTTCGCTGTCGCGGCCTCACCGACCTTGAGTAAACGCGCATGCTCCTCGGTAACTTCCCCTACGGCAAAGGTGCGGCAATGGTCGCTGTAGTATCCGTTATACTTTACGCCGAAATCAACACTCACCAAATCACCTTCAGCAAATACTTTTGTGTCATACGGAATCGAGTGCACTGCTTCATCATTGACGCTAATACACGTGCCCCACGAATACCCTGGAACCTCTTGAAAAGCAGGAGTGACCCCGTACTCTTTGCACAGATCTTGCGCCGCTTGCTCTAAGTCACCAGCGCTCACACCTGGCTTGATCATGTGACCAAGCTTGTCCACAATCTCGGCCGTAACATGACCGGCATATCGCATGTTTTTAATATCGTACTCGTTTTTTACCTGTGCCATGACGCTATTTTACTCTTCCTTGCGGATTTTGGCACCCATACTATTCAGGCGCTCGGTAATTGATTCGTACCCACGCGCAATATGTGAAGCCTCATCATGAATAATTGATTCGCCTTGCGCAATGAGTGCTGCCAACAAAATGGTCGCCCCAGCCCGCAAGTCATGCACTTCATACTCGATGGCTTGTAAATCAACTGGTCCAGTAATACGCATTGCATGGCGATCATCGGCGTTGTCATCTTCTAAGTTAAACTGATAGACCTTTTCTGGGTCACTTACATCCGGATTGTAAAAAGATACTTCTACGCCCATTTTTTCCAGTGCATCAGCAAACTGGAAACGACGTTGTGAAACAGTTTCATGCACTTCGCTTGTCCCCTCAGCTTGCGTCAGCAAAACTGACCACAGCGGTTGCCAGTCAGTCTTAAATCCGGGATGAATACCGGTAGTGACGTCGGTTGCCCGCAGTGGACCCTTGTAGTAAAACCGGATACCATAGTCACCAACTTCATAGCCGCCACCAATTTCATCTAACTTCTCGAGAAAGGCTTCCATGTGTTGGTGTCGAGCATTTTCCACAATAATGTCACCTTTTGTCAAAATAGCGGCCACGGCATAGGAGACAGCTTCGTTTTGGTCCGGCATAATTTTATGAATAGCTCCTGAAAGCCGCTCCACCCCTTCAATCTCAATCACACGGTGCGCACGACGGCGGACCCGAGCACCCATGGCGTTCAAAAAGGCAATCATGTCGTCAATCTCTGGCTCTTCGGCGGCGTTTTCAATAATGGTGGTTCCTTTGGCCAGTACCGCTGCCATAAGCATGGTTTCTGTACCGGTATGAGTGCTTTTTGGAAAACGGAACGTTGCGCCAACTAACCCATCGGTTTCAGCGTAGATGGCGTTTTTCTCTAGAGTAAATCGTGCTCCCAAAGCTTCTAAAGAAGCCAAGTGGCGGTCAAGTGGACGCTCACCGATATTGTCACCACCGGGAAATGGCAATCGAGCTTTTCCAAACTTCGCTAACAGTGGTCCTAAAAACATTGTGGAAGCTCGAGAACCTTGCCCATACTCTTCCCCAATCTCCCAGGAATCGAGTTTACTTGGGTCGACAAACAAGGTGCGCTCACCGGCATTGTAGGCGCGAGCGCCTAAACTGTTAATCATGTCCTTCACTAAATTCACGTCGCTAATATGCGAGAAATTCAAGATTCGAGACTCTTCATCACCGAGCAAAGCAGCAATCATCAGTTTGTAACTCACATTTTTGGCGCCACCAAGTCGAATTGAGCCGTGCAGTGGATCACATCCTTCAACGATATACTTTGCCATACGCTTTCCTTTCTCTACTCACCTGTCTTCCAGTTTACTTGCCAATAAAAAACACTTCTCTTTCAAGAGTAATGCCAAATTTTTCTTGTACTGCTTCTTGAACTTTCTTCACCAACTCTTCAATATCAGCTGCGGTAGCCCCACCTTCATTCACAATGAAATTAGCGTGCTTATCAGAAACAACCGCCCCGCCCACGCGAGTGCCTTTCAAACCAGCTTGATCAATTAACCACCCAGCAGACAAAACAGTTTTTCCGTCGTACTCAGCTTGCTTTTCTTCGGGAAGTTCGACATTGCGGAACATACAACCAGAACTCGGTACTCCAAGCGGTTGAGAAGTCGCTCGCCGAATAGTCGCCTCTTTCAGCAAAGCATCCGACTCACTGCGCTCACCCACAGGCAGAGCAAAAAGTACACGCAAAATGACTTCCTCGGTACGGTGAAAACGAGAGTCATCGTACGCAAACGCACACTGCTCTTGCGAGAGCCAGTATCGACCGCCATCCCGGCCGAGGACCTCCACAGCGAGCACAAACTCTCCAATGAGTTCATTTGTGTAGTGCGAGTTGTTATAAATGGCCCCACCCAGCGTGCCGGGAACGCCAAGAAATGGCTCTAAACCAGCTAATGTGTTAGACACAGCAAACCGCACCAGAGCCGCCGTCTTCACTCCGCTTTCGGCCACCACGCATTCATGATCTGTGAGCGTGCGCAGAGCATCGGCCCACCAGCTTTCGGCAATGAGCCCACTGAGCTCTGTCTCCGCTAGCAAGGCCACCTCACTACATTGATTCAAGATAACGAGCCCGCGGATTCCTTCGTCTGCCACGAGCACATTACTCGCTCCACCCAAAATAGTGACCGGAATATCTTTTTGCCAACAAAACGCAACAACTTCTGTAAAATCCGAAAGCTTTTTTGCTTCCCAGAGGATATCGGCTGGTCCCCCCACCTTCATGTAGGTATAGGGAGCCAGCGGAGTGTCTGCCAACCATTCAAAATGCGGAAACGATTCTTGGAGTTCACTCAAATATGACATGTTCATAGACCTTATATACATCTCCGGCACCAAGTGTGATGAAAACATCATCTGGTCCCAGGCTTTCTACCCATTGTAGCACCGCTTGCTCACTCACCATTTGCGCTTCCTGACCAGCAGCAGCTAAAGCCGCCACCAGATCTTGGGACTCAATAGAGTCGTCAAACGCTTCACGAGCTGAGGCAAAAATGGGAAGTATAAGTACCGTGTCTGCACTCCCGGTGAGTGCTTCTACAAAATCAGGAAAAAGCGCCTTGGTGCGACTGTAGGTATGTGGCTGAAATGCCAAAGAAACACGCTTATCAGGGAACCACTCCCGAAGCGTCTCCGAAATCGCGAGAATTTCGCGGGGGTGGTGTGCGTAGTCGTCGTAGCAACTCGCCCCCTGCTTTGTTTTCCCCATAAACTCAAACCTTCGCTGGGTGGAGCGAAAACTTCGCACCGCCTGCTGAATAATGGTAGAAGATACTCCAAGCTCAAGAGCCACCACGGCCGCATACGCAGCATTGAGGAGATTGTGGCGACCAGGGACAAGTGACTCGAGCACAATTTTGTCCAGCTGTACCATACCAACACCATCGGTAACTTGCCACGCACTCAGTACCCGATCATTGTGAGCCGCTTCGCCAACCGAAAGTGTCCGCGCCTCAATTTGCGAACGAGCGACCAGCTCACGCAACGCTTCATCATCTCCGTTGTATACCAACAATCCGGATGCAGGTATCTTTTCAAAAAAGTCCTGAAAAACCGCCTTCGTTTCTGCAAACGACGCATAGACATCTGGATGATCATAACTGAGAGAAGTGCAAATAACAGTGTGCGGCTGTAAAAAAGAAAAGCGCGGTGTTCGCTCTTCCACGCTTGCCTGGGGATCAGCTACATACTCATCTGCTTCCACGACAAAATACTCTGCAGCAGAATCCCAATGACCTGATCGGCCCAAGTTGGGAATATTGCCAACACCCACAGCGTAGGAAAGAGGCAGTTCAGCTTGGGAGAGCATCCAACTCAACAGAGCGGAAGTGGTCGATTTCCCTCCCACTCCACATACCGCAATGGTTCTTTGCTCGCGGGAGAGTAATCCCACAGCTCCAGCCAAATGCACTGCCAGTACGCCACGCGCAACCGCTGCTTCTACAACTAGATTTTTACTCCCCTGATGTGCGCCTGAATAGACCACCACCGATACATCATCAGGAACCTGGGCAGTTGCCAAGTCATCGACCTGGATGCCCGCTTGGTGAAGCTGTTGGTCTGTAACAAATGCTTCCGTAACATCTGCCCCACTCACGTGCACACCAGCCTCTTGCAACATCAAAGCCAGTGCAGTCATACCGACACCCTTGATTCCTAGAAGGTATACATGACTTTGTTCGAGTAAAGAAATATCCGGCAGTGTAACGTGTGTGTTCATGCTTTATTCTCCAGAGAAAAATTGCTCTTTCAAGAAAGCCGCCACTTTATCAGGATCATGGCGTAGAATACTGCGCTGAAGCACGTCACCCTCTGAGGTCTGAAAAATAGTATCGGCAATAAGATCTCCGCGAAGAACTTGGCTGCCATGATACTCATCACCCACATCATCAGCAACCGGTACCGCCTGTTGAGCGGCGTACTTCTCTAAAGCATCTTCTGGATAGGATTGGTTGTTGTTCACAATGACAAAGTCTAGATCGGTCAGTGCGTAGTAACGGTCTACTTCATCCAAGAAGGTTCTCACCGAGTAGTTATAGGTTTCACCATACTTGGTCATTAAGTTGGTGAAGAACATTTTTTTGGCCGTGCTTTCTCGCAGCGCTTCAGGAACACCTTCAACGACAAAGTTAGCTACTGTATTCGTGTAAAAATCACCTGGTCCAAAAATAATATACTCGGCCTCGAGGATAGCTTTTCTGGCATCCTCACTCAGATGGGCAACTGGATCAGTGTGGAGATCAACAATTTTCATTGTTCCGTCATGCGTTTCTTCGGGCTCGTCAATGTAATGCTCTCCCCGGATTTCCGAACCGTCTTCATATTGAGCCACCAAACGTACGTCGTCGTAGGAAATCGGCAGAATGTTGCCTTTCACCTGCAGGAGTTTCTTCGCTTCTTCAATTGCCTGTTTTTGCGAACCGACAATATCTGTAATAGCAGCAATAAATAAATTTCCAAAGCGCATGCCGCTCAAGCCCTCTCCCTGATGGAATCGATAGCTCATGAGCTCACGTAACAACGACTGGTTTTCTGACAGCGCCACAATACACTGTGTAATGCCAGAGCTCGGCAGCAACCCAAACTGGTCGCGCAGCACACGGTTGGAGCCGCCGTCGTCGACCATAGTGAGAATTGCGGTGATTTCTACAGGAAGTTGTTTGAGGGCCAGCAACATCATGAAGGTACCAGTACCTCCACCGAGCACAGCCACTTTGGGTGTATGACTCATACACGCTCAGCCTAGTCGAGTTTTCGCCTGGTGTCAAGCGAGACAGCGTTTAGTCGTGCAGCAGTTCTTGCAAAATACGGCGCGTATTGGCAAAGGTCTTGAGCGTCTGTACTTCTTCCCAGGTAAACCAACCGATGTCATGTGCTTCGGCATCTTGATGCTGAAGCACTTGCTCTGGAATTTCTACTACGTACTCCAGATCGATATGGAAATGAGCAGGCTGCTCGCCGTGAGCCGGAATCGACTGCTCCATGACGTAGCGTGGGGTCGGGATGAGAAACGCATACTCATCGACGTTTTCTCTTGGTGCGAGCAAAGAGGAGATATCAAGTCCGGTCTCCTCCTGGACTTCTCGAATGGCCGCTTGAATGGGATTTTCATGCGACTCAATGTGTCCACCAGGTTGCATCCAGGTACCCAACTTTTTATGATGCACCAACACCACTTTTCGAGGCAGTGAGTCAGTAAGCACCCACACCGAAGCCGTAAACTGCTTCGCCCCTTCCGCAACTATGGAACTGCCCATGGTATTACTTCTCTTTTTTCTCAGCCCACTCTTTTACAGCGGCGTGGTCTGACCACGGGTACTCCGTCGTGCCAAAGCACATGCTCTGCTCGTGGCCTTTGCCAAAGATTCCCACAATGTCACCTGGTTTGGCCTCGTTGAGGGCCCAGAAAATTGCTTCTTTTCTATCTGGGATCGAGAGGACTTTTTCGTGGGCGCCTTCGGGGATGCCTTCTTTCATTTGGCGAATAATCACGTTCACATCTTCGGTGCGTGGGTCCTCGGCAGTAAGCACCGTCAGGTCGGCATAGGTAGCACCAGCGCGACCCATGAGCGGACGCTTTTCCCGATCACGCAAACCTGCAGTACCGTACACGGCAATCAATCGTTTTTTCGTTTGCTCCCGGAGCGCCTGGAGCGCCTTTTCCAATGAGTTAGGAGTATGAGCAAAATCAACAACCACTTGGAACTTTTCACCAATATCTATAAAGTCCATGCGACCTTTTATGCCGGAGAACTTTTTTAAGGCGGACACAAAGTCAGCATTTTTTACACCGAGCTGCTGGGCCATGTTCCACACAAGCACCGCATTCCATTGGTTATAGGGCTCAGGAAATCGCTCCAGAATGGCCGACTGCACCGTTTTGGGCACATCGTCTAGCCCTTGTGAGTAGGTAATCACTTCGGTTCCAGCTCTTTCGGCTAGCTTCTTGAGCAGTGAAAAAGATTGATCATCAGCATTTAAAACCGCTTTCTGTGCTTTTTCAAAAAGTCTCCCCTTTACGCGCGCATACGTTGGCCAATCTACAAAGTAATCCAGGTGCTCGTGCGTAATATTCGTGATTCCAGCAATTTGAATGGGAATCCCCCAGATTCGGTACTGAAAAATACCATGCGAGGTTACCTCCAGCACCACATGCTCAATGCCAGCATCTACACAGCGACGAAGAATTTTTTGAATCTGGCGCGGTTCGGGAGAAGTGGTATGAAAACCGGTATCAATTTCTTCATCGCCAATATACGCGGCTACCGTGCTGATCAAAGCCACTTTGTAGCCAGCTTGCTTGAGCACTTCATACAGCATCGTGGAACTCGTTGTTTTACCGTCGGTCCCAGTGATGGCATATACTTGCAGTTTCTTGGCCGGAAATCCGTACTGAACTGAGGCCGGAACCGCTTCAAACACACAAGACTTCAGGAAGTGCCATGCTTGTCGAGAAAGTAACTTCATTTTTTTCATAGCAAATTACTCAGCCTTTTTCTCGGCATTTGTTCGTGGAGCAAATCTCTCAGTAACCTGTAAAAACTCGTTGAGCTTTCGTGTAATAACCGGAGGCAAAACTGACTCATTCATCCGAGTAAAGTGAGTTATTTCAGCAATATTTTTTTCAGACAACGCTAACTGCGTTGCCAAATCGCCATAAAACGGTGCACCAATTGTGTACTCATGAACCAAACTCTGCAAAACATCAATCGTTTGCAGCACCTCACGGGAATACTTACCTGACCCTTCTTCCACCGCCCTTCGCACTACAGATTCGTTCCCTGGTCGAAAAGGTATTGTTGCCATAGTGACTGTATCGTAGAAGTTTTTCCCGATAAGGACAATACGGAAATGGGAGATGGAGAATTTACTAATTAGAGCGACGATGCAAATTCCGTAACTGTCGGCGAGAAAATGGGTTTTGAATCTTCTTCAAAGTGGTTTCTGGAAAATCTCTACTTGCTTCACTTACTACTAGCTTATAAAAATCAATACTCTCACCAAATACTGAACCGACTCGCGCCAATAGATCAATATCTTTTCGAACAGTACCCTGATTAATTTTTGCACGATCTTGCTTCAACAAATCAACCAAATGCGTACGCATAGCTGTAAAGATTTGACGAGCAATGTCAGCAATCTTACTCTTATCGGTTTCGCTAGCTTCTTTAAAACGCTTCTCTAAACTCCGAACTAACTCAGCCATTACGCTTGGATCAAATGATTGTAAGGTTTCGGAGCTATTTGACTCCCGAGAAAAAGTTTGTTCATAGAGCATAGATGACAGATTCTCTGCTCCAAATGAAGCATTCTGGTGTGTAGTAAGCATAAGAAGTGTTTCACCTGCAAAACGATGAGCGGCTCCAGAAAAGTCACCAGCAGAAAGCACACGAATTAACTTATGGATCACGCGCCGTACTTCTTGGGACTGGTCAATTTCAGATAAGTATTTCCATTCAGTGATGCCATCACCTTTGCCATATTTCGTATCGAACGGCGGAATCAACTGAGCAGGATCCTCGGTAGTCATTCTATGCAAAAACTGAACAAGGGCCACCTGCACAAATTGATTCTTTTCTTCCTGTAAGAAACCAACCACAGTGTCGACGTTTCGCCAATCAGGTTGCAGCCGTTCAACAAATGCAATTTTTGCCTCGCTGTCTAAGCGCGCCCAGCTACTGTTCTGCCCAGAATATACTTCCGTAGTATTGAGGGATTCAATTACACCATTGCTATATCGACGATCTAAAGCAGCAATTGACTGAAAAGCAGCCTCTTGCAGATCTGGTTCGAGAGCTGGAAGAGCAGAGACAATATCACTCAGTATCTGTTGACGAAGCTGCTCAGCATCTGGGATCTTCGATTGTTCATCTTCATCGCCCTCTTCTCTTGTTCGTGGACGCAATACATCAAACATGAGGCCGAGGTTTTGTAGCATAAAAAGCTTGTCAGCTCTTGGCACCGATTTTGAAATAAGGAAATCTCTCCCGTACAAAACTTTCAGTCGATCAGCATTTTCGTAAATATCTCGCGCTTTAGATTTGATTTCGTGGGCAGGATAATCACGCTTATCCCAGTCAGGAAAAGTCTCTTCTGACTGCCAGGAAGACTATTTATTACATTCTCAATGTGCACATTTGCACGACGCTGATCAGCTTGAATAAGCGCTCGTAAAGGATTGGAGAGCAAAGTATATTCAACTTTTTGTTGAGCATTTTGCCCGTTTTCTGCTTTTGACAAATACTCAGCTTGTGTTGCAGCTTCCCAAGCAGCCTCAAGCTGTTCACGACGACGAGAAGTTGAAAAGGTATCTAAATTTAAACGCAATCCATCTCGAAAAAACCACCAAGACTTTGTTTCTTTTCCTTGAATTGCTCTTTTTGTTTTGCAGCTTCATCAAGTAAAAAATTGTGATTACCTTCGCTAGTATTCATATAAAAATGATATATTTTTTCTTCGTTATCAACAAGAGTCAGAGTCTACAGCACCAGCGGCAAAATCTCATACCACAACGGCGCCGCTGTCTCTGATCCCCATGGAGAACTGGTGGGCTCGCGGAGCTTTACGAGCATCACCACTTGTGGATCTTCCGCCGGGGCAAAACCAATAAAGCTGGTGAGTGTGGCGTCTTCTAAGTACTGACCTTTTTCGGCAATTTGCGCTGTGCCGGTTTTCCCAGCTACGGTGATATTTTCGGAATCAGTCCATTTCGCGTCACCTTGTTTGGCCGTGTAGACCATCATCTCGGTTACTGTTTCGGCTGTCTCGGCAGAAATCACTTGTCGCTGCATGTATGGCTCCACGGAGTGCTCTCCACCTTCTTCCAATACTTCAGCCACCACATGCGGCTGCACCAGTTTTCCGCCGTTAGCAATAGCGGCCACGGCTCGCACTAAGTTAATACTGGTAGTGGCAATACCCTGACCAAAAGAGGCAGTTGCCAAATCAATTGTTCGCCATTTACTGTCCTCGCGGAACTCGTACTGCGCTTCGCCCTGCAAATCGACACCGGTAGTCTCGGCAAATCCAAAATCGCGCAAACCACTCAGGAAGCGTTCTTTGCCGATTCTTTCTTGCGCAAACACCATGGCGGTGTTGTCAGATTTGGCGAGGCCATCAATCATAGAGATTCCTGGGTTGTACTCTTCGTTCCAGGTCTTAATCGAAAAACCAGAAATCACACGCGGACCGTCACAATCGGTACACTCAGTTTGTGTGGTAATTGCGCCAGTTTCTATACCAAGTGCCATGGTAATGACTTTCATAGTCGAGCCAGGTTCATAAAGATCTGATACAGACGGATTGCGATACAACTTTGGATCATACTCAATAAAATTACTGGGATCATAATTCGGATAACTCGCCATGGCGATAATCTCACCTGTCTGCGGATCCATAGCAACCACTTCACCTGATTTCGCTCCATAGCGCTCAATTCCGGCCAGCAGCGCCTGTTCTACCTGGTTTTGAATACCCTTATTGAGTGTTAAGCGAATATCTTTCCCACCGTGAGCAGATAACTTGCTGGACTTGCCCAAAGCAATTGGCAGTCCGAGCGCTGTTCTTTGCTCCTGCACCACACCCTCACGGCCGCGCAACTCAAGATCGTAGTACCCTTCTAATCCAAAGTACCCCACATCTTGCCCCGCCTCATCTTTCCCCACAAAGCCAAGTAACTGCGCGGAAACAGAGGCATCTGGATAGAAACGATACATGCGCGGGTCAAAACCAATTCCACGAATATTCAGCGCCTGAATGGAGTCGCGTTGCTCTCTGGTTAAGCGAGACCAGAGTGAGACCCATTTTCTCTCTGGCTGATCAAGCGTTTTAGCCAGCTGCAACTCTACGCGCTCTTCTTCCTCTTTGAGCCAAGCTTCGTCGGTGGCATACTCATCGGGAATTTCCCGGCCATCCAGTACTATGGGAGTGAGCAGCTCAGCTATTTCTGTGGCTGGCTGATCTATATGGTGTGGTTCCGCAAAAAGTGTGTACAATTCTTGATTCGTCGCGAAAACTGCACCGTTGGAGTCATAAATAGAGCCTCGCTGCGTCTTGAGCGGAACCCAAGATTCATACTGCTCGGCCGCAATGCTCGATAACTCGTCGTGCTTCCAAATTTGCCAATAGGCCAAACGGCCGATAACTACCGCAAATGCGCACACAAGACAAAACATCCAAAACTGGAGTCTGCGCTGAAGATCATCCCAGGTGTGTACAGCCCTTGCCATTGTCTCGATTATCGTTGCGCCACTGGAGTGGTGACTTCTAATGATGCGACTGGAGAAACTTGCTCAGTAAAACCAAACTCGCTCGCAAAAATTTCGGTATACGCCAAAGAAGTAACGTGGGCCAACTCTTCCTGCAAAGCTTGTTGTTCACGAAGCGCAGCGGAGCGACGCTGGTTCAACTCTGCGAGTGTGTATGAGGCGCGAATAGAAACACCAGCGGCAAAAACAGCCAAAAAGAAAAGGCCGAGCACCGTAGCGGTCAATACGGGAGCCAACCATCGATTGGAAACACTCACACTGACTGACGGCACTTGCGCGTCAGCAAAGCGGTTTGCTCTGTTTCGTGCGGCAATGTGTATTGTAGTGCTCATAGTATCTCCAGTACTCGGACTTTGACGCTGCGAGAGCGTGGGTTGTCTTGTATTTCTTCATCACTCGGCATGAGTGGTTTTTTGTAGACCTGGACACCACGACCACTTTTTTCCCAAGCACGGAAGCGTTGTTTCACTTCGCGATCTTCGCCTTCATGAAAACTCATAAAGACCAATCGACCACTTGGTTCGATCCAGTGCAGCACTTGATCGAGCAAAACAGTCAAGTTATCGAGCTCCATGTTCACCGCCATGCGCAAAGCCATAAAGACTTTGGTAGCTGGGTGGAGTTTGGAGTTTTTACGTGGTTTGACGCGGGCCACTAAATCAGCAAGTTGTTTGGTAGTCGTAAACGGCTTCTCTTCGCGGGCTTGCACGATTCTGCGCGCAATGGCGCTCGATGAGGTTTCTTGCGCAAAATCCCAAAAGAGGCTTTTCAGGTGGCGTTCTGGGAGAGCGTTGACAAGATCCGCAGCTGTCACACCGAAATCTGTGTTCATGCGCATGTCGAGCGGCTCGTCTTCTTGGAAGGTAAAACCGCGTTCGGATTCGTCAATTTGGTTGCTACTCATTCCGAGGTCGAACAGGGCTCCGTGAAAATCGTGATGCTGAAATCCGGCGGCTTCTAAGAGCTGTGCGAGTTGGGCAAAGTTGCCGTGGATGAGCTTGAGTTGACCGTGAGCAATCTCGTCAGCGAACTGGCGTTCTCCGTACTCAATAGCGTCATGGTCTAAATCAAAGGCAGCGACCTTGCCACCGCGCTTGATAATTTCCCGCGTGTGTCCGCCGCGGCCAAATGTGCCATCGATGAACCACTTGTCGGCTTGGACATCAAGTTCGTTGACGACTTCATCTCTCATGACTGGTTTATGCATGTTCCTCCCACTCCAAACTTTCGGCGATTTCTTCGGCTTGATCCTCAATAGAATCGAGATACGTGTGATACGAATCGCGATCCCAGATTTCGACATACTGCAGTGAACCAACAACCACGATGTCTTTGTCGAGATTGAAGGTCTTGGCAAGTGTGTCCGGTATCGTAATGCGACCAACTTTATCTGGCTCAACTACATAGGCATCGTTACTGAGTAAGCGCATAAAATTACGCGCTTTCTTCTTGGTAAAGGGTTGGTGTTCCAGGTTGTTCACGAGCTTGTTCCAGAATGACTCTGGAAGAAGGAAGATTCCGCCATCGAGACCTCGAGTCAGAACCGGAGAGTTTCCGAGAGAGCCACGCATGTTTTTGGGAACAGTAACGCGTCGTTGTGAATCGAGCGAGTGATACGACGTCCCAATCAGCATGTATGTTTCTTATATTTTTTTCTCTAGGATATTTTCCCTATTGTTTCCTTTCATTAACTATATAGCGTTTGTAGTTGAGGTGCAACTGGGAAATGTGACACTACGGGGATATACAAAAAAGCACGGTGTTCACACCGTGCTTCGCTCTTTAATTTTTTTTAGATTCTATTGAAACAATCGCGGTCGACCTAATCGATACGTATATGTTTGGAGCTTTCGCTCCCCAATCTCCTTCGCCGGCACACCACCAACAATCTTGCCTGAAGCCACGTCCTTCGTAACTACGGCTCCAGCACCAACGACCGCGCCTTTCCCAATAGTCACTCCGGGCAAAATAATCGCCCGGGGACCAATAAATACATAGTCTTCAATGACTACCGGTTCTTCAATCGGGCCAAAATCAGCTGCATTGATATCGTGCTCGCTGTTATAGATCATGACTTGGGAAGCAATGTCGACGTGGTCGCCAATTGTTAGCGGAGCACGACCGTCTAAGACGGCGTGGTCACCAACGAGAGTTCCTTCGCCAATTGTTACACCACTTGGCTGGTAGAACTTCGCTCCCACATGAATCGTGGAGTTGCGACCCATTTTTACGCCGGCGAGCCCAAAAAAGACTCGGCGAAACGTGTGAAAAGGCACATACGCTACTAAACTGAGCCACAAAAGCTCTACATCTTCAAAGTAACTGCCAAAACGGCGGAAAATTTTGCCAAGAGCCACGTCCCAACTCAGTTGATTGCCCATGCGGTCGCTAAATGGTGATGTCATGGGAATATCGTACCATGTTTCAGGCTAGACAATCATGCGGCCGCGGGCGGTACGCTTGATTTTTCCGATCTGCATGAGATACGGCTCGACCACTTCTTCGAGGGTCAGCGCGTCTTCACTCAGCGCAGCGGCCAGCGTTTGTAGACCGACTGGCCCACCATGGAACTGATTCTTCAAAATATCAAGATAGCGCCGGTCATGCTCGTCAAGCCCATCTTCATCAATTTGCTGCAACGCCAACGCGTCTTTGAGGTGGCGATTTTGCACGGCGGAACTGTTGTCGAGCTGCGCAATATCGCGGACCCGTTTGAGGAGCTTGAGAGCGATGCGCGGCGTTCCGCGGGAACGCCGCGCCAGCGCCAGCGCTACATCCTCCCGCATCTGCACACCCAGTTTGTCACCAGCTCCTTGCAAAATCACAATTAACTCTTCCGGCTCGTAGTACTTTACCCGGTGCACCAATCCAAACCGATCACGAAACGGTGCAGCCAAGCTCCCGTACTTAGTAGTGGCACCAACCAACGTAAACGGCGGTAAGTCCAACCGCATCACCCGAGCGGACGGACCTTTTCCCAAGACCACATCGAGCGCAAAGTCTTCCATCACGGGATACAGCGTTTCCTCAATCTGGCGCGGGAGGCGGTGAATTTCATCAATAAAGAAAATATCGTTCGGCTGCAAACTGGTCAAAATAGCGGCAACGTCACCCACCTTCGTGAGTGTGGTGGCCGACGCAATGTGAATCTTACTCCCCATCGATTTGGAGATCAAATTCGAGAGCGTAGTTTTCCCTAAACCAGGTGGCCCGTAGAGCAGCGTGTGTTCGAGTGCTTCTTGCCGTTGGCGCGCCGCCTCAATCGCCACCTGCAACGACTGCTTTACCTGCGACTGCCCATGAAACTCATCCCACGCTTCCACGCGCAACGACGTAAACAGCTGCTCTTCCTCTGGAGAGACAGGCATATCATCAAAAATATCGTTCTTCGGTATCTGCGTCATATTACCTCTTCAACTGCTGCAGAGCCCATTTTAAAGCGTGCTCTGGTGTCCAGTCTTTTTCGATCTGTTGCACAATCGGCTGAATATCGGCCGCACTGTAGCCCATGCTCTCCAGGGCTTCTTGCACATCTTGCGCCACTGGTGACTGGAGCTCAAAAATAATTCCGCCTTCGCCACCAATTTTTGACTGCAGTTCCAAAATAATCTTCTGCGCCGTTTTTTTCCCGAGGCGCGGCACCGACTGGAAAAACGCCACATTCGACTGGCGAATGGCCTCTACTCCAGCCTGGAAACCATCATTCAACACATTCAACGCGGTCTTCGGACCAACTCCAGAAACGCTAATCAACAGCGTAAAAAACTGGCGATCTTCCATACTGCTAAATCCATAGAGTTCTAAAGCATCTTCCTTGACGTGCGTATAAATATGCAGTTGGGCTGTTTCTCCGAGCGGAAAACGAGTGAGCTGGCGCGGCGGGACCAACACCTCATAGCCTACATCACGCACGTCGAGCACGAGACCCTCACTAAAAAGGGAGGCAACTTTTCCGGTGAGCATTCGAATCATAGTATCTTTCCTGTTTTCCAGTGACTGGCATGCGTGACCGCAGCAGCCAATGCATCACCAGTATCGTCAAGTTTCGGGATTTTTTCAAGTTTCAGTAATCGGTAGACCATGCCGAGCATCTGTTCTTTGGGGGCGTTACCTTGACCAGTCACCGCCACTTTAATGGTGTTTGGTGCATACTCCGCTACCGGTACCTCATGCGCTAACGCTTGCGCAAAGATAAGTCCTCGGACTTCACTTACTGGCAAAGCAGTTGAAACGTTTCTAGAAAAAAACAAACTCTCCATGGCTATTACATCGATGGGATACTCAGAAAAAAGCTCTCCGATTTTCTGCCAAATCTGCTGAAAGCGAACCGCTTTCTCGTCCTTCGCCGAAGTCTGCACACAACCATACTGGACTGGTTTCAACACCGTATTTTGCTGAGCAACAACCGCCCACCCACACCGATCATATCCAGGATCAATCCCGAGAATAACTTGCCGATATGGTTTCTGAGTCATATGTGTATACAACCATACCACGTCTTATGCGCGCCGAGTATTACGGACCAACTCAGTCAACTTCTCACCAAGTACCTTAGCCGAAGCATCCCAGGAAAATTGTTGCGTGTGCGATTGCAGTTTTTGCAGTAACGCATTTCTCTCTGCAGCTGAGCAAGCCAGCACCTCCTCTATCCCGCGGGCAATATCTTCAACGGAGTCAGGATCAACACAAATTCCATCTTCACCTACTACCTCCGGCAGAGATGAGACATCTGAAACCACCGGCACTGTACCAAGCGCCACCGCTTCAAGAGGTGGGATACCAAAACCTTCGTAGAGCCCTGGTAAAACCAAGGCTTCAGCACCTGCAATGAGCGCACTTTTCTCAGCATCACTCACAAATCCCAACTGGCGAATATACTTCTTGGCTGACGATGTCTCGATGCGCTGCACAATGCTCTCACTCTTCCAACCGATTTTGCCAGCTAAAACCAGCTCTCCATCCCATCCGTTTTGGCGAACTCGCTCAAAAGCACCAATAAGTCGTTCAATATTTTTACGCGGTTGGAGAGTCCCAACAAAAATAATGTATGGTGCTGATATTTGTTTGCTCTGCAGTACTTGCTCCACACTCGGTGAACTGGGTATTTCTACTTTCTCCGGCAAACCAGGGTACACCACCGAGATCTCCTCTGCATCACACTGGTACATCTCCACAATATCTGCTTTAGTTGCTTCCGAAATAGCAAAGACATGGGCCGCATTCTGGACTGACCGTTGCGTCAAAAGATGCAGCTGCCAGTAGTCTTTGGCTAAAAACTGATCACTGTAGAGCTCAAAAGCCAAGTCCATAATGGTCGGCGCAATCGGCACTGGCGAAAACAGTGGCGTGTAGTGTCCGGGAGAAAAGAAAAAGTCAATTTCCTGGTGCTGCCAGAGTGAAATCGGCAAACGCCAGAGTGTCCAAAATGGCACATGCGGCACGACTTGGTACTGCCACCAATCAGTTTCTGCGGGTAAATCAGAGAGCGGCTCTTGAGCCAGATAGACTGTAACTGTAAACGCCTTTGTTTCTTCGAGCCAGCGATGCAACCCATACAGCATCTCAAACGCGTAAACGTTACTGCCCACGCGGTTGTGCACATTTGCTTCATTTCCATCAATGCCAATCGTGTACTGCATACGTGAATTCCTTCGTCTTTAAGCCACTGCTTTTTGGTAGACAGCTCGCGTCTCTTTTGCTGCTTGCTGCCAAGAAAACTGGTTCAGTGTTTGCTGCATCTGTTGGATGCGTCGTTTTCTGGCAGTCGAATCTGGCAACTCAATGCTCTGGCACGCTTCAGCAATAGCGTCAACGTTATAGGGATCAACCAAGAGAGCTCCCGGTCCGGCGATTTCCGCCATACTGGATACTTGCGAAGTCACCACCGGGCAACCGTGAAAATACGCTTCCAAGATCGGCAGTCCAAATCCTTCATACAAAGATGTATACACCAAAGCATGAGCCAGTCGATAGTAACTGGCTAGCGGCTTGGGCTCAACGTAGCCAAGAAAATACATGCCACTTTCCTGCGGCAAAGTGTCCCAACCAGCAGCCCCAACAATGTAGAGATCATACGCTTCTTTGACCTTTCTCCACGCGGCGATTACCCGCTGGAGATTTTTTCGTGGCTCGGTTGTTCCCACAGTAAGCCAGAAAGGCTTATTGCCAGGCAAACTTTGACGCACTGACTCGATTTCTTCTTGAGCTGGCACGTACTGCGCTTCACTCGGCTGCGCTTCGTACACAACAGTAACTTGTTCTTGCGGTATCGAAGTGAAGTTAAGAATATCGCGCTTTGTTGACTCCGAAACAGCAATAATCTGAATATCGGGATTTTGCTCTAGCGTCTGCAACAACACATCATAACGAGCCACCACCTTTGGGTGAGCTGTTTCTGGAAAGAGTTTATAGGCTAAGTCATGAATCGTGACCACTTGTGGAGTCGTGCCAATTGGCGCCAGGTGCCAATCCCAGGCGTGGAAAACATCCGCTTGAGACTGTATCCACTCCACTTTTGGTACACCCAAATACTCCCAAGCAGTGTGAACCGCGGTAGGAGGCACAGAAAACACGCGCTTGTGCACACTTGATCCAAATTGATTCGACCACTCTTTGAGCTCGGCACTCGCCCGAAGTGAGTACCCCAATACGGTGAGTTCGGTGTGTGGCAGACTGGCGAGAGCTTCGACCAAGTTACTGGTATAACGAGATACTCCCCGACCGTATGGATACGAAGAAACATCAATCATAGCGTGGATTTGCGAATTATTCGGCATGTGTACTCCGTTGTGCAAAGAGTTTTTCTTTTACCCACATCCGTACAGGACCAATATTGGGATACGTTATTGCACCCACCTCCTCGTAGCCCCACTCTGTGAGCACGAACTCTATTTTTCTTTCTGGATCAGTGAGATCTCGAAGATATTCAAACACCAAAACGTACTCGTAGTTTTGCACACCAGCCAGTTTGCGCTCCACTGCCTCGTAGGTATCCGGAGGAGTAGTTCCGGTCGCAAATGTAGTCCAGCTTTCACTGGCATACCACTCCCAGGGAGCAAATGGGCCTTCAAACCCAAACAATACAGCTGTATTTGTGGGAGAAAAAGAGGTTTCAATTTCTTGCACCAAGCTTTTCCAGTTTTCTCGTTGCAACTGAGGCTGGGTCCAGTACCCCCAATTGGCAACTCCTTGCCAGAGTAAGAACCAGATGATGAGGAGTGTACCCAACCACCGCCGCACCGCAAATACAGCTGCCACCAAAGCAAGAATAAAGGGGAAAATATAGAGCACAAGTTTGGGAGCCAGTACTGGCGTCAGGAGGGTAAAAAGCCAAGCCATAAGGAGCGCTGAACCGACCAAGATAACGAGCTGCTCAAGTACCTTGTGCAAACGCTCATTCTTGATTCGTGTTTCCCACCAGCTCCACACCACACCAGCAGCCAACAGTACCCACCACCCGCCAACAGTCACAGCAAAAAATGGAGAAATATCTACTTCTTTCACCCCAGTGAGGAATTTAGCCAACGTCAAAGGAATAGCTTTGAGAAATGGAGTACTTACCACTTCTGCCCAGCCCGGCAATGAAGCCTGGAGCGTTTGTCCAACCCGCCACTGCTCTAAAAAGCCAGGATACCAAACCATAAAAAAGAGAGATGATACCAGAAACAAGGAGCTCACCCGCCACCAGCGGCGAGGAGTCTGGAAAACGAACAACAACCACTGTGCCATCCACCAAAACAAAAACACGTATGAACTCAATAATCCAAAAGCATTGGTGAGCACAAAAAGTGTTTGCCACTTTTTTCTGTTCTGAGCTGCCGAGTCTTGCCAAAATTGGTAGGTTGCCCAGCTAGCCACTCCCCAGAAAACTCCCCACATATACGGACGCAGCTCTTGCGAAAAGAAGATGTGTATATTCGAAAGAGCCAACAGAGTACCGGCAAGTAAAGCTATTTTGTGAGATCGCGTCGCTTTTTGCAGTCCGAGCATTACCAGCAGTATCGAGCCAATTCCTGGTAAGAGAGAGGCCACACGCAGCCACCACTCACTCTGTGAAAAATACTGAAGCACATGCACCACAATGTGAATAAACGGTGGCTGAAAGTCTTCAGCGAGCGCGAACTGCTGCCACCACGGCCGAGTACTTTCTAGCGCTTGGGCCGCCTCATCGAGCCAAAACGAACCATTGAGGAGTGGGAAGCGCAATAAAAGAGCCAGCACACAAATAAATACTATGTGCCACCACCAGCGAGAGAAAAAAACTGTCTGTGTTCGATCTTTTGTCATGATGGACGAATAATAGTTGTAAAGTACTCCAGCGTTGTACGTAAACCAGCATCGAGTGAAACACGTGGCTCCCAGTCAAGCAAAGCCTTTGCCTTAGAAATGTTTGGCTGGCGCCGACGCGGATCATCGCTGGGCAGAGGGTGGAAAGAACGCTCCACCGTATACCCGGCCGTGCTCTCGATTTTGTCCGCGAGCTCCAACATCGTGTACTCGTCTGGATTTCCTAAGTTGAGTGTTTCGCCATCGAGACCATCTTTCTGCACAAAACGAACTATGCCCTCTACCAAATCGTCTACATAACAAAATGACCGAGTCTGTTGTCCATCTCCATATATTTCCAGTGGCTCTTTCTTTAAAGCCCGCAAGCTAAAATCGGGAATAACGCGTCCATCATAGAGGTCCATGCGTGGACCGTAGGTGTTGAAAATTCGGATCAGTCGAGTATCAGCTCCATACTCCCGATGCCATACACCAGATATTGTTTCGCCTAAGCGTTTGGCCTCGTCGTAGCAGGACCGCTGTCCATTGGGATTGACATTTCCCCAGTACGTTTCAGTTTGGGGGTGTTCTAAAGAATCACCATATACTTCCGAAGTCGACGCAAAGAGCATCCGACTTCCGTTTTGGGCGGCGTACTGAGCCAAAAAATGAGTCACCATGCTATTTACTTGGTAAGTCATAACCGGCAAATCTTGATATCTCGGAGGACTTGCCGGCGAGGCAAAGTGCAAAATAAGCGAAAAAGGAGCCACATCTTCCGCTGACTGCTCACTAAGAAAGGTTTCCAACCACGACATATCTGTTAGATCGTGCTCGATCACAGTTACAGCTGGGTCATTCAGATGCTGCAAGATATTCTCTTTACTGCCGGTGACGTAATTATCAATAATCGTTATCTGTCCGTCTGGTTTCTCCGCACGAATTCGGTCAACCAAATGTGATCCAATAAATCCGGCTCCACCAGTAATCAACACATTTTGAAAAACATCAATACTCATGCGGTCATCATACCAGAGCATCAGGTACAATAAAACGAGACGAAAAGAGTGTAAAAACATGAAAGGCACCCATGACACCAGTACAGCGACTCACAGACGATATGAAAGCAGCCATGAAAAGCAAAGATCGTGAAGCCCTTGATGCTATCCGCTTTCTGCTCTCCCAAGTAAAAAATGCTGAAATCGACAAGCCAAACCGTGAATCCCTCACCGAAGAAGAATTTACCAAGGTCGTTCGCAAACTCGTCAAAAACGCTGAAGAAGCTATCGAGCAGTACCGTGATGGTGACCGCAGCGATCTCATAACTGAAGAGGAAAAAAAGATAGAAATCTGGAAACAGTACCTGCCACAGCAACTCTCAGATGATGAACTTCGAACCATTGTGCAAGACGTACTCGCCCAAAACCCAGATCAAGATCAGATGGGTCCACTCATCGGACAAGTCATGGGACGCGTACAAGGCCGCGCTGACGGTGGCAGTGTTTCCCGCATTGTGCGTGAAGAAATGAGCGCATAGCCGCTCGGGTTCTCAGTATAATCAGTGAGGAAAATTTACTCGGAAATTTCCGTTGCGATCTCAGTATAGTCTGGTAAAAAATCAGTAATCTTTTGCGACTGAATTTGCGAGCTCGTAATTATTCGCGGAATAGCCGCTCGGGTATACTCCAAAAGTGGAATCCCCAAGCCTTCGGCATGCGAAAGAAAGACTCCCACTTCTGCCGAAAGTAAATACTGCCATTTCTTCTCTTCACTCAACTCACCCGTAAAGTGCACTCTGGGACCCACACCAAGTTGCCAAGCTAACAGTGTAAAGCGCAGACGCTCACGTATACTCAGGCGACACACAACCACGAGATCATAGGTTGCCGCAAGATGGGCAGCATAGTACTCGAGTGTGCCAGCAAGATTTTTTCGCCACTCGCCACCGGATATTGAGATGGCTATGGGGCGGTGGGGGAGGCGCGGTTGGCCTTGGCCAACCGCGCCTCCCGGCACCGCCAACCAATCCACTGCCATACCAAATTCCAAAACCGTCACGTTTCTCGTGGGCACTTGAAGTATCTGAACAATACTCTTCTTCACTGATGGAGAAATTGCGTACAAACGCTTGCACCGAGACACCTGCTGTAAACGCTCCCGATACTCACTTTGATCTTGCTCTGGCCAAGCTCGCAAAATCTGCGCTGGATACTCCGCGGGTAAAAGGTCAAAAATAATCGCTTCGACGTCATACTCAAAACGAGCATCTTTTGTGCCACGCTCGCCAAACAAAGCCTCACCCAGTTGTAGAAAACTCCATGGTCGCTCAAATGGCGACGGAATAAACACCAAACGAGGCTCATACTCCTCGACAAGTTTCTGCCACTGCTGGCTAGACTCTGCTAAGTTTCGGGACAAATCGATCTCTACTGCTTTTCCACCATACCGACGAACACACAGCTCCTTCTGCTCATCCGGAGTGTGCACAGGAAAAACCCACACCCGCTCTGAAACAGGTATGGAACAGTACGAACGAAAAAAAGCATCTAAATAGCGACCAATGCCTCGCTCACGATTACCACCTACCCACCAATGTGCGTCGAGTAATACCATGCAAGTTCACTATGCTTTCTCGTGTGGAATAACAATCCAACACACAATGTACGGAAGTATTCCCGGCAAACCACCTGGGAGTAAGAGAAACGCCCAAATAAGACGCAGCCACACCGGGTCAACACCCAGATACTCTGCCATACCGCCAGCAACACCAGCGAGTATTTTGTCATCTTGAGAACGTCGGAGTTTCTTTACTTTTTTTGCCATAGTGGTTTTATAGTATCACAATCATCATGGCTCATTTATGATGTCTTGGCAAAGAAAAAAAAGATTGCTACGATGTATGCAATTAACTACAAACGTAGTAGAAAGGCTGTATGTCGGTATCTCCTCTGACTGTAGCGCACCAACAACTCGATGCTGTCTCTGCTCAGCTCTCAAACCTGTATGATTCTGATCACCAAGAGCGCCTGCAAAATGCCATTGAAGTATTAAAAACCTCCCAAGCTTTTCACTCCACAGAACTGACGATACAGATGGATGATGGTTCCTCTGGTACTTTCTCGGCATTTCGTAGCCAGCACAACGATGCTCGTGGTCCTTTCAAAGGAGGAATTCGCTTTCATCACGCTGTTTCCGAAGATGAAGTAAAAGCACTTTCAACCTGGATGACCTGGAAAACGGCGGTGGTTGATCTACCTCTAGGCGGTGGCAAAGGTGGCATTATTGTTGATCCAAAAACGCTCTCTTCAACGGAGCTCCAAAAGCTCTCCCGCGCCTATGCAGAGTGGCTGGCGCCGCACATTGGTCCACAACAAGACATCCCCGCTCCAGATGTAAATACGAATGGTCAAATTCTGGCCTGGATGCTCGACACGTACGAAACCGTCACTGGACAACATGCTCCTGGCACATTTACCGGCAAACCGCTCGAGATTGGCGGGTCACTCGGGCGTACGGAAGCTACTGGTCAAGGTGGTGCGTTTATTCTCGAACACCATGCCAAGAGGCTGAACTGGGACATTGCGAACACCACAGTAGCTGTTCAAGGTTTCGGCAACGTGGGTATGTGGTTCGCCCGTCTGGCACATGAAATGGGCTTCGTGATTACCGCTGTTTCTGACTCGAGTGGTGGCATCTACTCACCAGAAGGTTTTGATCCACAACAGCTCGAACAATGGAAAGAACAACTGGGCTCGTTTGCCACCATCGCCAAAGAAAAAAAACTCACGTTTGTGACTGCCGACGAGTTCGTGAGCGTCAAAGCGGACGTACTCGTACCAGCGGCGCTTGAAAACGCCATTACACCAGAAAACGCAGACACCATAGTTGCTCATACCATACTCGAACTTGCCAACGGCCCGACCACCCCAGAAGCGGAGGGTACTCTCGTAGCAAAAAAGAAAACCGTTATTCCTGATGTGCTCGCAAACGCCGGCGGTGTCACCGTGAGCTACTTCGAGTGGGTACAAAACCTTTCTGGTGATCAGTGGAAACAAGAACGTGTTGAAGCTGCTTTGCGCGAAAAAATGCTTGCCGCCTACGACAGCATCGCGGACTGGCAAGAGCGCCTGAGTATTCCGTACCGCCAAGCGGCCTATATTGTCTCGGTCAAACGAGTGGTTGATGCCATGATGCTCAGAGGTCGAGTCTAGTTTTATGAGAGTTTGGTTTGTGAACATACAGGCCACCAGAATACGTTCAGCGAATATATGCTTCGGGAAGCACCTCATGCTACTATAGCTGCATGCAAACTCTCCGCAATCCACTCAAAAACTATGCCCAAGGTATCGTACTGGGAATAGCAGAAATAATTCCTGGTGTCAGTGGGTCAACTTTGGCCCTGCTCATGGGAATTTACGATGACTTTATTGAACTCCTCTACCAAGGAACTGAGTTTGCTAAAAACGTCGCGCTCTTCCTCATCAGGAAAAAAAGTTTTTCCGATGTAAAAAAACAGTTTTTGAGCATCCGCTGGTGGCCCTTTGGTATTCCGCTGGGACTTGGTATGGTTTCAGCCATCCTGACGCTCTCATCAATAATGAGCTGGTTGTTGGTTGAGTACACAAGCCAGCTCTACACAGTCCTCTTTGCTCTCTCGCTGCCTACACTGTCAATTGTGTATTCGCAGATGGAGAAAAAGTCAGCAGCCAATATGATTATTGCTGCCGCTACCGGAATTACTCTCCTGGTAGTCTTTATAAGCTTAGGTGGTAATGAGGCTTCGGCTACAAATGCTCACCCCTTGTATCTCTTCTTTGGTGGCATGATCGCTATTTCGGCAATGGTGCTTCCTGGTGTGAGTGGCTCTTTTATGCTCCTCGTGTTGGGTCTCTACACTTACGTTGTTGGGCTCATCTCTCAAATCGTGCACGGCACTTTTACCGGACAAGATGTCATGAACTTGATCTTCTTAGGCAGCGGAATTATTGCTGGATTTTTGACCACAGTGCGTATGCTCAAAGCAGCGTTTGCGTCGTACCGTGATCAGCTCATGGCCGTGCTGCTCGGTCTCATTGCCTCTTCGTGGTATGTGCTCTGGCCACTCGTTGAAGTAACCGGCATGATCGACGAAGAACCCATTCTCACAAAACTCACTCCCGCACAATTTGGATGGACCAATACGCTGCTCACAGTTGTGGCTATCTTAGTTATTGGCTACGGAGTTGGTTGGCTCCATCACTGGGCCGACCAGAAGCAAAAGCCAGTCGATGACGGTTTTGATCGACTCTAAACTGTCCAACTCACTGCTCTCGCTTATTTTCTTTCCACGCTATGTGGCAAAAGAAACTATAAAATAACGCTTTCTTCTTCGTCGGACTTATCCGCAGGTGGCAAAATGTAGACATCTTGGCGATACTCATTTTCACCAACAAACTCACCTTCGCCTTTCAAGATTCGCTCCATAGGCTTACAGGCATAGCAGCCCTCATCACCATGCGGACAGCGGAACCGCTCTAGGTTGCGGGCCGTTTTCATGTCTCGGGCCACTTTTAAGACCTGATCATGTGCCTCTTGAAGATTGGGGAGCTCTTTGGAAGTGAGGTCGTCATTAAAATCGAGATACCAATAACTCGCCCCTTCCACCTTACGACGCTGACAGTTATGAACCAAAAGATGGTAAATTGGCAACTGCAGAGAGCTGCCATCCTCTTCTGACTTACTCGTCTTGAAATCAATAATATGCACACTGTCGGTTTCGGGGAAATACTCTAACCAGTCGATTTTCCCACAGAGAATAATATTGTCTTCCTCCGACAGCCAATAGTGTGGCAAATCTTCTTTAATTTTCACCGCCAAACGAGCCAAGGGACCAGGGTTTTCCTGCACCCGGCGAAGCATTGCCTCACCGCGTCGTTTGTATTTGTCTTCAACATCAGCTGTCAAAAAACCACCACGCTTACCGCTGATCTTTTTCCAAACTCGCTCATACTTTTCCAGTAATGGCTCATCAAACCGTTTATCAGTAGGAATAACGGACAGCGACTCCAAAACATCATGTACCGCCGATCCCAGCGCGAGTGGTGGCGCCATAACCTGAATCTTATGATTGGTTTTTGGGTCTTTATAGACATTTTTTAAGTAGTACGAGCGCGGGCACTTGAGAAAATCAGAAATTGAGGTGTGGCTGACCCACACGGCAGAGTATTTATCAGGCATAGGACCCCATTCTAGCAAACCCTTTGGGAAATGTGTGTATTTATTGTGTACTTTCGGCCGTAAACTGTCCAGAAAGCGTACTGACGGTCGCTGCCTCTACTTCCGGAGGAACCTGCGCACTCGTTTGGCGCACTGAAGCTCTTCCCGGAAGTAATACCAATAAACTAGCTAAAATAAGAATCTCCACCACGGTAAAAATCCAAGAAGCTGATAAGTCTCGTTCCATACTGAGCAGGCCAATTGTGTTTCGTTTCGTAATGAGAACAAACGCAGTGTAATTCTGTACGCACTGTTGTTCAATTATGATCACAGCCTATCAAATTTCCCAGAGGAAAACAGCACCAAATTATCCACGAACGTGTTGGTTATACAACTCTTGCGCTCGGCGAAGTGATTTTTTTGCGCTCTCAAAAGTCATTCGCTCCATTGCCTCATCATAGGACAACCAAGCAAAATCTTTCACTTCCTCTTCTTGCGGCACCACATCTTGGTGCGGCATCTCCGCCAGCCAAAAAGTGTTGGTCTTCTGAACTTCGTTTCCTTCAGAATCAGTAAACGTGTATTCTTCAAAAAACCGAGTATCTTCATATACTTTTTTCGGCACCAAACCTGTCTCCTCCCGCAACTCACGCAGAGCTGCCTCCACGGGGCTTTCATCACCCTCCGCATGCCCCTTAGGAAACGCCCAGTGGCCTTTGTGGTGGAGAGTAACGAGGTAGAGTGGCTCGCCACTCTGGAGGATAAAGGGGACGAAACCGTAGGCGGCATCGAAAACAAGACTCATATGATCATTATAATATATAATTGTATTAATCAAAAAGACAGAAAGTAGTCAAATGTCTGAAGTCCCGGGAAGTATAATTACTCTAGTAGAAGCCGATATTAATGTCGAGATGAAGTTGATAAAACCTGGTGCCACAGTTAGGTTAAGTCAAGATCTTGAGAGAAGAGTTATTGATTTATCGAGCGATTCAAGCAGCGAAAACTACCGACGCGACTTCACTGTAGTGAGTAACATAATGGCTGTGACAACTATTCCCCAAGGTACTGAACTAGAGTATGTTGGCAACAAAGGAGATAGAACTTACATTAAAATCACTGAGGACGATGATAACCTACCAACTCTACAAGGTAGATATTTTACAATTTCACATCTTACATTTAAAAAAATCTTTGGTTCTACTTCGTAAGCACGTACTAAATTAGGTATTGCTAACCAATTAGCGCATGTTGTATATTTAAGGCAGGAGGGGAAATGC
>CAYUUK010000009.1:0-41712 GCA_964447905.1 uncultured Pseudomonadales bacterium | reverse complement strand
TACCTTGCCTACGCAAAGGCTGTGAGTGAAGGGAATCAAAAACAGATAGAGCATGTTTTGGGGGGTGGTAAAGCAAGGTTCAACTGAAGAAGCGATTTCCGTACCGCATTTTATTGAAACAGAATCTCCGTTTGAAGAAGAAGTATATGACGAATTAACTCGTATTGTTCCTGATAATAGTCGAATAAGATCTCAAGTTTGGATTGGTTCTTTTCGAGTCGATTTTCTCATTGACCCAATAGACGATACTAGGAAACCATTGGTAATCGAGTGTGATGGTGCCTCATACCATGGCACATCTGAAGCATATGCTTACGATTACTTTAGAATGCAGCAACTACGGGATAACGGATATGAAGTATATCGAATTTGGTCTGGAAACTGGTTTGATGAAAAAGAGTATGACGAGGAGTTGGATGCACTAAGGAAGGTACTAAAAGAGTACGATGCTGATTTAGATGGGAATAGTAAGTTTTCGAAAAAAATTCTTTCTGAAAATGTACCATCTAAAATAGATTACCAACCAGCCTTTGATCTAGATGAAGATGAAGTTGAAATGTCAAAAGAACCTTCAGCTGAGGTTGGTCTCAACGAACAGCCGGTACAAAGTGAGATTGTTGAAAATATCAATACTATCTTTGTTAGCGATGAAGAATTGAAGAATGAATATAAACAAATTGCTCTAAATGAGAACTTTTGGTTTAGCCTAGCTCACTGGGGAAAGAAATCTGGGAAGTTTTCTTCATACCAAAATAGATTTGCTTTTTCTCTAGGTATTTATGTCTCCAAACACAAAAAATTGACTGATAAACAGCATGCGGCAGGATTCAAGTTATTTTCTTCTGCTCGTGAGCATGGCTTCTCATTAGATCTGATTCGAGAATAGTGAATTGATAATTGCACTGTTTCCTCATGACAACCACCCATTTTGAGCTATAATACCCATAATTTACACGAAAAGGTAATTATGCGTAGAGGTAAAGAACAACGTCAGTTTTCTGAGCAATTTGAAGAAGTGAAACCAATTGAGGTAAGAGGCCACACAAAGAATATTAGCTTATTGGTTGAAGTAACTCAGCAAGGACGGAAATCGAAAGCTTTGTACTACCCAGAAAAAGGAGTTCGATTTCAAACAGATCAGAGAATTCCAAAACCATATGAAGTGCACCATCACGTTGCATTTTTTCAATTAGCACAAATGATCGGGGTTAGTTCTGCAATCCCTGCAATTTCCTACAGTCTCAAAGATGATGATTGTGGATCTTTAAGTCCTTTTTATGATAGTGCGGAGGTAAAGCCCCATTATTTCTTTGAGTCTTTGGAACCAAGTCCAGCATGGGTAGAATTAGCTGCTTTGGATTACTTAGCTGGACTCATCGATCGAACATCAAATGACATTTTGTTTCTCCCTAATGGACAGGTAGTCGCTACCGATAATGGCCTAAGCTTTGTAGAAGGTATAACTTTTCCCACCCAAATTAGTGTTGTTCGAAAAGCGATGCAAGGCGAGGCATTGCCATCTTATTTATTGACACGGATGAGCTCCCTTAATCCTAGATCATTAAAACAATTATCAGCATTACTCTATAACCCCGAAGTTGCATTGAAATCAGTTGTAGATCGTAGAGATGCATTGTTAGAAAAAGGAGTAGTACTATGATTAGTCCCCATGAGTCAAGATCGTATGAGATCGTTTTTCCTTCAGAAAATGATGAGGCTTTGCTAAACCTTGCCGCGACTTTAATTAACTACTTTGCAGAACAAGGCATAATGCTTGCTGTTACAGCAGATCAGCTAGCTAAGATTGCATCTCAAGGCATGTTGGCATTAGCCGTGGATGAGAAGGAAGCACTTATTGGAACAGCTGCAGTAACATTTGAGTACCCAGATGGAACATTAGAATTTGGTGGATGGGCTGTGTCACCTAATACTCAAGCTAAAGGTGTTGGAAAAGGGTTACTGCAAGCAATTTTATCTCGAACTAATGGTAAAAGATTAGTTGCATTTGGTAACGATAATTCAGCCCCAATATTTGAAAAATACGGTGCAACAGAAATCGATCAACGTCAGATGCATCCTGATGCTTTTGTGATGTGTCAGACCTGTGGATGTAAGCACAAGGAAGATCTTCCTGAAGGAAAAAGTTGTGTTGATACCATTTACGATCTGAAACCTGTTAAAGTTAAGTAATCATGACATTAATTGATACATTTTTTGAGTTAGTAAAAATCGATAGTCCATCAGGTAGTGAGGAAAATGTTAGAAAATGGCTTATTCAATGGGGAAAATCAAGAAATCTGTCTCACTTCACTGATAGTGTCGGTAATCTTGTTTTAAAAAAAGAGGGAGATACTCTCATCCCCTTCTTTTTATGTGCCCATATGGACACTGTCGAACCAGGAAGGTCTATTCATCCAATTATTCAAGATGGAGTAATTCAAAGCCAAGGCAATACTATTTTAGGAGCAGATAACAAAGCATCCATGGCTGCGATTCTTACAGCAGTTGATGAATGGATGTTGATAAAGCCAATTAATGGAATTGAACTCGTATTTACAGTGAAAGAAGAAACCGGTGGTGGTGCTGAATTTTTTGACACCAAACTTATTGAAAATAAGCAAGGCTATATTTTTGATTATGCTGAACCACTAGGAACTATCGTGACTTCAGCCCCATTTATAGTGAATTTTTACATAGAATTTATCGGGAGAGGGGCACATGCTTGTTTTCCCGAAAAAGGTGTGAATGCTTTACGATTCGCCACCAAGTACATTGAGACTTTGAGACTGGGTGCAAATGACGAGAAAGATGTTTTTCTCAATATTGGAAAAATATGCGGAGGATCAGCAATAAATGCTATTCCTGAGAAGGTTGTTGTAGAAGGAGAAATTCGTAGTTTTTCGGCAACAAAATTCAAGAACATGCTTGAAAAGCTGGAGTTAAGACTAAATCAAACCCAAAAACAATTTGGAAATGCGATATTCAAATTTAGCACTAGTGGTTATTGTAGTGGATATACACATAAAGATAACTCACAACAGGTTCATTTTATAGAAAAAATTCTTAATAAGTATAATTTACCTCTAAAAAAGAAAAAAGTGTTTGGAATAAGTGACGCAAACTCATTTGCTGAACTAGGATTAGAAGTTGTAACAGTGAGTGACGGGGTTATTGATCCTCATACAACTAATGAACGAATATCAGTTGATGATCTACAAAAATTACAGATGATTATTTTAGATATGTTAATTTCTAAATCTCAATTTAAATCTTGAACGCAATAAGATGTTTGTTATAATTTCTTTGTTGTTAAAAACAAATAAATCCGTTTGAATTGAAGTCGCGCTCAATGAATCTAGATATAATCTAGTGCGGAGTCTCGCAAAATCGAGATCGATTCGAGTCCGTTATAACTCAAATCTGTGTCACTCAAATCGAGTAACAGAGCAGGTGTAAAGTCTAAGTGAGTAATTACTTAGAGAATAAGGGTGGTACCGCGTTTACAGAAAACGCCCCTTTGTCTACTGATAAGAGGTAGGTGAAGGGGCGTTTTTGCGTTTGTAGCTCAAGGGATAGAGCAACTGCCTTCTAAGCAGTAGGTTGTGGGTTCGAGTCCCACCAAACGCACGTGAGAATGCCTTAGTAGCTCAGTGGATAGAGCACCGGTCTTCGGAACCGGGTTTTGCGGGGGTTCGAATCCCTCCTAGGGCACCATGCGCTCGTAGCTCAGTTGGATAGAGCGTCAGTTTGCGGAACTGAAGGTCGCAGGTTCGAATCCTGCCGGGCTCACCAAAGAAAAAATAAATGAAAAAAACTATGACAAAAAAACTGTGGCAAACCACTCATACAATTAACGCTTTGATAGAAAAGTACACTTCTGGAGAGGACGTTTTGTTGGATACCCATCTAGCCGAGTTTGATATCTACGGATCTCTGGCACATGCCAAGATGCTTCAGAAGCAGAACCTGATTGAAGAGAAAGACTTTAAACAGATACATGCTGGATTGAAAGCAATCTTAAAACAGTTTTCCAGTGGAGAAATGAATCTCTCACTGGGTGATGAAGATATTCACACCAAGGTTGAAACCGAACTCACGAATTTGCATCCAGAATCGGGTGGAAAACTGCACACCGGACGATCAAGAAATGATCAAGTACTTGTTGATATTCGACTCTACTCAAAAACACAAATTTCAAAAATTGCTGAGAGCTCTATTGCACTTATTGAAAGTTTTCTCAAACAAGCTGAAAACTACCAAAATGTTCCCCTAGCTGGCATGACCCACATGCAACCTGCTATGTTGTCATCATTTGGGTTGTGGCTTGGAGCCTATGCAGAAAGCTTGCTCGACGATCTAGAAGTATTAAAAACTGCCTATCAACTCAATAATCAGTCGCCGCTTGGTTCTGGAGCGGCGTATGGTGTAACTCTACCACTTGACCGAGAATTCACAGCTCATTTACTTGGCTTTGAGAAAGTTCAAAACAATGCCCTGTATTGTCAAAACTCACGAGGGAAAATTGAAGCGGTAACTATCCATGCACTGTGCCAGATCATGGCAACGCTTAATAAATTTGCGACTGACTGTCTTATTTTTACAACTGAACCATTTGGCTACATTTCTTTTGCCAAAGAACTTGGTACGGGCAGTAGTATCATGCCTCAGAAACAAAACTGGGACGCTTTAGAGTTAATGCGATCAAAGTATCATCAAATAGTCTCCACTCAACTTCAATTAAGCACCAGTTTGGCGAGCATCCCCTCTGGATATAACAGAGATTTGCAACAAGCCAAGGGAAGTCTTATCTCAGCTTTTCAAACAACGCTTGAATCACTTCAAGTAGCCCAACTGCATGTAGAGACGCTCACAATCAATCAAGAAAAAGTAGAACACCATATTCCTAAAGAACTTTTTGCTGCTCATTGGGCATATGTGTTAGTAGAAGAAAAAGACATGCCGTTTCGAGAAGCGTATCGATACGTTAAGGATCATCTACATGAGATTCCAGATTTCGACATAGCAGAGTTGTTAATGAAAGCAATCTCACAGGGATCCACTGGCAACTTACAACTAGGAATTACACAAAAAAGGTCTCGCCTTGAGCGTACATACTGGAAAAAACAAAACAAACACTTTCAACAAAAATTACAAGATTTACTCAAATAAGGAAAACATGCAAACACAAACAAATTACAAAAAGATAGCCTCTCATGAAGTTCACGAAGGCGATCAAATAAACAAAGTAGTTCTACTCTACTCAGGCGGACTTGATACTTCGGTCATGCTCAAGTGGATTCAGGATTCTTACGGAGCTGAAGTTATCGCTTTAACGATAGATATTGGTCAACAAGCTGATGATCTCGAAGCAATTAAGCAAAAAGCGATCAAGCTTGGAGCAAAGAAGGCAATTGTCCTAGATTGCAAAGAAGAGTTTGCCAATAAGTATATCGCTCAAGCAATCAAGGCGAATGGGAGTTACCAGGGTGAGTACCATCTGAGCACTCCGATTGGACGTCCACTGCTCGCTAAAAAAGCGGTAGAAATCGCTCATGCAGAGGGAGCAACGGTTATCGCCCATGGAGCTACTGGCAAGGGCAATGATCAAGTACGTATTGAAAGCTCAATTCTTTGTGAAGATCCTTACATGAAAGCGATTGCACCAGTGCGTGAATGGAGCATGGGCAGAGATGAACAGCTCAAGTACGCCGCCAAGCATGGTATCGAAACCAAGCAAGCCAAAAAAAATGTTCCCTACTCCTGGGATGACAATATGTGGGGGGTGACTGGAGAAGGTGGAGAGATTGAAGATCCTAAACAAGAACCCAAGCTAGAACAAATTCTACAAGTTACTACTTTGCCAGAACAAGCTCCAGACAAGCCAGAATACTTGGAGATTGAGTTTTTGAAAGGTTTGCCTGTTGCTTTGAATGGCAAGCAGATGTCTCTAGTTGAACTGATTCACGAAGCGAATAGTATTGTTGGCAAACATGGAGTTGGTTACACCATCTTGATTGAGGACCGTTTGGTTGGTTTGAAAGTTAGAGGAGTCTACGAAGCCCCAGCGGCACATGCAATTACTCTGGCACACTACAATTTGGAAAAACTCGTCAGCACTCAGACCGAAAACGAGCTTAAGGAGTTTGTTGATTCAAAATGGGCATACCTTTGCTACAGTGCGAAATGGCAAGAGCCAAGCATGCGACATCTGAATGCTTATATTGATTCTATGAATCAAAAAGTGAGTGGGATCGTAAAACTCAAATTGTATAAAGGTCGAGCTGATGTTGTTAGCGTCACTTCACCACATTCACTATTCGATGCTGACTTAGCCACATTCAACAAAAATGGCAAGTTTAATCAAAACTCGAGTGCTGGATTTATTGAGTTGTATTCATTAGCGATGAAGACGTCTTCGAAAGTAAAAAATCATTTTAGGGAGAGTATATAGTTATATACGATTGATATCTATCTAATTAATTAGCTTTGCGTTTCTAACATCAATAGATGTTTACAATTGATGTATTTTGTGGTATTTTCGGAGAAATATTAACTGCTTGCCTAGATAGGAAACAAACATGCGAGCCGAGAATTACTCACCTTTAGACCCAATTAAATCAGTTCTTTCGGGTCCTCCAGGTACAGAAGCAGCAGTTTGTTTAACACTTCCTCCCGAAAAATCCTTATTTGAACCTAATTCTGCTGATGCGAGTGTTGTTGAAGCACGACGAGATCATGACCGAATGAGAGAAACCTTCGAACAGCATGGTATTCAGTCCTTTAACATGAGAGAGATTATTGGTACTGAATTGGCACAGCGCTACGATTTGGCTATTACATCGAGAGAACAATTTTTAAACGAGCTTATTCGTCGAGCAGAGTTACTTCAACAAAGATACGGACTCGTTGATGACTTCGATCACTTAGTGGATGAAGTTGTTCAACTTTTTGATAAAGATGTGCAATCAATGGGACTTGATCCGGCAATAGCAATTAATGGTGTTCTCACAAACGTGCTTGATCGAAAAGGAAGTATTAAACCATTCAATCCAAATCTTCCTCCAGCTGGTAATTTTCTTTTTTGGAGAGACACAAATCACGTAACTGGAAATCAAATGGGAACACATAGGATGTTCTACTCAATTCGTGACCAAGAAGTGGCGCTTGCGCAAATCGGCTTTGATGCACTTGGTCTCGAATATAAACCAGTTGTTACTGGGTTGAATCGTGGATCAATAGAAGGTGGTGACATTTTACCAATGGAACTGAACGGACAGCTTTTTTCAGTTATTGGAACTGCAGAGCGTACTTCATATAGTGCAGTAAAAGCGTGGTTCGCAATGCACGAGAAACTATTCAGTGCCAGTGGAGATGGGATTATTCCTGTAGTAGTGGAAGGACCTAAATCTGGGACACAAGATCAGATGCATATCGACACTTTTGCTCAACAAATTGCTCCTGGAGCAATTGTTCATTGTGGTGAAATAACACGCCATCGTGATGTATCTATCCTTATGAGAAAAATGGGGCGAATTGTGAAAGTGAAACCTGAAAATATGCGTGAAGGGACTTTTGCCGAATGGATTGAGCAAAACGCGGATCACGTGTATGATATGACCAGACAAGAACAGTTAGATTACGCTCCAAATGTGCTAGTACATGGTAGCCAGACTGGAGATACTACGGTTTTTGTTACTAGAGACGGGACACCGAATGTTACGCGGTTTATTCGTGAGCACGCTGTGAACGCTGTCCTCTTGAGAATGAATGAATTAACAAAGTTTTATGGTGGTGCCCATTGTGCAACATCAGAAATGCGCTAAACCTTAGGAGGATTTCATATGCCACGTCGAAGAAAAGAACGATATTCAAGTCATGAAGAACAGGAATCAAGAGGAGAACTTAATCCAGGCTTGCCGATTGAATTTTTAATTGCTATGACAAAAACAACCTATCCAATCAGTCAAATAAATAACGAATTCAAGGAAGCATTGCGTTCAATTGGTCTCGAAGATGAAATCCTCGAACAAATGATGGTAAAAGAATCTCCTGATAATGTGGATGGTGATTTTGGTATTCATTGTGCTCCTTTGGCAAAAATCTTAAAAAAGAACCCAGCACAAATTGCTCAAGAAATTGCAACGCAAATTCAGGTTGAACCCAATGGAGTAATCGCTGAGTATGTTGCAGTTGGTCCATACATAAACGCAAGAATCAATTATGCACGTTATGCTGAAATGGTTCGTGACAGTGTCTTTGAAATGGGTGCTGACTATGGAAAAGAGCTGATTGGGACTGGTCAAAGAATTGTCATTGACATGTCATCTCCCAATATTGCGAAACGTATGAGTGTTGGACATCTCCGTTCCACCATCATTGGAGACTCGTTAGCAAGAATTTTTGAACATTTAGATTTTGAGGTCATAAAAGATAACCACCTAGGAGACTGGGGAACTCAATTTGGGCATCTTCTACGAGCAATTGAACTTTGGGGTGATGAGGAACAAATAGCACAAGACCCTATAGCAGAGTTGCAAAAATTATATGTTCGCATTAGTGATGCTGGTGAGGCAGATAGTGATCTCTATAAGGGTTTAAAGGATGAAGAAGCTGCTCAAAAAGCTGAACAGATAAAAAATGAGGGTCGAGAATGGTTTAGACGCCTAGAACAGGGTGATCCTGAGGCCAGAGCTCGTTGGCAACAAATTGTTGATTGGTCTCTGCAAGAGTTCCAACGTATGTATGACGTTCTTGGTGTAGATTTTGATTGGACAAGAGGTGAAAGCTATTATGAAGGAATGCTACCGGAAGCAATTCAAAAAGTAAGGGAAAGTGGCATTGCTACTGAGAGTGATGGAGCTCTCGTAGTAGACATGGAAGATGATAATTTAGGGACAGCTATTATCCAAAAATCAGATGGTGCAACACTCTACCTAACCCGAGAAATAGCTACAGGTATTCACAGAAGCGATGTTGAGAGCACAGACGGCATGATCTATGTTGTTGGCGAAGATCAAAAATTTTATTTTGAACAATTCTTTGAAATATTACGAAGAATGGGATACCCATTAGCTGAAAAAAGCAAACATGTCTATTTTGGAATGATTAGTCTTCCAGAGGGTAAGATGTCCACACGTAAAGGGCGGGTTATTCTTTTGGAAGATGTAGTAAATGAAGCATTTGCCCGCACACGAGAATTAGTCAGTGAAAGATCCCACGTGACTTCTGAACGCGAAAAAGAAGAATTAGTAAGACAAGTAGCGGTGGGTGCTTTGAAATGGAATGACTTAATGGCTGACCCTCGTCGATCAATTGTGTTCGACTGGGATTCGATGCTCACCATGGAAGGAAATAGTGCTCCGTATGTTCAATATACTCATGCTCGAGCGGCATCTTTGCTTGAAGGGATTGACGTCCGTGCACTAAGCTCAGTTCAAGTTAACCCTGAACATGCAACAGAGAAGGCAGTCATTCAGCGTGTTGCAGAATTTCCAGAGGTGGTTAAAGATGCTGGCCAATCATACAATCCTTCAAAAATCGCTTCTCATATTTACGAGCTAGCAAAAGCATTCAATGCCTTTTATCATCAAGTATCTGTTTTAAGAGAAGAAGATTACGACAAGCGAATGAGTCGTTTAGCTATTACAGTAACTGTAGCACAAACTATTCAAACAGGACTTGAACTTCTCGGGATTGAAGCTCCTATGAGGATGTAATAATGTCTACTGAGCATGAAAATGATACTCCACGAGATGAAAATATGAGTAAATCTGTTTTTCAGACTGTAATTGATAGTTTAATCGCCCAAAGCATCGCGCATTCTGTCATGGAGCATGAACCCGTCTACACAATGCAAGAAGCTCAAGAAGTGTGCGGGAACTTACCAGAAGAAGGTGTCAAAGTTCTATTTGCTCGTGCATATACATCGAAAAAAGCCTATAGCCATGTTTTGATAGTGTGGACAGGAAACAAACAGGTTGATTTTGAGCAAATTGCTCAACATCTTGGTGTGAAAAGAGTTAAATTGGCTAACCCAGAGGAAGTAAATGAGCAACTCGGAGTAGAGATTGGAGCACTTTCACCTTTTGGCTACTCAGGATCCTACCCAGTTGTCCTTGATAGCGACCTTCTGAATCAAAATGAGGTATATATTAATCCGGGTGTTCACAATAAAACAATCAAAATGAAGCCTGATGCTTTACGCTCAGGAATAGAATCCACTGCATCAGTTGTACATATTTTGTAATCAATAAAGTGGATATACTTGAAATATCCACTACATGTGATATATTTCTATCAATTTAGACATAGAAAGATATCATGAGCTCAGAAACCGAACGCCTTCAACAAATTGCCCAATTTTACGATACAGAGACAGATGACTATGATAATGGTTATTCTTCGATTACTTGCCGCGCAGAGGATGCTGTAGTAGCAGACATCCTGAGCAGATATCTGAAAGGACGGGTTTTAGATGTAGGGGCCGGTAGCGGATTGCTTTATGAAATCATGGATCATGAGGATTATGTTGGTATTGAATTATCACCCAAAATGACCCATCAAGCAAAAGTGAAACATCCCGAGCAACCTTTCATTGTGGCAGATATGCATCACCTCCCATTTGCAGATGAAAGTTTTGATTCAGCCGTGAGCCTTTATGGACCAATGTCTTACTCACTTTTCCCTGAAGAGTTATTGAGAGAGATTGTAAGAGTCGTTAAACCGGGTGGTTTTGTTGCTCTTATGCCTTACACACTTCGTGTGGGTCATGGTCTCGAAATGGGTGGTTACAGCACAGCAACCGAAAAAGGAATTGATAAAGTTTTCTATACAGAAGAGCAGCTAAAGGAATTGTTTAGTGGAGAACTAGAAAACGTCGAGGTATTTGGAATTAATTACTTCCTGAATACCTATACTCGTTTTCTTCAAGCAATGAACTATGATGTTGATCAGACAATTGATCAATTTGTAGAATTTTTAATGAATGAGTCAACCCTTCGACAGCAGGTGCCTGCGGAATTTGCTCGGCACATGATTGGAATTGGGCAGGTACCTAATCGCTAGTTTTTTCAGAGTCGGGGCTAGCTTGATCATAATTACTACATGATTGTTGTGCCAAGGTAGATAAACTTGCGACGCAGTAGAGCAGTATTTCATAATCATCATTTACTACCATTTCCGCATTTGTAGGTGCAAGAGCCCCACGCGAATGACATCTAGAGCCTTCTTTTAAGAAACGGCATTGATTTGGACTAGGAATTTCTCTATTTATGGAACGTACCACTGATTCAATCTATTTTTTAAATATTTCCGATATGTTACGTATTTTATTCGTGTTTTGCAAGGTGAGACACTTCCTTTTTTATACTGTCCCATTTGTCTCATTTTCGATAAATTAGCCTGGAAGGTGTATTTGCATATGGGACACACTGGTTCCAGACCCACATGCTCCGCCACTAAAAAAGCAGCCATTTTGGCTGCTTTTTTAGTGGTGCAAGTGGCGTCGAAGGCGAATCGGCGAACTAAGTGAGCCTAGGTTCCGACGGGGCGAGCACAGCGAGCAACCCTAGTACCCGGAGGGTGGAATCCTGGAGGTGACGTTTTAGTGGAGCCTCAGTTCGCGCCGGGATCGAGCACCCTAAAGGGTATAAATGGGAACGAGCGCAATTGTGAATCCTGTTTCTTCCGCTCTTTTTGGTGCGGTATACTTAATCAAGTATGGAAATTCAACAACCTCAACCAGGTATTTCTCCCGAAACGAAAAAAACAGACGATCAACTTTTTCAGCAAATACAGGAGCTACGTACCGAATTGCTCCAAAACCAAGATCCAAATTTTCGCGAGCGAGCTCGGCGTTTATTGCAAAAAATAAAGGCTTTACTTTTTTCTTCAGAGAAGACTTCTTTTTCTACTGCAGAGCCAAACCTTTTCGGTGGAACTGTTCGTGGGCGAGAAGAAACAGCAGAACCTCACTCTGATACTGATGGTATCGTCGATCCTAAAAGATAAATATTTTCCATGAGTATTTTTAAAAACGTGCAAAATCTTCTTAAAGAGAAGAGCATTTCTCATGAAGTATTAGAACATGAGCCTGTCTTTACCATGCAACAAGCTGCTGAAGTTTGTGAGCATTCTCCAGAACAGGGTGTCAAAACCTTGCTCATAAAGTTGTACCAAACAAAACGTCAGTTCGAGTATTGGTTGGTGGTGTGGCAGGGTGATGAGATGATTCCGCTCAATGTCATCACAAAGCAACTCTCATATAAAAAGTGGAAACTCGTGCAACCGGAAGAAGTGCTAGCAGAGTTGAGTATTGAGATTGGCGCCTTGGCCCCATTGGGGTATGAACGGCAGTATCCCGTGATTTTTGACCAGCAACTGCTAGAACAAAAACAGGTGTTCATTAACGCTGGAGTGCATAATAGAACAATTCGTTTATCTCCGATAGATATGTTCCGAGTTTTGCAGGATGTGAGTATTCAGGTGCAAACAGTCTAACACTGCGGTAGTCGGAGTGAAAATCCCTGGAAGAAACATTCTTCGAATTTCCCATAATGGTCTTCTTTTAATTCTCTTTTGTGTGCTTTGGTCTTGCCAAGAAGCGCGTCATGGTGATCTTGTAGCAACTGTATATTGGTTTGAATGGCATTATGCCCCGGAAGAATCGTAATGGTACTGTCCCGAAACTGGTGCAGGAGTTTTTTTATGCTCTTTGTGTAGGCAACAACATTTGACTCCGGCAAATACAAAAACTCCGCAGCTGGATAGAGAGTGTCGCCAGTAATAAGTACATTTTCTTCTGGTAACCAAAAACAGACTGATCCGGGTGTATGCCCAGGTGTGTGAATGACAGCAATAACACCACATGATGTCTCAAAAGTATACCCGTCTTGGAAAGTTTGAAACTGAGATGACCCTGGAGCGATAAACTCTTTTGTTACAAATGGAGCAGAAAAGTAGGGTGACGAGAGTTCTTCAACTTCTAAAGAGTGAAATCCTCGAGCGAGTCTCTCTGTTTCCCAGGTGTGTGCATGAATCCAAATATCTGTAAATTCATGCACACTGCCAATATGATCCCAGTGGGCATGGCTGAGTAAGACAGTAACCGGTCTTGAATAGAATTGTTCCTGCAGGAATTGAGAGAGAGACTCATATCCCATGCCAGTATCAAATAGAAAAAGTTGATCTGGTGTTACAAAAACATATGAAATCACTTCTTCCCAGTGATGTGGTTCTGCAACAGCAAAAATATGTGGAGTGACTTGTTGAAGAGAGAACCATTCAGATTGGGCGTTCATCGTGCTCCTTGTAAAAGTGGCAATGATCCGTACAGGTTGGATTCCTGGTATGTGGCTGTTTGTTGCTCTCGGTTAATTGTCCAACTACCAACTTCACTACAGTGCCATTTCCCGTTTGGTGCCTGCCACCAAGATTCAGGATGATAGGTTTGTTGATAGTACTCAAATTCCGCTACTGGAACGGTAACCGTCATGGCGGTTGTATCTTCTTTTATAGGTTGCATTCCTAACCATGTTAAGCTTCTCAGCCAACTATCTACAGGCATGTGAACTGTTTTTCCTGGTTTACCAAAAGCACCATTGGTATCTATTCTGGGTGTTTTCATTTTTGTAGCGTAGTGCCAAAAAGGAATGTCTTGTTGGTATTGTTGTTTCAGAGCTCCATATGTATTGGGTCGAAATGATCCCACTATATGTTGGATACCAAGTTGAAACGCCATCTGTTGCACTTGCCCGACGAGTTTTGCAGGGAGCTGTTGACCATGGTATTCAGGAGCGACATTCATAGACATTAAAACCAACGTATTTCCAGTAGGTGTATAGGTTTGACTGTAGTCACTTGGATTTCCAGCAATATCATCCCAAGTTGGTAATGAATTTGGATTACCATTCCACATAATCTGATTTGTAGAGAGGTTGGCAATGGGTTTTGTACCGTCTAGGAGCAGCAATTGCCCTTTGGGAAAAAACTGTGCCCTGCCATGAATGGAAGCAATGTCAGCTTCTAGCCACGGAGCCCAGTTTGGATGTTCCAGTGTTTCGTAGAGAATACCAGGATCTATATCTTTCCAGAGGCCAAAACGAATGTTTTTATTTGGCATTATTTCTGTGTATTGATGATGCTCATGTGTTTGTGGCATCTTTCCCTTTCCGTAGGTCATGAAACGCAAAAACGCCCCTTCACCTACAAGTATTTTGTAGACAAAGGGGCGTCTTCTAAAATTTAAAAACGCGGTACCACCCTTATTTAGTGTATTGTTGCCAATACACACTTTGTAACTTGCTCCGTTTCTCTAAACGAGTGACACAAGTCTGGAAGTTACGGATGCCAGCCGATCTCGATTTTGCGAGATTCCGCTCTTGCTTTGTGTGCTTGCAAGATCACGAGGCGCGACACTCGTTATTGCGGATTGTTCGAAATTATATTGCTAAAAATGGAGACTGTCAAGAATTTTAGCTTCTTTTGGGTATTTGCAACAATGAAAACCACTGTACAATCAAAAACCATGTCTCACGAATCAGCTCGACAAATGTGGAATGCGGATGCTCCAAACTGGGTTGAGCACCAACACCTAGGACGTATTGCTCCTGTACTGGAAGCGTTTGTGCGTGGTTATTCTGAGGAAGTGTTAGCGTATACGCCTGGGAACTCGCGTATTGTAGATCTTGGCACTGGGGCCAATACGCGGGTATATTTTCCGGCCGCGGCGCACAATAGAATTGTCGGCCTGGATTTTTCCATTGAGATGCTGCGCCACAATACGCTTCGTCAAAAAACAGTGGCCGAGATGACCGAGACTCTTCCGTTGGCCAGTGAGTCTATTGGACTTGTCACTTCTTTTCTAGCTTGGAGATACTTGAGTTCACAGGAGCATGCGGCTGTTATTCAAGAATTATACAGAGTACTTGTGCCATATGGAACTGTTCTGCTCATAGATATCTTGAAAAACCACTGGCAGTACCAGAAGTCAGAATTTTCACCAGATGTCAGTGCTCAGCAGCTCACATCTGCAGGACTAAGTGTACGCAGAGCCTCAGTGGAAAAGGTGCATGCCCCGCTTGGGTATACGCTGCCTTACACAGCCAATATGGGTGTAGTAGTGGCTCAGAAATTGGAGACGTAGCGTTTCTTTCGAACTGTGTATCGTTTGATCCATGATTCGTCGACAGATACATCACTTCCGAAAGTATCTGACAAGGTAAAAGTTGGTGGGGAGTACATTTTGTCGATATCAGTGAAAGTACTCGAAAAATACGTTTTCCAATTGGAAATATCTGCAGGGAGCGAAAATTCAGATAAGCTAGCTGCGGCTAAATTAGCAATTTTTCCAATATCGCCCTCTAACATACCTCCACACCAGAGTTGTATATTCTTTTCATGAGCCAACTGATTCATTTCTTGAACTGCATAGAGACTTCCCACGCGAGCTGGTTTGACATTAATGATTTGGCAGGCACCGAGCTGAATCGCCTTTCTGGCATCGGCTGCTGAGCAGATGCTTTCATCAAGACAAATTGGAGTTTTTATATGCTTTGCCAGTTCAGCATGGTCGACAATGTCGTCATAGGCAAGCGGTTGTTCGATCATGAGTAAATCAAATTTATCGAGTTTTTTTAGCTGCTCGATGTCGTCGAGCGTATACGAAGAGTTGGCATCAACCATTAATTGACAATCTGGGAATTTGTTTTGGATAGCTTTCACTATTTCATAATCCCACCCAGGTCTGATTTTAAGCTTGATACGTTTATAACCAGCATCGAGCTTATTTCGTACAGAGAGAATAGTTTTTTCTCTACTTTCTTGGATGCCAACACTTGCTCCAGATTCTATTGTTTTGCGCACGCCTCCGACTAAGGTGGCATACGAAGTGCCAGCTCTTTTGGCTTCTATCATCCATAAAGCAGTCTCCACAGCAAACTTGGAAATATTGTGTCTTCGATACTTTTTTACCTCATGAGCAAATTGTTTTGCAGTGATTCCAGAACCAGTAACGAGTGGGAGCAAATACTCTACAATAAAGTGCCAGCTTCCATTAAGCCATTCTTCGAGATAGATAGGGTCTTGCAGTTGTGCCGCTTCTCCCCAGCCAATTACTCCATCTTCTGTTTCCAGCCGTACAAGAAGAGTGTGGCGATCAAAAAGTGTGCCAAAGCCTGTTGTGTATGGAGTAATGAGCGGCAGGGCAACTTCAATCAGTTCCGCTTTGTGAATTCTAGGAAACATTATTGTCCTCATGTTCCATTTCTCGTAAAAAATTTCTCAAAGCCTGGTAAAAGAGCATGGTTGAGTCAACATCCAGCCACTCACTTTCCATATGAATATCTCCGCCATGCGGTTTGATCATCAGAATAGGCGTGCCGTAGGCGGCGAAATGCCGAGCGTCCGAGCCGCCGTGCGTGGGTTTACTGGCAACTTTTTGTGAGTAGGTTTCTTCTAGTATCCGTAAAAACTTTTTCACTACTGGTAACTCGATACTCGTAGCCGTAGGGAGGCCAGTTGCCAAAGGCGAAATGCCCACCTGATCTTTGAACGGTGCAGCGATTTCTTGGAGTTCAGCAACGATGCGTTCGAAGTTGTCAGTTTCGGGGTAGCGAAAATCAAGTTGCAGCGTGGCTTGGTCACAGACTTGGTTGGTGGAGATGCCACCAGAAATTTTTCCAAAGTTTACTGTTGTTTTCCATCCTTCGGTAGCATTATTCCTTTTGTATCGTTTTTCGAGTTCAGTGACTATATGCGCCAGTGGTGTAATGGCATTTTTCCCCTCCCAGAGCCGCGAAGCATGCGCAGATATGCCAGTTGCTACCACCTCAAATTGGGCGACACCCTTTGATGCATGAACAAACTGCGCGTTATCGCCGCCATCTGGAACAATGAGGACATCAGGCCTCCAGCCAATGTGGTGGGCTAAGTGGGCCGCACCATTTAATCCGCCAACCTCTTCGTCAGTGGTGATGGCCAGCGAGAATGGAAGAGTACTTTTTGTGTCGATCAGTTCATTGAGCAGTGCGATACCCAACGGAATAGAGAACTTCATATCGCTCACGCCACGGCCAAAGACTCTGTTCTCTTTTTGCTGCATGGTGAACATGGCTTCCGATGCGGCAACCACATCGACGTGTACTAGATAGCCGATTTTCGGGTTCAGAGATGTTGTATTGCTAGCAATAAGAATTTTTGTCTGGTTGTTTTCGTGTACTTCAATGTGTGCACTTGGCGATATCAGCGAAGTAATGTACTCAATCGCCTTTTGATTTGCATCAATATCCGCTGTAATTGTGGGAATAGCAACAAGTTGTGCTAGCTGATCGAGAAAATCTTTTTTGTGTAACATACTTCCTTTCTCCAAAAAAAACCTCCCGGTTGGGAGGTGAATTCTTGTTTCTTTTTACTGCAATTGCACTACAAACAAGCACCTCCGCGGGCGGCCATAAACCAGATTAGGTAGCAGCTGTTGTTTGTGTGCATGTGAAGGGAGTATAGCATGTTTTTTAAGGCTTATTTGTGCATTTCTCTGAAAGACAGCATCCCACTTTATATGCTTTTCATTCATCCAATTTTCGAAACCGCGGGATTGTTTTCCCTTCAATCTCTACAGTTTCTATAAACATGCTCAGTGGTCGCACCCACATGCTGGCTGTTTCGTTCTCATAGAGGGAGATATAGACCACGAGGTCTTCGAGGGTTTCACTGTGTTTGGCGACTCCCAGCACCAGGTATTTTTTGCCTTTGTAGTGTTGGTAATGGCCGGAGGGTAAGTTACTCATAAGGGCTTTCTGGATGTTGTTTTATTTTGTCGACAAAGGCTCGTCTTTTCTCAGGATCGGATACGTAGCTTTTTCTAGTAAGCTCTTGATTGAAAGTGTCGTTGTCGTATCGCGGGAAGACGTGGAGGTGATAGTGCAGAGCGTGTTGGTCGCCGGCTGGTTCGTTGTTCTGCCGGAGCGTGATGCCATCACAAGAGTACGCAGCTTTCAGCGTTTTACTCATAACTTTTGATATCTCAAATATTCGGTGTCCCACCACATCAGGGACAGAATACACATTTTCAAAGTGCTCATTGGGAACAATAATCACGTGCCCTTCATTTCCTCTGATCCAAAATGAGTTCATCCACACACTCACCAAGTCATCACGAAATATTAGATCCGCTTGCTTGAGTAAAGTGTCATCATTTTCTATTCCTTGATTTCCGATGCAGATGGGGCAGATGTAATCTTTTGGAGCTCTGGTATTCATAACTGAGTACTTTTCACAATTTTTCCATTTTGTACCACCGGATAGAAGCCAAAAACACTTTCGCGAATACAGAGGTGGAAGTCTTCTTCTGGGAATTGGTGGTTTTTTGGATTAAGGAAATGTGTCTGGATCCACTCGTGTGCGGAAATTTTTTCTTTGATGGTCGATACAGAGAGCGGGTTGCCGTCAGTGAGTTTCGCCAAGAGATACTCGGCAAACATATGATCGTCATACGCATCCATGGGAACGAGGGTAATAGTTCTGTTGGAGAGATTTCGTAAATACTTGATGATCGGTTCCGCGGTCACAAAACTGCCAAAAATAATTTCTGATGCGTGGCGGGCATGCACGAGGCCTTGTGTCCCGGTGGAACTACGATGAATGACTTTTTTGTTGGCTAAGTCATTTCTCTTTTGAATTTCACTGGGAGAGTTTCGCAGGTCAAAACCAGGAATCATAATGCCTTTGTTTTCACCGACGAGCAGCGTATTTTCATCTTTATTCTGTTGGAAGGCTTCTTCTGCGGTGGATACCGGTACAATTGAAGTGACACCGGCGTCAAGCAGATACGCCGCTACGGATGCAGCACGGAGCACGTCGATAATCACAGCGATATCTGTAGCCTGTTGGGCGCCTTGAATACCTGGAATGATTTCAATATTCATATGTATACTGATTGTATCGCAAAAAAAAGACTTTTTCGGCAATTCACAAAGAAAAGAGGCATTCATGACCACCTTTACGCTCATTCGCCACGGCGACAAGCACTTTTCGCCCATGGATCCTGGCTTGAATGAGCTGGGGCATGAGCAGGCGCGCCGGACGGCGCAGCACTTAGTGAGTCAGCCGATTCAAAAAATCATCGCTAGTCCGCTGCGGCGCACACAAGAAACCGCTGGGTACATCGCTGAGGCGCTGAATCTTCCCATTCACACGGATTCGCGACTGCGCGAGCGCATTAACTGGGGTGATCGTCCGGGACAAACCCGAGATGACTTTATCCAAACCTGGATTCAAACGAGCAAAGACCGCGACTTTGTTCCGCTGGGAGGGCAGTCCTCTCGCCAGGCAGGAAACAGCTTTTTAGCCGTTATTACTGAGCACGTGAGTGCTCCCGAGGAGCACATTCTTCTGGTCTCGCACGGGGGAATTATTAGCGATTTTTTGCGGAATATTTTTACCGAAGAGCAACTCCAGCCCATGCTGAAAAAATTTCCGAATGAACTGGACTATGAAATTAAAGAGTGCTCCATTACGCAGGTGAGTGTGGATATAGAGTTTCAGTTACTGCGCAGTAACAGCATTGATCACCTGTTGTGAGGCGCTGGTGTTGTGCTCGGATTGAGTTGTTGAGGTTGAGGTTTCGGAACTTTTTCATAGGAACTACACATCATTTGGGCACGCAGGTTGCGCGTTACGATGCAGTAAAGGTAAATTTCGCCATTCTCTTGGATGATCATTTCTGCAGTATTTGGTCGAAGGGCCCTGCATGATGTGCACCGTGATCTCTCTCCTAAAAAAACGACAGTGTTGAGAGGGAGCTTCATTTTTTGAAAGTGTGGACATGTGCACCTTGCGTAAATTGTGTTTATTTATGGGTATATTGTAGTTTTTAATGCTCGTGTGTGCAAATCATATTTTTTATATGATACAATTCTTGCAATGCTGTATTGCATCACACTTCGTCATCAAGTTCATCATGTACTCCATACCGTCGGGGTTGTGATTCATTTCTCATAAAATACCAAAAAACAGAAACACTTCACACAACCCCGAAGCGGGTTTTTTTTGTACCCCAAAAATGAAGTGTTTAGAAAGAGAAATATGAAAAATGAACAATCAAAGCAGCTTTTGAAAGAACTTATTGCTATTCCGTCCTATCTCGATGAGTCCGTTCCAGAACAAAATGAAAATGCGTTAGTTGAGTATCTGGAAAGATGGATTCTTGAGAATACTGAGTTTGTGGTTGAAAGACAGTTGATTCCAGGAGGGCGGTATAACCTGATTATTAAATCCGGTGAGCCAGAAGTACTGTTTTTAGGTCACAGCGATACAGTCGCTCCATCTCAAAGTTCTCCATACAATCAACTAGAAGCTACCGAAGTGAACGGTGAGATTTGGGGGAGAGGAGCGGCCGATATGAAGTCTGGGTTGGCATCTCTGCTCATGATGTTACTCACACCTGAAGCCAAAGAGAAGAATTTTTGGATTCTTTTGTACGCAGATGAGGAATACAATTTTCTTGGTATGAAAGAGTTTATTAAGAAATATGCTGATATTCGTCCTCGCTTTTTAATTTCAGCAGATGGATCTGATTTAAAGATGGGGGTGGGGTGCCGAGGTCTGATTGAAATAACGTTTCGGGTGAAGGGTGAAACCGGTCACCCTGCTCGAAACGGTGGCAAGAGTGCTATTAAGGGCGCGATGAAAGCACTAGCAATGCTAGAAGCATACCTCGCTGATAGCACACATCCCGTACTCGGGAACTATCCACTCAATGTTGCTTATATTCTCGGTGGTGCTGAGAAGCCAGATTCATATGCTGAAGGCCAGCTTCAGAGAGTGAGTCGGCAAGGAAACGTGGTGCCAGACATCTGTGAGTGTACAATCGATATTCGGCCTTCAGTTCCAACACTGAGAGCAGAAACGGTAACTTCAGTGTTGCAAAGAAGTTTGATGCAACAAAAGCTAGATTTAGAAATTGTTTCTTTCACTCATGACTTCGGCTCTTGGTACACCGACCCACAGGAGATTGCCCCCTTCATAAAAATTATCCAAGAAATTAATGGTTCTAGTGCTCTATCTAGCCCTAAGGACACAGGGTATCTTGATATACAAATGGCCTGGGAAGCTTTTGATAAACCGGCCGCTTTCTCATTTGGAAGTGGTGTTGGTGCTTCAAATCACCAGCCAGATGAGCGTATACGCTTAAAAGATTTTTATTCTGGAGTAGAGGTCTTTACAAAAATACTGAAAGACTCTGAACTATGAAATACATCCTCGATACCGACCCCGGAGTAGATGACGCCATTGCTTTGGCATTTGCCTGCAAGGCTGGTATGGATATTGCTGGAATTTGTACCGTCTATGGAAATTCTCATCTGGAGGACACAACACGGAATGCATTAATGTTGTTAGAACTTGTGCAACGATCTATTCCCGTGTTTCCTGGTGCTGCTGATCCTCTTCAAGGAGAAAAGCGTTTAGCACATTCTCACGGTACAGGTGGTTTTGGTGGGTATTTTTTAGAGACACAATTGCGGGCGGAAGGACAGTCAGCCGAGTCGTTTTTGATCGAAATGCTACAAAAAGCTGATGATGAACCAATAACTATAATCGCTATTGGCCCGGTAACGAACCTCGCAAAAGTAGCCCTCTCTAGACCAGATTTACTGAAAAAAGCGGCAAAAATTATTCTTATGGGTGGAGTATTTGGTGAAAAAGGGAATGTATCTGCATATGCGGAGTTTAATATATACAATGATCCGTTTGCTCTTCACACCGTTTTGTCACTTGGACACGAAAATATTACGATTGTTCCAGCCAATGTTTGTCGCAAAGTTACCTTTGATGAATCATTTTTCCAAAGTGTCACGAACAGTACTTTAGCGGAAGGTTTCACCAAGATTACCAAAATGTATGTCGACTACTACTCTAAGGACGCAGAGTATGGTGGTTTTAATGGCGGTGTTATGTATGACCTGTTAGCTGTTGCCCTAGAGGTAGAGCCGGATCTTTTTAAGAGTGAAGCAGCGCGCGTTGTTGTTGAGTACAGCGATAAGGAAAGATACGGTGAAACGAAGGTGGTAGAGGGAAAACTAAACTGTACTGTACTTACTGCTGTGCAAGCAAAAGAATTAGAAACGCTTTTTCTCTCAGTGATGAATTCACAAGAGGAGCAAGAATGAGCGGTGATATTTCTACGGTCGTTTTTGATATGGATGGCACACTCTACCAAATCGATGGCAGTAGAAATGGCTATGTTGGTTCGACGCTGGAAGCACAGGTAAAACAGAATGCGTATGCCTTCATTCAAGAAAGTGAATCTTGCGATGCAAAAGAGGTTGAGCGAGTTTTCCAGCTTGCTACGAAGTCAGAAAAAAACGGCTATCGCACTACGAGTCAGTTCTTAGCAGATCGCTATAACATCACTCGTGCCAATTATTTTGAGCGCGTTTGGAATATTGACCCCACAAATATAGTGCAAAAATATGAAAGAGCCCTTCAAATAGTCAGTCAAGTTCATGAAAGTGGCTGTGAACTTGTCCTGGTCACTTCCGCACCAAAAGCTTGGCAAAGGGTCGTATTTACTTTTTTGGAACTTGATTCGTACTTTTCTCAGGTGTTTACAGCAGAGTCATTCCCAACTGGAAGTAAACGGGAGATTTTTGAGAAGTTAGCGCATAAGAGAATACCAAATACGATGATTTCCGTAGGAGATCAGTTGGAGACAGACATTGTTCCAGCTCAGGAGTTGGGGTATCAGGTGCTGCACATCACGAGTGATGAAGATATGGAAAAGCTACTGCATAAATTGGCGAAGAACTCGTGTTGCCACATCCAGTGAACCTTCATCAACCACAAAGCAAAACTCCGTATATGTCGATACTACTTCAGTAAAATTTACTCGCTGTACAGCAAGAGCAGCTTGCAGGGCATAAAGCACATTCGGTATCTCAAGGTATTTTTGCGCAAATGTGACCGAGAGGCCAACCTGGTTTTGGTAAAGGGCCTTGGGTGGTGGTGAGAAATGCTCTAGTATTGTTGGTAGTGCTGATTGAGGTGCAATGAGTGTGATCTCGCTGGTACTCTGTGTTGAGGTGAAGAAAGCGCTCTCACTCAGTTTCAGTGTGTTATGAAGTGTTGAGAGTTGTTGGCGTGTGCTCGTTGTTTTTTCAAAGGTGATGCTACAAAGCGTTGATTGTATATGCAGACTTTCGATTATTACGTTTGGACGAAGATTTTCGAGGTGGCGTACTTCTTCTGCTAATCGCGTAAGCGCGACCACAATACTGCCTTTTTTAACACTTTTGTAGGTTATCGCTTCAATTTTTGGTTGAATTTTTTCAGCATAGGCACTGAGGTTAAGTATATTTTCTGCAAGCGCTTGTTGCGCTACGTCATCAGCCAATACAATTTGGCGAGTGGTGTCGATGATTGTTCTCATTCTTTTTTACCGTTTGTTTGATGTTTGCTGTTTGTTATATATATAACAAATTATACTCAATTGTAACATTAGCAGGAAAATTGTACAAAAGCGGCTGGTTCGACAATAATCCTTTTCACTATGCAGAACAGTTCATCACCAGAAAATGGAATAGTCACCAGTCTCCAAGGCGTAGTAGTAAACCACGCTGCTTCAGCCGAGCGGAGCTATTGGAGTGACCAAGAAGTCTACTCCAACGGAAATGATTTACGCTTGGCTTGGCATGGATTTGTGGCGGAGTCGCGCGCCGCCGGTAGACGGCGCGCAGCACTGCGCTGCTATATCGACACAGCGCTTCTGGACAATAACGCTTTACGTGACCTGCCCATAGAAGCAGCTATTCCACTGGGCCAACAAGCTTTAATTTGGCTTGGAGAAAACCGGCATCAACAAGTAGCTGGCTGGAGAGAAGTACGCAACTTGCCAAGACCCGAGCCGACGAGTCTACCAAGTGGACTCAGTGTAGATACTGGTGCCAGACTTCAGGACACTGAGGATTTGTTACGTCTCTGGAGTCAATTTGGCTGGACCCGTGAAGGAGTACAAGCTTTTGTGTCACAAAATGTACATCCAATTGTTGTGATTCGAAATGTAGAGGAGCGCGCAGTTGGAGCCATGATCTCTGAGGCACAGACTTTTGGGAGTCAAGTTCTTGTGGAGTTAACCGAGTTGGCAGTTGATCCTACTTATCGTGGTCATGGTTTAGCGAGTATTCTCATTCGAGAACTTTCTCAATTGAGTGCTCAGTTCTATGGGTATGATGCTTTGCGGTCTGGAGAGTATAACCTCACCACACAGTCTTTCCGTGCTGCCGCTCGTGCTCATCAGCTACCAGCGCAAACAGCTCAAGTACATGGTGTATTACGAGATCATGTGGAGATCGAAACCGGACCTGGAAATGAGAACGCATTAACTTGGAATACCCGTTGGTTGCACAACTTCCTCGTTATGTATGAAGGCGGACGGAGTGTTCGATAACACTACAAGAAAAAGGAATCTATGAACATTTTTCATACTACTACTCAACAGCAACACCAACCCCCGCATGAAATATTCAATGGTGACAGGACCCCACATCAAGAGGTCCCGGCTCGTGTTGAACGAATACTTGAGGCTCTCCAAGGAACTGAGCATACGATTCATGATTTGCAGGGCACTTTTACAGAAGAAAGTGGTTTAATTGATGTTCTCAGAAGTGTGCACGAAGGCGCATATGTTGATTTCCTTCAGTCTACTGCAAGCTTGAGTGATGAGTATGTCTACCCAAGCGTGTTTTCCTATCGTTCGGAGCTACCCGAGCCAGAAAACGCCAATGCGCGCCGCGGCTTCTACAGCTTTGACCTCTATACTCCGCTCAATCGCACCACCTACCAAACAGCACTCGAGTCCGCGGCGCTAGCCCGCCACGCCACACAAACAGCGCTTCGTACAAATCAGGTTCAGTATGCCCTCTGTCGTCCACCAGGACATCATGCTGAACCAGCTCGCATGGGAGGGTATTGCTACTTCAATAATGCCGCTGTGGCTGCCCAAACCTTCACAGAAAATAACCGCAATGCTCGCGTCGCTATCCTTGACGTAGATTTCCACCATGGAAACGGTGCCGAAAAAATATTTGCCGAAGAGGAAAGCGTTCTGACAATTTCACTCCATGCTGACCCTGCGGTGCGGTTTCCATTTTTCTCTGGGTTTGAGACCGATCTGTATGCCAGCAATGTGAACTACCCACTTCCTTTAGGAACTACCAACGCGCAGTACCAGCACGTTCTTGAGCAGGCCTTAGAGAGAGTGCAGGCTCATGGTGCTGACGCGTTGGTAGTGAGTTTTGGCGCCGATACGCACGAGAGTGATCCCATCGGTGGTTTTGCACTTACCACAGAGTACTTTACGCAAATGGCGCAAAGTATCGCAGCTCTTCAGCTTCCAACAGTTATCTTGCAAGAGGGTGGGTACAATACTTTACAGCTCGGGCGAAACGTCGTGGCATTTTTAGCTGGTTTCGAAGTATAAAGCAAAGATTTTTTAAAATTGCTTTTCTCTGAGGAAATCCCTATAATAATTTCTTCATGTTTTCTATTCTTAAAACGTACTACGGCTTTATTTTTCGCCACTACAAATGGAACTTTGCAGTGTTTGCACTTTTGCTTACTGGCGCTTTTGCGAGCGAAAGTGTTTTACCGTACTTTTACAAGTTATTAGTTGACACCATTAAGAGTGGTGAACAGTCTTTATCGGTGTTGATACCGATTGTTTTGTTTTACCTAGGTTTCCGTCTTATTTCGATGGTGCTGGATATCTCTGCTCGCTTCTTTGGTGATACAGTGCTTTTGCCACTCGCGCGTGACGTGCGGGTAGCGGTGTTTGAAAAAGTACAACAGCTGGATTTTGCGTATCATCTTTCCAAGAGCACCGGGTCGCTCATTAGTGCGTTTAAGCGTGGCGATACGGCGTTGTTCCATCTTTTTATGATTTTGCAGTTCCGCTTACTGCGTATAACGGTTGAACTGATTGTTATTTCTGCATTTCTTTTTACTCTACAACCAATTCTCATGTTCATGATGGTGACGACATTTGCGGTAAATACTTTTGGTGCTGTGTTCCTTATTCGCATGAATATTTCTGCTCGACGCAAGTTTAACGATGCCGAGGATCGTAACTTTGGCATTATCGTGGACAACATGTTGAATTATGAAACCGTGAAGCTCTTTGCTCGTGAGCAAGCAGAAATGACTCGCCTCAAAGAAGACTTTGTAGACTGGCTGCAGCGAGTCTGGCGCTATGCCAACACCTTCCGCCTGATAGAGTTCGTGGCGGGATCACTCGGAAATATTGGGTTTGGATTAGTACTTATTTATAGCGTTGTTTTATTCCAAAAGGGCAGTATCAGTTTGGGAGATATTGTCATGATTATTGGGTTTATTAGTTCGTTTTATGTGCAGTTTTTTGAAATCATTTTTGCGTTGCGCGATTTGGCCAAGTTCCAGGTAGATCTAGAAAAGTATTTCGCTGCCCTGCACGAACCTGTCAAAGTGATTGATCCAGAAACAGCACAACCAGCGCCGCAGCAAGTGGAGAGTATTGCTTTCCAAGACGTCCACTTTACCTATCATCAGGGAAGTGCTGCTCTGCAAGGAGTTGATCTTTCCATCCCTCGGGGTGAGTCGATTGCGCTTGTTGGAAAATCTGGCGCGGGGAAATCAAGTTTTGTGAAACTGTTACTGCGTTTTTTCGACGTCGATTCTGGAAGTATTCGTATCAATGACATTGATATTCGTGATTTTCAAAAAAGTGATTTGCGTTCACTTTTCGGTGTCGTGCCGCAAGAACCGATTCTCTTTAACAATACCATGCGGTTTAACATAACCTACGCCGCCGAGAACGTCACTGAGAAAGAACTCCAAAAGGTGATCAAAATGGCTCGACTCGAAGAAGTCATCGCTGATCTTCCTGATGGTCTCGAAACACAAGTAGGTGAGCGAGGAGTGAAACTTTCTGGTGGTCAAAAGCAGCGTCTGGCCATTGCTCGTATGCTGCTCTCCGATCCTGAAGTAGTTATTTTTGATGAAGCTACCTCCCAGCTGGACAGTGAGTCTGAGCAGAAGATTCAAGAGGCTTTCTGGGCGGCTACGGAAAACAAAACCACGATTGTTATTGCCCATCGTTTGTCGACGGTGGTTCGAGCCGATCGTATTATTGTTCTCGATAATGGAAAAATTGCTGAGCAAGGTTCCCACCGAGATCTCCTCAAGCTTGGCGGACTGTATGCCCACTACTGGCAGTTGCAAACGCTCGACGAATAATTTCAGAGATCAAGCAGTAGAAAACTTTTTTACTGTATGTACTCTACAGCAGGCCAAGGTACGCCGCCGCTACATAGATACAGTACAGCGCAATCAGGAACAAACCAAACGGTCGAGTGGCCTTAAATTTCTGTCCTACTAAAAGCAGCATAACGGCAATAAGCGTTACAAACAGCAGGAATACAGAACTGGTAATGTTTTCACCGCCAATATTGGTCAGCGTACCTCGTTGCAGAGTAAAGAGCAGGAGAGGCAATCCCAAGCTGATTTGAATATCAAAAATATTGCTCCCGATGGCATTACTAATTGCCATGTCCCCACGACCCTGTCTAGAAACGATAGCCGAACCCACCATTTCCGGAATAGAGCTCCCACCAGCTAAGATTGTCAGTGCAATAATCGCTGTTGGGATACCAGCAGCGAGCGCTAGGCTTTCGGCATGGATAACCAAAAAGTAGCTAGAAGCAGCAATAACTGCCAGGGAAGTAAAGAAGATGGGTAGTGTGGCTGCAGGAACTTTTTCCGGATTCGGTACTCTGTCAATAATGGCGTCAATCGGCCAAGTGAGTGTGGTAAAGATTTTTTTCCAGAGTGGTTGAGCTATTTTCTTTTTCTTATTTTGTTCCGCAATTTTTTCTGCTTTTTCGATACCTTCTTCCATAAGTTCGATCGGGTCCGGTTCTTTTGATTCATCAACCGTACGTGACCACCACCATAAGAAGCCTAAATACCCGAGGTATCCCACAACCAAAGTGGCAGATTCAAAGAGCGTTATGGTATTGTCGCGGACCATCCAGAGTAGAAGCATGACGCTGATTGCGTAAAAAACACCGTCACGAATTACCGGTTTCCAGTTGAGGTACGAGGTTTTCACTACAGCGGCAAATCCAATCACCACCAAAATCTGGAAGATCGCCGAACCTACCACTGTACCAACACCAGTGGCTGGATTGGCTCCAGTGAGAAAGAGCGCAAACATAGTGGTACTGAGCTCTGGCGCACTGGTACCAGCTGCCATGAGCGTAGCTCCAGAGACACTCGGGCTCAGCTTGAGCCAGCCAGCAAAGATGTCAAGCGAAGGGACAAAAAGTTCGTCGACGACTTTACTCATCAAGTAGAAGATGACAATAATAACTAGCAGGGATATCACAATACTCATTCGCATATGATACCGTAGGTTTTTCTAAAAAAACACCCAAGCAGAACTCCAGTTTTGTAGGCCATTTTCAAGGGTGGTGTATACTATCAATCTATGTCAAATGGGGTCGAGCAATTTGCGCCAACTCAGCAAGGTGTAGCCGCAATTTTTTCGTACGATGGTCGTTTCTATGCTGTGCCACTTCCTTGTGAGGACGTGGCAAAGTTTGAGGTACTGCATGAAAGTACTCCGAACTTCCCACCGCAAGATTGGGGTGAACTGCATGCCTGCAAGTACGGTTCACTTGGTGGAGCTGTTGATGAAGGTGAGACTCTGGAAGCAGCCCTTCAGAGAGAGGTAACTGAAGAGCTTCAGAGTATTATCGATGTATTTTTGCCCCTCGCGCACTGGCCACGAGTGCAGGCGTTACTCGCTGCTGTCTTTGCCCAAGATATCGCATTCGTACCGGCAAAGTTTAGTGTTTCGCAGTTTGTTTACAAGCCTGTTATTTCTGAAGGGAGCAGCACCGGTGAGATGACTGAAACCTCTGAGCAAGTCTACGAGTGGAAGTTTCGCGGTTGGTTCGAGGTGACCGCAACGGTTATTGCACTAAGTGACGAGCTGTTTCTTTCACTCCTTCCGCTTTTACACGAACTCCAGACTGAAGAAGATGCTCAGCAGTACCGACCACTTTTGCGCGGACTACACCAACAGTTCACTCAATCTACTGCTGCCTGAACCACTAGGTGCAGTCAGAATTTTTTTTCGATATACTACCGTACAACATGGGAAAACCTTTTTTTGTAGGCATTGCCGGCGGGAGCGGATCAGGCAAGTCAACTTTAACCCAACAACTCTTACACTCACTTTCTCCAGAGAGTGTCGAACACATTTCTCATGATGCCTACTATCGTGATCAGTCAGCGTTCAGTATGGCCGATCGACAGCGCACGAACTACGATCATCCGAACGCTCTCGAAACCTCACTGCTTCTTCAACATTTGGCTGAGTTGCGGGCAGAGCGGCCTATCGCTCGTCCCACGTATGACTTCTCGCAGCATACTCGAGCGGAGGAGACCGTCATGGTCTATCCCAAGTCGATCATAGTGGTGGAAGGAATTCTATTATTTGAGAATGAGGTGCTCAGAAATCAACTCGATATGAAGGTGTTTGTGGACACAGATGCCGATATCCGCTTCGCTCGTCGCCTGTTGCGGGATGTAGCTGAGCGTGGTCGTACCTTTGAGTTCGGCATTGAACAGTATTTGACCTTTACGAAGCCAATGCACGAACAGTTCGTTGAACCGTCAAAGCGCTTTGCCGATATTATTGTTCCCGAAGGTGGTCTCAATAGTGTAGCCGTGTCCATTCTCACAGCCGAGCTAGAAAAGATTGCCGCTGGTCCTAACAAGTAAAAAGCGAACTCCACTCTTCATGTACGCATGTCTTCTTTGTGATGTGGCGCTCAGAAGAAGTATTTGGGAATTATTCCCAAAAATGCTACTATGAAGAGTATGGAAAACCAAACTTCCCGCCTCAACCAACAAATGCTCGTCTGGGCCATTCTCGGCATGGCGATTATTGCCGCCTTTGGACTCGGTACTTTTGTACGCAGTGGCTTTAGCTGGGGAGAAGTAGCGGTGCGACAAGCTCCGAGTATTACCGTTTCCGGCTACGCTGAGTTGCGAGAGCAAAACCAAATTGCTCGTTTTACCGCGGGAGTTTCCGAGACTGATCCGGATAAGCAAACAGCGGTCGATGCTGTCAACTCTGAGATGAACGCAATTATTGAGCAAGTAAAGAACTTCGGTATAGCTGAAGAAGACATCCAAACCCAAAACTTGAGTATCTACGAAATGGAACCACCAGTATTTGAGACAATGCGGGCGCAAGGCCTTGCGGTTCAGCCCGAAGCCAGTGTTGATGGTGGCCCTAGTGAATCTGAATCCGTGTGGCAAGCATCAAATAGCATCGAGATTATCCTTCGTGATGTAGACCGAGCCGGTGAATTGACCGATCTTTTGGCTGGTACCGGTGCTACCAATGTGTACGGACCTCAATTTTCTCTCGATGACAGAGAGATTGCCCAAGATACTCTCTTGCAAGCAGCTATCGAGAATGCGCGTGAGAAGGCAAATAGAATTGCTGAATCCAGCGGTCGCCGCCTGGGAGCTATTGAAAATGTAGTCGAAGGCAGCGGTGGCTATGGTCCAATCTACCCAATGTACGCCATGGATGGCCGAGGTGGTGCTCTGGAAGCTTCAGTTGAGCCTGGAAGTACCGAAGTAAGCAAAACCGTCACCGTGACGTTCTCTTTAAAATAATTAGCAATTAATTTTATCAACTGCTAATATTCGGTGTTGTAAAAATAGATTGAATAATCAGTGTTTATTAACACTTTATCACTTGTTTCTGGCGAGAAAGTTGTGAGGTGTATGGTTATTTTACGGAAAAAACTACACGCGTTTCGCAAAAACGAGTCTTCGTTGCAGCGTAGAGCCGGGTGGCCAGCAGGTTTGCAAGACAATCATCTCGGTTTTATACTCCGCATGTAAAAATGAAGTGTCTTCTGGAGTAGTAACTTCTGAGTGAGAAACGCGGTACTCAAATCGCTCGCCTTGGTGCCAGATGAAAATTTCATCGCCCGGCTCGAGTTTCCCCAACAGATAGAAGATGGCGTTGTACTGAGATCGAAACTCTGGAGAAGCGGAGTGGGCAAAATAGTACCCGAGTCCGCCTGAGTCAGGAAAGGCGGTGCTGGAGGCATGCGCAATACCTTGGCGCAGGGCCGGCTGATACACGGCCGGATCGTTTGGATCGACGTTGTAGACAATTGGCTCATCAATAAAGATTTTGGGAATGACGATTCCGTCTTCAGTATTTTCGGCTTGATACCCTCGGAGGTCGACGCTCAAATCAGGAATAAAGAGAGAGCGCAGGGAGCCGTCGTGGTGGAAAATTGGACTGAGAGTACGGCGAACTTGGTACTGTGTTTCGATCCAGAGAATTGGACCGAAGGAAAGAAAAAGCCATACAAAGAAGACAGTGAGGCTCAGTGCGGTGATGAGGAGCCAGGAGGTGGGGGTGTTGAGGGAGTGGCGCGCTCGCGCAGCGAGCGCGCCAACCGAAGTATCAAACCAATTCTTTTCTTTCATATCAGCCACGCAAGGCTCGTGCTCGCATGAAGGCTACGCTTCCAATGAATCCGGAGGTAATGCCAAAGATTCCAAATGCAGTTGGCATACCGGTTTCTGGCTGTTTGGTCAGCGGGGCTGTTTCAATGTAGACGGTTGTTTCACAGGTTTTGGTTCCGCCCTTCCAGTCTCCTTGCGAGTCTTGTACATATCCACGCACGGTATAGGTGCCGGGTTCGGAGTAGACTTGCTCAAACGTTTGACCGGTGCTTTCTTTGACGACACCATTTCCAAAGTCAAGTTTGTAGCGTTGGAGGCCACCTTTGTTATCATAGCCCGTTACTTTGAGCTTGACGGTTGAGGGTGAGCGTCGGTGATTTCCTTCTGTCACGAATACATTGGAACACTCTGATTTGTGTGACTCGATACTGCGTGCTTGAACGCGCACGGTTGTTTCACAGGCTGAGCTGGAGACCCATTGTCCGCGGCTGTCTTTCACATCCGCTCTGGCTGTAAAAGTGCCAGAGGATTCATAGGTGTGTGAGAACTCATCACCAGCAGCCTCTTCTTTGGTGCCATCACCAAAATAGATGCGGTACTGTTGGATGTTTCCTTTGTTGTCGTTTCCAGTTACTCGGAAGCGAACGGTAGCGGGTACAGTACCATTGTCTCCACTGGTAATGGCCAAGTCGGTACATTGGCTGGTGTGGTCATCTGGAGTAGCTGTGGGCGTGGGGGTTGGAGTGCTTCCTGATTGCGTTCGTTGGACACGTAAAGAATCGCTGTCTGAACAGTTGTTGAGAGTGGTGGAGTAGCAGCGGAAGCGATAGGAGCCATAGTCATTTAGTTGGTAATTGCGCAGTACGCTAGTGTGTTTTGTTTCGGTACGGTTGTTGGTAAAGGTAATCTCGATTTTTGCGCCAGGTAAGAGATCGTTTCCATTTTTGGCAAAACAGTTTACATCGATTTTTTGTCCTTGGCTCAGATTTTGGGCCGTGATGTCGTTCCCACTTATCCAGGTGGAGTCGTTAGCTTTACGGAATTGCGTATTGATTGGCTCGTAGTCTCGGCAGGATTCGCCTGGATCAGATGGGTTGGGTCGTTCACTGCTCGAACAGTCGCCAGAGTACCAGACCATGTAGTCTTTAAGATCTCCGTCACCACAAGTCCAGTCGCCATTGCCGGAGCGGCACTGTTTGCTGAAGACATCGATCTGGACTGTTTTTCCACACCCTACACCCTGTACGGACTGCATTAAGCTAAAGTCGGACTCATTTTGACGACACTCTGTTTGGCGTCCGTCACACACATAGCGCACCACTGAGGCTTGTGGGTAGGAACAGCGTCCTTCAAAAGTATTACAAGAGCCACCACAGGTGTTGTGAGTTGCTTCTGTTCCGGAGCCGCAGAGGTTCGTGTACTCACCACTGCCGTAAGAAATACGAGCGGAAGCTGAGGCGGGAAGTGCGAGGGCACTACAACAGAGAGCAATAAGGGTAAGGGCAGTGAAAAAGGGACGGATACGATTCATCATACTTGGTGTGATTATAAGAGAGTGTCTTCTCTCTGGCAAGCCTGATGTTTTGAGGTGGTCACTCAAAAGTAACCTTTTGTCTGTTCGTACTTTTTGCGTATACTGGTATCTTCGCACGAAAAAAAAGGAGGCCCCATGGCAGAAAACGTGAATCAGGCTGAAAAAAGCAACACACCTCGAGAAGGCCAAGCTTTCCCAGTAGGGGCAATTGTCTTAGGAGCTTTGGCCGTTGGTGCTGTTGGTGTCTTGGCCTATACCCAAATGCAACCCTCTTCCTCATCTGACGCTTCTCCTTCAACAACGCAACAGTCACCTGATACTAACTCCGCAAACGCGTCTGACGCTGACACCAGCGGTTCCGATATGTCTGGCGAGTACAGAGATGGTTCTTACAGCGTGACTGGTGCCTACACCTCTCCTGGCGGTGCCGAAGAAATTGAAGTGACCATTGAACTCCAAGACGGCATCATTGTTTCCTCTGAAGTTACTCCACTTGCCTCTCGGCCAATTTCCCTGCAGAAGCAGGAGGCATTTGCCGCTGAGCAGGAAGCGGTGGTGGTTGGTAAGTCAATCGAGAGTGTACAGCTTGATAAGCTGGCTGGCGCCTCATTGACGCCGAAAGGGTTTAATGACGCTCTCGAGCAAGTAAAAGCGCAAGCACGCGTGTAATGCGGAAAGCGCTCCATGGCTAGTACGTACTGGCAGCAGAGTTTTTCTGCTATTGGTACAACTTGGCAGCTAGATGTCTGGGATGCCCCGCCAACTTGGAGCCCGGAACGTTTCTTGAGTACTGTGCACTCTCGTGTGGAAGAGTTTGACCGGCATTACTCGCGATTTCGCTCGGATGGGTGGATTGCGGAACTGGCTCGTGAGAGCGGTTTGCATACTTTGCCGCAAGATGCTTCGCCGTTGTTGCAGCTGTATGAGGAGTTGTACCACTCCACGCAAGGTCGTTTTACTCCATTTATTGGTGAGACTTTGGAAGATGCTGGGTATGATGCGCAGTACTCTTTGCGGCCAAACGGTACGGTTACTAAGATTCCGCAATGGAGTGATGTGGTTGCCCAGTTGAGTGAGTGTGAGATCCATTTACACCAGCCCGCCTTGTTTGATTTCGGTGCAGCAGGAAAAGGGTATCTGGTTGATATCTTGGTTGGTATGTTATCGTCCGAAGGCGTCTCGCAGTATTGTGTAGATGGGAGCGGTGATATTGCGGTGAAGAGGTTGAGCGATTCTCCACTGCGGGTTGGACTAGAGCATCCGCTCGATTCGCAGCTGGTTATTGGTGTGGCGGAAATAAGCCAAGGGAGTTTAGCTGCATCAGGCACGTCGCGGCGAACTTGGGGAGAGTATCACCACATTATTGATGCTCGCACTGCTCGACCGACCGAGCACGTTTTAGCCACCTGGGTACATGCCGACACCACTCTTTTGGCCGACGCGCTAGCAACTGCGCTGTTTTTGGTGGAGCCAAGTCGGTTAGACGCATTTGCATCTTTTGAGTACGTGATTGTATACGATACGATGAAAGTGCGATACTCACCGAATTTTCCGGGAGAACTGTTTATAAAGAGCTCGACAGAAACACAAGACTGAATCGTCAGATTGAACGCTGAAAGGAACACAGAATGCTACAGAAACTCCAAAAACTCTGGCACCCGATTGATTCTTTTTTGAACGGATACACCATGTATACCGTCGTACTCGGCAATCTAGTGCTGCTTGCTGTGGTGGCATTTGTGTTGAGTGTGCTCGGGGTGCTTTCCTATGCCTGGTGGCAGCTTGTGTTAAGTGGCCTTATTTTGGCTGCTGTCGGGTACGGCGCGAATGAGTTGTATGCTTGGCAACTCAAAGTTCCGGTCAACCGTGAGTCAGTGTGGATAACGAACGCGATTCTCTTTTTTGTGCTCACTCCACCCGCAAATCTTCAAGACGTTGGTAGGCTTGCATCCGTGTGTGTATTGGCAATGGCCTCAAAGTTCATTTTTATCTGGAATAAAAAGCATATCTTTAATCCTGTAGCGATTGCTTTAGTTTTGGCGATGCTGCTTGGTGTGCCTATTGCGAGCTGGTGGGTGGCTACTCCCGCACTGGCTCCGTTTGCGCTGGTTTTGGGAGTGTTAGTTGTGCGGAAAATTCGCCGTTTTGGCATGGTGCTGGCTTTTTTGGCCACAGCCAGTATTGGGCTAGGTTGGAGTGCATGGCAACTCGGGAGTTCGTGGACACAGTTTGCGTATGAGTTATACGCCTCATGGCCGATTGCATTTTTTGCCGGTTTTATGTTGACCGAACCACTGACGACTCCAGCTACTAAAAAAATGCGCCTTGCGTATGGATCCTTGGTTGGTTTTCTGTTTGGTATTCCGTTTCAGATTGGACCTTTGTTTTCCTCGCCAGAGTTGGCGCTCGTACTTGGGAATGCTTTTTCATTCGTACTGGACCCAAGGTATAGAGTGTTTTTACAGTTGAAAAAGAGAGAAGAAATTGCCCGAAACACGTATCAGTTTTATTTTTCTCCTTCTCGTCAGCTTGAGTTTGAGCCCGGTCAGTACATGGAGTGGACTTTTCCGCATGAGAACAGTGACGCGCGTGGGGTGCGACGGTACTTTACGCTTGCTTCCTCTCCAACCGAGGAGCTGGTACAGCTCGGTATTCGTATTCCAGAAAATCCAAGTTCCTATAAACGGCAGTTGCTGGAAATGAAACCGGGTGAAACCATTGTTGCTGACCAGGTGGCTGGTGACTTTACTTTGCCAGAGGATCACAATCAGCCAGTAGTGTTTATTGCCGGTGGAATTGGGGTAACGCCATTTCGAAGTATGATTCAGTACGCAGTAGATACTAAGCAACAACGCGACATTACTTTTTTCTATGTGAATCGTCGAGAAGAAGACATTACGTATCGAGCGGTATTTGACGCTGCAGCGAAGTCACTTGGTATCACACTCGTATACGTGCTTACCGACACAGAGCACTTGCCGAAAAAGTGGGCAGGTGAAACTGGGTACATTACTAAAGAAATGCTTTCTCGATATATTGTTGATCTCAAAGTGCCGACGTATTATCTCTCTGGTCCGAATGCGATGGTGGATGCGTACAAAGCGGTCCTGCAAGAGAGTGGCGTTCCTGAGAGAGCTATTCAGACTGATTATTTTCCTGGTTTTTAGAAAGTTTCTGGCTCGTAGCTACAACTCAGCCATTCCACTAGTACAAAAAAACAGCATACGCTGTTTTTTTTTGCTGCCGGACTAGGATTCGAACCTAGAATAACGGCTCCAAAGGCCGCTGTGATGCCATTTCACCATCCGGCAAAAATAGGGTTCGTTACTGGAACGAAAAATCATTATACCAGATAGAAGAAAGATCGACAGGAAGCATTTTCTGATTTGAGCACTCTCTCTCGGCTAACTCTCGAATGAATGATACAATACAGTTCTCATTGCCGACGTAGCTCAGTGGTAGAGCGGCGGTATCGTAAACCGTAGGTCGTGGGTTCGAATCCCACCGTCGGCTCTAAAAAAAGGCGCTTGAGCGTCTTTTTTTGGAGCCTATGTTGGTCAATGCAAAGCCAATTGGGTTCCGCCGGGGTGAGTATACCGAAAATAAATGAATACGAAACAACCCTAGTGCATGCGAAGCGAGTGGGAGCGAGCAGAGTCGTAAAATCCCACCGTCGGCTCTAAAAAAAGAAGTACGCGTATGCGTGCTTTTTTTACAGCTTCAGGACGAAGTAGAGGCTACGGCTTTGTCAAACAAACGTTACGCAAGAATTTGTGAGCCTGGAGCGACATGCTCGGCATGTGCGTAGTGAATACCAGATTTTCCAGTATGTCTTGCTTGTTGAAGAATTTGGTACAGATTTTTCGTGATAATAACAGCAAAGACGCCACCTGGAGCCGAGAGCTCAAAATCTTTTTCACTGCTAAATTTTTCTGCGTCATCTTTAGACATGTGTAAGGAATAGCCAGCCGCGGCATCGGTGTTAGCTCGTGTCCAGTTTTGAGCGTAGGCAGTGTATCTTTCGGTCATGATTCCCTTTCTCTTAGTGCGTAGCTGTTTCTGTTCCGTCTTTCTTCCAGGCCAGGGTTTCCACTAAATGGCGTTCAAACTCTTGGAAGAGACGGGAGTAATTGCGTTCGATAATTTGCATCTGGAAGTTGTTCTTCAAGCGGAACTGTTCGTGTTCGCAGCGAACATTGTCGATAATTCGGAGAGCCTGTTTGTCGTTGTCCAGTAACCCAGCCACGTGCTCCAGGTAGGTAATGGCTTCGCTGCTGGCCACAATACGGGCTTGTAGGAGCGACAAGCGGCCCATCACCAACTGGGTTTCATTCTGGACCAACCAATTCTGAATAATGGGAAGTGGGAAGTGTTGAATCCAGTCTTTGATACGACCGAGTCGAGACAAGAAGTTTTCTTGACTATCTATTCGACCACCGGCCCGGTACCCTCGACCAGCATAAAGCTCTGGGTACTCGAGCGCATCTTGTTGCAGGTCAAGTTCTGTTTTAAATGTGTTGAGAACATTTTCACTAATGTGCTCCTGGTCATAAAGGCGTTGAATCGTGCGACGCTCGATCTCAATTACTTCCAGTCGGAGACTTTTCACCAGTTCGCGGGGAGTGGCGAGTTCTGCTAAGCGACGTTGGTGCTTCTTTTCCTTTTCTGAAAGGTTTCGTTGCACATCTTTAATGACCACTCGAGAAAACTCGTGCTCGGAAAACTCTTCTAGTCGCTTTTTTGCTTCTTGGATAGTAAAGATGCTCGTTTCTTCTTTAATAATCTCTTCTTCTCGTTTTGGCAGGTGTAAACCAAGTTTCATGAGCAGTTTGCGAATAGTTGTGGCGTTTACCAGCATAGTGAACAAGAACGTGGCCAGAGTGTAGGCAATAAATTCGTCGCGCAGTACGAAGTCATACGGCAATGAATACACCAACACCAGCGGAATGACACCACGCAAACCGCCCCAGTTTAAAACGTGTTGCCACTTGAGAAACACATTTGGTTCATTTTTGAAGAATGGGAGGGTGTTTGAGAAAAAGTAACTGGCATAGGTGGAGATGGCGCGGCTGATGAGCACCGCCAAAATCACAAGGAGAACATTGTATGGTTGCGCAATGATGCCGGCGATATCGAGGTCCAGACCAGCAAAGAAGAATACCAGTGAGACAGCAATAAAACCAATGTACTCCCATAGTTCTTCCATGAAAGAGATAACTGGTGAGGATATCTTGGTACGACCAATATTTCCCATGGTGAGACCAGCGGCCACAGTAGCAATGACGCCAGAGAGATGGAAGAAATGCTCCGCAGCAACAAAAGTAATGAGTGAGAGCGCAATGGTCAGCGTTGTTTCTACCAAGCGATCGTTTTTAATGCTCGAGATGAACAGTGAAGTAACAAAGGCAGCTATAAATCCAAAGAGCAAGCTCCCAATGAAGACATAGGTAAAGTCGAGTACATTGTATGCCAAGTCAACAGTAGCAAACAGTTGATCGGCCACTACAAATCCGCTGATCACGCGGAATAAGATAACCGCAGTGGCATCGTTGAACATGCTTTCACCTTCTGCAAGCAGTCCAAGACGCTTTGGGGCACCCAGTTCTTTAAAGAGGGCGAGCACAGCGATAGGGTCCGTGGCAGAAATAAGGGCGCCAAAGAGCAGTCCGTAGAGTAACTCCATTCCGAGGAATTGGTTGAGAAGTACAGCTATGATTCCAGTTGAAAGCAAAACACCAAAAGTGGCATTGAAAGTAATTGTTTTGAACTGGAGTTGAAACTGGTGAAAATTAATGTGAAAAGCCGACTCATAGAGAAGGAGTGGGAGCAGCACAAAGTAAATCAAGTCTGTTTCGAGTGAAAGGGGATTCTCAATGCCGCTAGAATTGAGGACGTACTGCCCAATAAAACCTACGACGAGCAGCGCAACGGTGTACGGTACATTACTGCGGCGTACGACAGTTTGCAGTACAGCAGTGATGGCCAAAAAGAGACCACTGAAGAGAACGGCAATGATAAGCGTTTCCGCGTGCATGCAACGCATTTTACCGCGGAGTGGAGGAAAACGGAAGTTGCGTTTGTTCGGCTTTCGCCAGAGGCGAAAGCCGAACTCAAAATCAAAACAAAATTATATTGATACTAACAGGATTACTCAGAATCGTACTCAGAGTTCATACCACCTTTGGTCGGGGGAGACTCGGCAGTTTCATACTGTTCTTGCATTTCTTGAACAGTTTCAGTCATGGCTCCGCGTGGAACTCCGGCGTGTTCAGCGGTTCGGACGGAAACACGAGGAATAGTAAGTTGCATGCCTGGTGTCAGTGCTTGATCAGGAGTTAAGCTGTTTTCAGCCTCAATGTCCACGTAGTTGAAACCAGAACCATAGAAAGCCTCGGCAATTTGCCAGGTAGAGTCGCCATCTTGCACGGTGTAGCGTGCTGGTAAGTTGGTGGGGATTTCTTGTCCCGCTTCATCCATTTCAGTCATGACTTCGGTAGGAAGTTCTGTGACTTCAATGACATTTTCTTCCGTGTTTTCAGCGTTGTTCTCATTTTCAGCGTTACTGGCTTGGTTTTGTCGCCAGTTGCGCAGGTATGAGAAAGCCAAGGCGCCAATAACGAGCACCACCATTGCTCCGAGAATCATACTGATAATAGACTCACTGTCATTTGGAATCGTTACTTTAGGTTTACTATTGCCTTGATTGGCCATTTTCCTCCCTACTTTTGGTTTCAGGAATTTAATCTTTTAAGCCTGAGACCCTTTTTCCTCATTACTATCTTTTTCACAAAGATTATAAGTTACCGTATATGATTTTTAGTCAGCTGGCAAGAGGGAACGCACCAGTTTTATCGTAAATACTTTTGGAAGACTGCATCGGCCAGCGCATCAAGTGACGTGAAAGTGACATTTCTGGTCGTATTATAATGAACCCGCCAAAGATCAAAAATATAATCTTCTCTTTTGCTCACTCCGTGATACAATAACTTTCTCATCTCGCATGGTCGCGTGGTGTAGCTGGTTAACATACCTCTCTGTCACAGAGGAGACCGCCGGTTCGAGTCCGGTCGCGACCGCCATTTTTTTGAGTTACTCTTTGTTCCCTTTCTTTCCACGTTGTATACTACATCTATATAGAAGAAAAGGAGTTCCTGATGAATATTTTACTGATAATTGTTGCCGTAGCCTTACTGGCCGGCGCATTCTACGTGGTTTCTGTCTACAACGGCCTACAAGCCTTGCTGACGCAAATTGAAGCCGCCACGCAAGAAATTGGTAACCAACTCAAGCGCCAAGCCAACTTGATTCCAAATTTGGAAAAGTCGGCTAAAGCTATCTTGAAGCAAGAGAAGTCTATCTTTGAGATGCTTACCGCCGCTCGCAAGAGCGTGAACGAAGCCGTGGAAACTGGTTCCGCCAGCGCCATCGAGCAAGCCGAAAGACACATTCAGGCTATCTTGCCAAAACTCCAAGTAGTCATGGAAGACAATCCAGAGATGAAAAGCAACGAAACCGTGCAACAGTTCATGGCTGAGTTGCGGGACACCGCCGATAAAGTCACCTATGCCCGCCGCGCAGTGATCGACTTGTCTCAGCAGTACAACCAACAATTGGTGGTTTTCCCATCCAATATTGTCGCTAACGTGTTTGGCTTCAAGAAGCAGGCTGGTTTGCAGATGCCTACTGATGGCGATCACCTCAGCGTTTCTGATGACGAGACCAAAAGTCCAGAAGTTTCTTTATAACGAAGGCCAAATCTCCTAAAGTAGGGAGGGAAGATGTCGGTTTATCAACAAATTGCTAGTAACAAGCGCAAGACGTGGTTTATAGTCGGAGTGTTCACCGCTTTTGTGGTGGCCGTCAGTTGGGTCTTTGCGCAGGTTATGGGGTACGGACCCGGTGCTGTTGGCATCGCCATGATTCTGGCTGGTATCGGTTCCTTTGCTACTTATTGGTTTTCCGATCGAATTGTTTTAACGATGAGCGGCGCACGTCCCGCCACGCGCGAGCGCGATTTTGAGTTCTTTACGGTTACCGAAAATCTCTGTCTCGCGGCGCGTTTGCCGATGCCGGATCTCTACGTTATTGAAGACTCGGCGATGAATGCCTTTGCTACCGGTCGCAATCCCCAGCATGCCGTAGTGTGTGCCACTACCGGCCTGTTGCGCCGGTTAGATCGTACCGAGCTTGAAGGAGTAGTGGCCCACGAACTGGCGCACATTGAGAACTATGACATTCGTTTAATGGCGGTTGTCTCCGTTATGGTTGGGTTTATTGCCTTAATTGCTGACGTGTTTCTGCGTTGGAGCTTTTGGGGCGGAAAGTCCAATAATGACAATGGAAAACAACTCCAAGCAATTCTGTTCGTCGTTGGTATTGTGTTAGCTCTTTTGTCACCAATAGTGGCGCAACTTATTCAATTGGCTATCTCACGCAATCGTGAGTATTTAGCCGATGCCTCAGCCGCTAAGCTAACGCACTATCCAGAAGGACTCGTGCGCGCGTTGCAAAAAATTTCTGCCGACCGCGAACCCCTCGAAGCCGCCAACAAGGCGACAGCCCATATGTACATCAGTGACCCGCTCAAAAATCACAAGGACGCTGTTGGGTGGTTTGCAGGATTGTTTCGGACGCATCCGCCTGTG
>CAYUUK010000008.1:0-62751 GCA_964447905.1 uncultured Pseudomonadales bacterium | reverse complement strand
AAACGGCATTTCATTAATGCTATTAACAAAAGTCCCGAGCAACCTTCTAAAAAAATAGAGAAGCCATTCTTCACTCTGGAGAAAAAGGGTGTCGAACAGTACCCATTCGGAAACAATATGCAATGCTGAAAAAAAGTGCACAAAAAATTGCTGAAGAACCATATAGGATGCCATTAAACACGAGAATTAAGATACCACTCCACAGTGGGAATACCAAAGGTTTACTTTTTATTGATTATTTGACCCAAGGTGATGTTTGGTTCAATCCACAAGCCATGAAAATGAGCGGAATAATTTCACCAACAGATCAGGACAATTTCAACGTTTCCTTATACCCTACTTTGGATAAACACACCACACATACAGAACTTTTCAGCCTACGACAAAAGGCTGAAGCCATTTGTAATACACTGCATATTCCTAAAAAAAACAAACAATGGTGGAACAACCCTTAAATCTCTTCCCGCTCCACCAAGCGGACATACAGCACCACCTGCGCAAGCGCAGTCAACGGGATAGCCACTACAAGACCGACCAACAGGGCGAAGAAGCCAGCGAGAGTCAAAGCTACAGTAACAAAGTCGAAAGCCAAAATGTCCCACTTCACACCCTTGGTAATCTCGGCACTGCGCTTGAGCGCTTGCAGCGGTCCGAGATCTTCTTCGATAATCAAGTAGATCATGTAGCGGTACTTAATGCTGAAAATGATTCCGGGAATAATAAAGAGTACAAATCCAACCAGAACAATAATTGCATACAGCAAGCTTCCCAAGAAATAGTTCCAGAGTCGTTTTGGTTCTTTCCAAGTGAGGGAAACATCAATCTCTCTCCCCCGCACCACATCAAGCATGGCTTTCATCACCGCAAAAGATAAAACCATACTCACAATTTGGTTCAGGATGGCAAAGAAAACGCCACCGTCATTGCCCCACCCTTGCAGAGCCATGATAATTCCTTGGGGCAAAATAATTCCAAGAAGATAGATCGCTACAATCTCAGCCACATTTTCGCGGAGGATCTTCCATGCCTCGCGGAGTGTTTCACCGATAAAAAAACCTGGTTTATTGGCTACTGCTGTGCTTTTGGTGGCCATGGATTCCTCTCTTGCTTGTTATGCCTATTGTAAATCACTCTGCAACCGCTGGCAAATATCTGGTTAGGTGCAGTATAATCTCCTCCATACGGGATGTAGCGCAGATGGTAGCGCGCAGCGTTCGGGACGCTGAGGTCGCTGGTTCGAGTCCAGTCATCCCGACTATTGAAAAACTGACCAATAGGTCAGTTTTTTAATGGTTGTGGAATGGTGGATCGAGCCACGTTCGACGCCGCCAAGTGCATGTCGTAGACGCACATGGCTAGTACTGGGAGGCGTTTAACGCCGAGCAGTGATCCAGACACCTTACAAAAAGCAATTGGTTCGCGACGGGATCGAGCATACCTTCTGGAAGGAAAAAGGACGAACCTTCCATGAAGGATCGTCCTTTTTATACATACATGCGAGATAACCCTAGTGCATGCGAAGTGAGCACCCTAATGGGTATAAACGGGGGCGAACGCAGTCGTGAGTCCAGTCATCCCAACCATCCATTTCATTTCTTGTCTTCTTTAACACAACAAAGTCAATATTTGCATTTTTAAAAATTTTCTTCGCTAAAAACACCAATTGTTCTTGTGTTAATTGATGCAAACAATCTCCACTCGCAGTAATACCATATGTTCGCGAAGTTTCTTCTAAAGCAGCTTCTCGCTCATCTCTATCGAATCGATCGAAATAGCCACCATCAAGATCTTCATAATAAGTACCATCAATCTCTATAATCGTAGGAGTTGCTTCGACATTCTCTGCAGCGGCTGTTTCTTCTTTAAGCGGTGCCTCTTGGAAACCATCTCTACGACCAAAAAGTATTTCTAAGACGCATACATCCTCATTTTCTTTGCTTTGGCTTACTTCAAGTTTATCTCGGCATAATCTTATCAAAATACTGTTGTAGCGCCATAAACTCTCTAGCATATTCCTGCATTTGCATTTGTATTTTAGGATGACGCTTCAGTTCTGCTGCTAAGTGTAAGAGTCCGAGCTGATCAGCATTAAAACCACTACCTGCTGTGGCAAACGCTCGTCTAAGCGCTTCCTGGTCAAGAGGTTGTCTTGGGTTCTAAGTGCTCATATCACTTACTAATTGAGCGAGTTCGCTATGAATACTTTGCTCACCGCCATCCCAATGGACAACACCTGCAACTAACTCTAAAACACCTTTTACCATTGCACTCACAAAACGCGCTCTCCACTCAGCGTCGATACCGGGCCCTGAGGTTCCGTCGGTCAGGAGAACAAAATCGAGCATATTTTCGGGATCAGCGATCATCTCTCTTAAAAACACAAAAAGAACATGATACAACTTGGACGGAAAGTCGGCATCTAAATCTCTTTCTGCCGCTTCATTCGAAGAAGCAAAATGCAGTAATCTTCCCATACTACTTCCCCAGTTACGCTCTACATCAAATCGAGTACTACTCACTAAAAAATCTATACGGAAGTATACCGAAAACTCCTGTCCGGTCATACAGGCAATTAAATAATCTTGTAGCTGCTCACGATTCAAGTGAGAAACATCAGAGTCCCGAGCTTTGGAATCAAACATCATTTCAGATTGAGATCGCATAATTTCGGCTGTAAGTGTCATATTTGGAGATTGTATCACAGGATTTTTGAGAATAGGGCAAAATTACCTGGCTTCAAAGAATACATTTACCGCAACCCATGAACTGCAACAGGAATGCCGCTGTCTACTGCATTTTCGAGCTGTATTTTTTGTCCCGGCTGAAGCGCTTGTATTCTTTCATAGGTGATTGGAGTATTGGGAAAAGAATCCACAGTAAACCAAAAACTTCTCAGCTCATTTCTACCTGGAACTGTACAAATCACAGTAGTAGCGCCAATATTTATGTTCGGTATAACCTGCTTTACAACTAGCGTGTATTTTGCTGCGGGTGCATCGATATTGATACTATCTCTCTCATTTTCCGGCATATTTCTTTCTCTTACTACTTTTCTGTGTGGGCGGATTATAAAACAGTTCCATCTTAAAAACCGAAGCGAAAAACTTGTTATACTCTCCCTACATGCGCTCCGCCTCCGCCAAAGTCAAAAACATTTTGAATCACCTGATTTTTCTATTCTTGGTGAGCGGACTCCTTTTCTTCAGTTGGTCGCCAGCGCTGCAAGATACACCGCTCAAATTCACCATGGAAAATGTGCCCGAAGCACAGGCGGCGCACGACCCGGTCGTCGGTATCTTTCCAGCCTCCTACTGGTCAAGCACCGGTGATAGTGACCTGGCACTCACCTATCCTGACCCACAAGATGGCGACCTCATGGTTGCCTCCATCGCTATTCGTCCGTCCACCAGCACCGTCAACACGCCGAGTGGCTGGAGTTCCGCTGGTTCCTGGACCGCCAATGACGGCGGCAGCGAAGGCGAAGATACTGGCTCGGTGCGCTACTACTGGTTTTACAAAGTCGCCGATGGCACCGAGGGTTTGGGCACGCAAACATTTACAGAAAGTGGCACTACTTCGGTGTGGGGAGGCTCGATTGCCCGCGCTCGCTCAGCCACCGGTACCTACGACGTCTCGGCCGGCGGTTACAGCAAAAATAGCGATACTACCACCTGGAACGGCACCCTTGACACCGATATCGGCCTCACCGAAGACGACGCAGTCCTCTTCGCCGCCGCTCAAAATGGCGACCTTTCTAACACTTCTGGCTGGAACTTTTCTGCCACCGGTATCAATCTCAAAAGCACGGTCAACGAACACCGTGAATTTTCCACCGACACCGGTAACGACCTAGAAATAGGCGTAGCCTCAAACCTAGTGTGGTCCGGTACAAGCAGCACTACTCCCACGATCTCACTCGCGCAGTCGAGTGCGGTTTCAGGCGTCATCTCCGCTCTACGAATTCGCCAAGGTGCCGGCGATAATCGCAGTGACTTATGGATTCGCGGGATGGGACCGTCGGTCACCGGCACTACTTCACTCTCGATTCCGTACCCCGAGCATGAAGTCGGTGACATGCTCGTGCTGTTTATCGGCCACCGGCCGAGTGGATCCATCCAAGTCGACGGCTGGACGCACTTAGCTTCCGGTGGCTATGGCAATGGATTAGGTGAAGATTCTGGAAGCTCGCAGACTACTATTCACTACCAAGAAGTATCGGCCATTAAAACCGGCACCTATAACATCACGCTCAACTCGTCGAATCCAAATACCGCTGTCGGACAAATCATGGCCGTACACCGAGACTACGCCGACGAGTGGTCATTCGCTGGTGGCTTTGGTGGTCACTGGCAGATCAGCACCACGTGGCAACTCAACTATTGGGGTGCACCCGGAACCGGTGCAGTGGGCGACCTCTTCCTGGCCATGAGCTCCATCAACACTGATGAGTACACCTACTCCAACCACGCATTTAGCCAAGGCGGCTTCACCTTTGGGGAAGTCACGCAGGACACCATTCGCCGCTCAGATGTGGGCAACGACATGACTCTAGAAGTGGTGAGTTCGCGCATTACCGCTGGTTCTGGCTCGGTACAGCCCACCTTTACCTCCACGGCCACTGGATACGTTTCCAACCAAGCTCCGAGTGGCTCTGGTGCACAAATCCTCATCAAAGCCACGGCTACTGATCCACCAAGTGTATCGGTGAGCATTACGAGCGATGGCGTGATTGCTTTTGGCAGCGTTGGCTTGGGCGATACCATCAGCACGCTCGATCTGTCCGACACCCAAACCCTGCAATACGACGGTGATTCCGGCGCAACCATTAACATCAAAACCACCAAAACGCAGGATTGGTTCTTTGGCGGATCGGTGGGATACAAAAGTTATATCCAAGAATTCTCCACGAATGCTGGTACCAACTGGACTTCTTTTGCCGACGCGGACACCTACTACACACTCGCCGAAGACGTAAATGACAGCGACACCATTGATTTTGATATTCGTTTGCAGGTACCTACCGAAGTTGATAACACCAACGAACAAACATTTACGGTAACCGTGCAGGCGGTTGAGCCGTAAAAAATGGATTTCTTTTCCTGCTCTTGGTAAGTGAGAGGAATTATGGCCTCTTGACTAAGCAACCTATAACACCAAAACAAATTCACTTGACTCGATCCATTTTTTTGTGTTTACTGGCCAAAGAGTGATGTCTCATTAAAAAAGGAGAAGTATGAAAGTATCGTTTACGATCAAAAAACAAGCCGCCCAAAAATCGACTGGCTACGCAGCAGGAACCCTCTTTCTTTTGGCGCTTGGTCTCATAGCTCCGGTCCTGCCAACCTCTGCTGCCACCACCGCCACGGTCACCGCTACCGTTACTGTGCAGAACATTTCTGTGTCGGTAAGTGACGGTTCTGTGGCCTACGGCATTCTCTCTACGAGCTCTACCAACGACACAACTTCTGGCAATTTAGACGATTCACAATCCGCCACCAACGACGGAAACGTATCAGTAGACTTCAACATTCGCGGCCAAGATACTGCTGACTGGACCTTAGCCTCTAGTGTTGGCGCCGACCAATACAAACACGATTTCTGTACTACAGACTGCGATAGCTCCCCCCAGCTGGACCGCCCTCACCACTAGCTACCAAACCCTCGCTTCCGGAGTTTCCGCCAGCGGCACCCAAGATTTCGATCTGCAGATCAACACCCCCAGCTCTTCAACGAGCTTTGACCAGCAATCTGCCGACATCACGGTGCAAGCTTCGTCATCATAAAACGAAGCTTGCCTGAGCTGATATACTGGGACCGCTGTGAAAAAAATCGTTCTTCTCCTCTTAACCCTTCTCTTCGTACCAAGTATGGCTCTGGCGACTGTTGGCGTCGGTGTCGGTACCGGAAAAATTACAGTCGATGAAGTTTTAAAACCAGGCACCATCTACTCTTTGCCGGTCTTCACAGTTCTCAATACCGGCGACGAAACGGCCACCTATGAAGTCAGTATTGCCTACCATGAAGACCAGCCAGAGCTGCGCCCTCCCGAAAACTGGTTTGCCTTTTCTCCCCGAAGTTTTGAACTAGAACCCGGTCAAGTTCAAAATGTGGACGTAAAACTGAACTTACCTTTCCGCACAGAACCAGGCGAGTATTTTACCTACCTAGAAGCCTCTCCTACCAAACGCAATGGAGCCGAAGGTGAAGCAAGTATCGGCATTGCCGCAGCGTCCAAACTGTTCTTCTCAGTCGAGTCCGCCAACGTTTTGGTAGGCATGTATTACCGCGCGATTTCTTTCTGGAATGTGTATGCTCCCTGGCCACAACGCGCCTTGATTGTTTTGGTGGCCGCGGCAGCTGCCATCCTTTTCAAGACATATTTCAATATCGAGATCGATCTCAAAAAACCAGCTAAAAAATCAAAAAAGAACTCATCCTCTACCCACTCTTCCGATGCAAAAAAACACGCTTCCGAAGATCAGGATGAATGAACACGACTCATCTTTTTTACCGGTTTAGTGCAGTTGCAGTTATGGCGACCATTTCCTGCACCTTCGCTTGGCAAATCCGAGCACAAACGGCTGCCACAACTATCGATACAACTGTTCGCCTGAGTGTCTGCGGTGACGGCGTAATTGAAGGCCCAGAGGACTGCGAAAGTGCAAACCTCAACTCCCAGAGCTGCACCAGCATAGGGTACGCTAGCGGCTCGCTCACATGCGATACCGCCTGCTCCTTCGACACCAGCAACTGCATACCACCCACTCCAACACCCACACCTCTTCCAACTCCTCCCCCGACGCCATCTCCAGAACCCACCCAGTCGCCGAGCCCACAACCTACACCAGACTCTAGTTCTCAAACACCCAGTGACGCAGCCACTCCAACTCCCACCGTCACACCAATCGTCAATCGACTCTTTTCCTTACCATTTTTGCAACCAGCACCTGCTCAACCTCAACCTTCCGGACCTTCCCTGCCACCACCACTTCTCACTTTAATTTCCCCCGTTTTACAGCGTAATGGTGTCGCGTCCACTCCCAATGCCATTCCACGAACACAATTAGAACCGGTGATCTCTACTTGGGTAGAAGAATGGAAAAAAGTGGCGCTCTCTGATTCTTCCCTGTCGCCTTCAACTCGTAACTCCTCACCCGCAAACTTTCCACTAGAATCGTCTCGTCAAACTCCCAACACAAATACCACCGAAAAAACCTGCGACCTCAACCAAGACGAAACCTGCAATACGCAAGACTTCTCGGTTCTTCTATACTATGTAGAGAGTTAAAAAATATTGATATATGAAATTTGCAAGACTCCTCATTAGCGCAGTAGTGTTTTTAGCGGTTTCTTGGCTCATTGTGCACGGCTTAGCGTTGTTTGGCTTCTTCATGGCCCTCGCGTATCCGATTTGGTGGCTCTTTATGCCCACCAAAACAGTCTGCTTCTTTTGCCGCATGCGCGAAGACGGGGAGAAGTGTTGGGCCTGCAATCACCGCATTCACAAAAAACACGCCGGCACACAAACACCACAAAATTTACGCTCGGTGCTGGTGAACAGTGCGGTTATTGCTGTTATGTCGGTGCTTTCAATCGGCTTTGTTTTCCTCGAAAACCAACTACTCTTCCGCAGTACCTGGCAAACCTCTGCCCAAACCGCCACCTTCCGCATCCCCACTCGTGGACAGTATCTTTTGGGCGAAGTGTTTTCCATGAAGATCGAGCTAACTGATTTGCCTACCACTATCAACGCCGTTCAAGCCGATATTGGCTTTGACCCCAGTCAAGTAGAAGTCGTTGATATCTCAACCGAGAATTCTTTCGCCAGTATTTTCATCCAGAAAGAAATGAACAACGAAGTTGGCTGGGCACGCTTAACCGGCGGACTCCCCAATCCTGGCTACTCTGAAGAGAGTGGTGTTTTTGCCACTGTCTTTTTCCGGGCCAAAGAGCCGGGAGTTACACAGATTGAGTTCCTCCCCTCCTCCCGTGTCTTGGCCAATGACGGCCGAGGCACAGATGTGCTCAAAGAATTTCCGTCAGTTTCTTACTTAATTCTGCCGGAATCAATCGAAGATATTGCCCCGCAAGCCCAAGCCGAAACCCCAACGTCCAACACACTCCTGGTAGATACCGACCTCACAGACCGCCCACCTGAACCAAGCCCCCGCGCTCGGCTCCACCACCACCGCGCAACTCATTTTTTATGAAGAAGGTAGCGTGCTTGGGGCGCAAACGGGTGCAGGAATGGAACCATCTCACTGGGAAAGAGTTTTGGCTACAATGATGAACTGGTTAGAAAAATTTGACCAAACGGTCTTGCAGGTATGGCCCACTCTTCTTACTCCCTTTACGAGGAAATAGAACATCAATCAGGTCTCTAGACACTCTTGAGCATTGCAACAGCTTTCTGATACTCCTCTTGATTAAAGTCTACTCGTATTCCGCCAGAAGATTGAAATCTCACTTGTATACTAAGATCGAGAAATTCTTGTATTGTGTCCAGATCTTGTTTTCGCACTAAAATATTCCCGCGAGCATCTAGAGTTTGCTTAAAATCCTGAATTTTTTGGATTACCTCACGACAAACTTCCTCATTTCCAGCAATAGCATGCTCTAATGTAAAATTGAGATTAGCTATAACGGTCGGGAAATAACTGTTCGAAAACTCTTGCAAACTCACCTGCAATGATTCTCCTGTCAATAAAATATCCACGATTTCTTGTCCTGCTTTTTCAAAAATAGCTAAAACAATCGCCTTCTTCTTTTGATGATTCTCTTTATATGTGGTATTAGGAAGTGTATGATCCACCTGAATACGAAAAAAAAGATTGCCTAACTCTGCTAACTGTTTCCGCAGTACTTTACTTGTCAATAATTTGTAATTTGTACCCAGAAGTGTCTCTCCCAACTCTTGAATGAGCTGATCCGTTAGTTTGTCTGGACTTTGCAATGCTTGTTTCACCGCAGGAGAAATAATTGATAGATTATCGACTTTATTCTTCAACCCTCCCCGAGAAAAATCAAATGACACTTCAGTTTTTATAGCCCACTCTTGTAAGAGTCGTTTCACACGCAAGTCTTCAGAAGAAAGATCTCCTTCTTCTTCTCGACTGATGAAGCCACCTTCAACACTTGAAACATCTCCTGTATCTTTTGGCATTTCGCTTCCTCTCTGACAAATCATATCCAACCCCGTACAATGATTCCAGAGTGAAAAAGCAAACTTCTCACACCCGCTGGCCATCAATCGCCCTCCTCCTCCTCAACACGATGGTCTGGGGCGCGGCCCTACCTATTTCGAAACCGGCGTTTACCACCACCACTCCTTTCCAATTTTTACTGTACCGCTTTGCTTTTGCGGCCCTGTTTTCGTTGCCGATTTTAGGATTTTACCTCTGGAAACAACGCGCCCTCATTAAGAAAATACCAGTCATCGTGGTCTTGGAACTTTTGGGAACAACCGTTGCTCTCGGTTTACTCTACTCTGGACTCGCCCGTACCTCTTCGCTAGAAGCCAGCCTGATTGCCGCCACCACGCCACTCTTTACCACGCTGGGCGGCATTCTCTACCTGCGCGAAAAAGAAGAGCGCCACGAATGGATTGGATTGGCCATTGCCCTCGCTGGCACGGTCTTACTCGCGCTCGAACCACTACTTACTGGCCGCAGTGCCCACGCCACGTTTTCGTTGAGCGGAAACCTGCTCGTCTTTTTGCAAAATATCGCAATTGCGGCGTACTACGTTTTAGCGAAAAAATACTACCGCGGCATTCCAAAATTTTTCGCGACCAGTGTCAGCTTTTATGTAGGAATCGTAAGCTTTATTGCTTTAAGCATGTGGCAGCTGAGCGTGTCGGCTCCGACTTTGTTGAATACAGCCATTAGCGAACTTTCCCAGGCCACTGTTCTCTGGCCAGCGCTCTACATGGCCCTCTTTGGCTCCATAATTGGACTGACCGCGTACATCTGGGGGCAAGATGGCATTGAGGCCTCGGAAGCAAGTTTGTTCACCTATCTGCAACCGCTCGTGGCCATCCCCCTTGCCACCCTCTTGTTAGATGAACGCGTCACCTGGCCGATGCTCTTGGCCGTGATCACCATTGCGATCGGCGTACTTGTCGGTGAAATGCGCTGGAAACAGTTGCGGCAGAAAAACCGAAAGAGGAAAAAGAAAAAAACATGATACACTGGCGAAAACGTTAGGAGCGAACATGACAACACCAGAAAAAACAACAACCGAGCTCGCCAGCTTATCAGCAGGACAACTTGCGCAAGAAATTCAAGATCTTCCTGAGTTTATATCAGGACAAAACTTGCTTGCTGTAGAACCCTTCATTCTGGAAATAGCCGAGCGATACTCTGAAGATGAAGTATTTACTGAAGATCTACTTGATCAAGCTATTGAATTATACCTATGTATACTTGCTTCTGAAATTACAACCCCTTCGAACCGTGGAGCTATCCCAGCCACAACAATATCCCTGAGAAACGCAACCTACTTGAATCCAATCTTGAAAAAACTCTTTGAGGATCGCGGCGTTACCATGGCCGAATTTACCAGCCGAGTTGAAAAAAAACTTACTCGTTAAATGAAAAAACAGCAAAAAAAGTGAGGGGTCTTCCCCCTCACTTTCTTTTTTACGCGGTGTAAAAACTTACTCGCGCTCTTCTTCGCTGTAGACCAGCATATCGAGAGCACTGACGTACTCAAACACTTCTTCGTCAGCAAATAACAATCCTTTTTCTTTGCTGGCAGATTCTTTGGAATCGGAAGCGTGGATCAAGTTGTTGGACATAGACATGGCAAAGTCGCCACGGACCGAACCACCTTCAGCTTCGCGGCCTTTGGTAACACCCACGAGCTTACGAATAGTGTCGATAGAGTCCAAACCTTCCCATACCATCGCAATAATTGGGGTCTGCATCATGAAGCCCTTCAGCTTAGGGAAAAACGGCTTTTCTTTGTGGTGACCGTACCATTCATCCAAAACTTCGTCATCTAAGTTGACCATTTTAATGGCTACCAACTTCAAACCTTTGCGCTCGAAGCGAGCGATGATCTCCCCGATCAAACCACGTTGCAAACCATCTGGTTTGACTAAGACTACTGACTGTTCCATGAACGTCCTTTCTTTTTCTCTCTGTCTTTTCTGTCTGTATTGTACTGTGCTTTTTAGAGTGCTGTAATGTCGGCCTCTTTGAACGGCCCAATCAAAGCAAAATGCAGCGCATCCTCACGAATAATATCGCCTACTAATTCTTGCACTTCTTGCAAGGTTACCGCTTCGATCTTTTTGACCAACTCTTCTTCGGTTTCAATGCCGTCTTGCAAGAGCTGTTTCATGCCGTACCAAATCGCCACACTTTGCGAGTCTTCTAACTCTAAAGCCAACTGTCCAATGACGTTTCGCTTTGCTGAGTCAACTTCTTGTTCAGTTGCTGGTTTTTCACTTACTAGAGCCATTAATTCATTCTTCATGGTTTCCACAGCTTCGTTCACTCTACTCGGGTCTACGCCGGCGTATCCAGTGAAGACACCAACATCTTGGTAGTAATCCATGTCGGCTTTGACGTAGTAACACAATCCGCGTTTCTCACGGATCTCGGTAAAGAGGCGTGAACTCATGGTTGTCCCCATGAGGGTTTCTAAAATGCTCATCGCGTACTTGCGCTCATCAGTACGACCAAACGCCGGAAAGCCCATTTTAAAGTGCGCTTGCTCGGTTTTTTTATAGACAATTTGTTTTCGATTGTCAGAATATTTTGCAGTGTAGAAAGGTTTTTGAGATGAGGATTCTCGCTCTTTTCCACCCTTTTCTACCAGCTGACCAATTTTTTCCACCAATCCTTCGTCGCTCACCACATCGGCATCGCCGGCCACAATGAACACCACATTGCCGAAGCCATACCACTCATTCATATAGTTTTTGAAGTCATCACTCTTCAATGCGGTGACTACTTCTTTACGACCCAAGATTGGACCAGCCAAATTGGAACCCGCAAAAACCTGCTCATCAAAAATGCTATGAATCTGCCGCATGGGCATATCTTCATACATATTGATTTCTTCCACGATCACACCAGACTCTCGATCGATATCATCTTGACGCAGCGCCGGCACACAAAGCATATCGGTAACCACATCGAGCGCGGTATCCAAAAATCGTGAGGCTAATTTTACGTAATAGCCAGTATATTCTTTGCCAGTGAAGGCATTGAACTCTCCACCCACACCATCAATAGCAGCCGCAACATCCTGTGCAGTTGGATATTTGTCGGTACCTTTAAAGACCATATGTTCCAAAAAGTGCGAAATACCCGCAAACTTTTCGTCTTCATACCGGCGACCCGTATTGACGAGATCCAAAGCGGTCACACTTTTCACTCCCGGCATAGCCACTCGAAGTACGGTAAGATTGTTGGGAAGGGTGGAAACATAATACTGCATGTCTCGGCATTGTACCGCCAGATGGCTCGAGAAACAACGTTCAGTTCCCTCCTTTTGGACCCGATTAGGCATATCAAAGTGAGTAAATATAATGATAAGTATAAACAAGTATATAAATAAACATCAATTTATACATAAAGCACAACTAGTATTACTATTTGCATCACTTTCCTCTCTTTCACTGAACGTCTTCCTTGTTTTCAAGCCGGAATGGTCCTATCTTGATAGTCGCTTCATCGACTACTGGGCCCCAAAGATGTATCTTTCTCAAGTGCTTATTGCCACTCTGTGGCTCTTTACCGGTATTTCCAGACTTGCTAACAGAGGAAAACCGCTTCAAAGGCCGCAATTTCGGTTTTCTCAGATTCATTGGAAGCAATGGATTCTCCTTATTGGAGTCGGAATGCTGATTTTGCGACAAATATGGAGTGCTCACCCCTGGCCCGCTTTTATTTGGCTCGCAACTCTGGTGCTCGGTCCGGTCCTTCTTGGTGTGTACCTCTGGAGAAAAAAACCATCTCCCCGCCTGGTCATTCTCGGACTTCTCTCTGGTATTTCACTACAAGCGATACTCGGACTCCTCCAGTTTGTGTTTCAAATAAATATTGCCCCGTACTGGCTCTTCGGAGAACCAGTATTTTTATATAAAAATCTGTTAACTACCAGTAATTTCTGGCTAGAATCTCGAGTACTGCCGTATGGAGGAACCCCGCACCCAAATATCTTGGCTGGGTGGATGGTGCTAGGCATCTATGTACTTCACTTTTCTAAAAAATACGTCTCACAAATAGCAAGAATCTCTGGATTCATCTTGTTTTTCTCAGTTTTGCTCCTGACCGAGTCCGTATCTGCCTGGATTGCCGCTGCCTTGTGTATCGGTTTCCCTTGGATTTTCAAACAATCGCCAAAAAAAATCGCCCTTTTCGCTGTCCTCATGGGAATTTTCCTGAGTCTTCTCCCATTTTTGTCCTCTACTCATCTCTATACCCGAAACTTTGTTGACGTTTCATCACTCGAACGACGACAAATTCTTACAACGATTGGTTTGCAAGAACTTTGTTCCCACCCCTGGGGAACAGGCTGGAATCAACACATAGCTGTCTACACTCCTCGAGAAAGAGCCTTGCTGCAACCAGGCTTCTTACAGCCCATTCACAATGTTTGGGTAATTTTCGCTTTAGAAAATGGATTTTGGACAATATTTTTACTCTTCGCTTTTTCAATTATTGTACAATTTAATTACCCTAAAATATTCATGACAATACTGCTCCTATCACCTATTTTTAGCCTGGATCATTATTTATATACTCAGTTGAGCGGTTTTTTCATCATACTTTTTGTAACGTATTTTTTATTTTTAAATGATAGTCGATAGAGACTTTTTTGTTTTTTTATAAGATTCTTTTTAGTTTCCAAAAAAACACCTACCCGTAGGAAACGCAAAGATAAATTATTCGTGTTTTATTCGCATCATCAAGATAAATGTAGGCAGCTCTCGTCACTAACAAGCCTTAAGGTCTCTCTCTCAAAACCGTCCACCATGTTTTGCTGTGAGGAAAAATATGAATTTCCCCATACTTGTCGGTTCGATAGACAACAACTCCATACTTCTCCAGGCTAATAAGGACATTTTTATCTGGATGATTATAGGAATTATTCTTGCCAACAGAGAGCAGAGCCGCTTCGGTTTGTATTTTTTGGAGAAAATTCTCACAAGTAGACGATTTTGACCCGTGATGCGACACTTTTAAAAGACTCACGAAACTTAGCAGTCTATTACCAGTGACTGCTAATTCCTGGGCACACTCTAGGTCTCCGAGGCTTAAAAACCCGAAACAGTTACTCCACATATACCAACCCACGGATCTTTGATTTCTCTCTTCCTCTGATTCTCCAGAGTTAGCGAGAACATCATACGCATCTGCGCTCCATACGATGCTGGCATTTAAGCCTGGGAACTTGAAGAGGTCTCCGGTATGAGCGACATTCTTTCCAGATGTGTACTCTGGGTTGTCTGATTGACCATTTGTGAATAGCTGTGAAACAGCATAGTGCTGCTGCACTGTTTCCCAGCCACCAATGTGATCTTTGTCGGGATGCGTGAGCACGACTGCGTCGAGAGTTCTATCTAACCAAAATACGTTCCTCTGGAGACAGCGTAGAACGGCTGAATTTGGACCCGTGTCGATCAAAATATATGACTGACCGTAACGAATGAGTGTCGCGTCACCTTGCCCTACGTCGCAAGCAGTGACTTCTATTTCTGGCGGTATTGTAAGAATCACAAAAGTACCAAGTAAAATTGAAATCACGGCCATAAAACAACACAGTTGCAATAAAATACGGTGTGGTGTGTTGCTGGTGATTATGTTCACAGTTCTCTTTTCACAACTTTCACAAATTTCATGAAGTTCGTCTTTGTCGCCACTTTCGTAACTCTGTGAGATTTCGGAAAAGCAGCGTTGTGCCGAATAGGACAATTGCCGACTGCACTGCCGGTCCTACTCCCCGCGACGCCATCGCACTCCGCCACAATCTCAGCCACCAGTGAATTGGCAAAAACAAAAAATCTAAAAACTGCACCGCACCCATCTCGGCGAATGCAAAAACGGGCCCGGGCAACAACTCGCTCAAAAAATGGAAACACTTCCAAAAAACCGCAACCACCATATAGATCGGAATGAACGGCTCGATACCCATAGTGACTACGATGCCTTGCGGCTGAAATACTTCGTACTGAGTCCACAGCCATAGCGAGACCAACCACAAAATACACCAACCAACAAAAAACGACTGTTGGTTCAAAAAAACATATTTTTTCCAGTTCGGAGAAAAGCGATAATATTTTTCACGAATATTCACCTGACAAGAAAACCACATTCCCACCATGGCAAGCCAAGAAAGCCAAAAGCTCGCTGATGAAAGCAACTCTGTTGCAAAAATCGCTGTAAACACCACAGCCTGGAAAAGCAGGATGCCGAGCGATGTGCGTCGACCACACCACTGTCCCGTCCAGGCTAAAATCCACATAACGAGCGCCCGCCAGAGCGACCCGCTTTCTCCAACAATGAAAAAATATGCTAATACAAAAACAAATAAAACAATTTTCTTTCCCTTAAAACCCAAGAAAAAGAAGTACGGAATGAGCAGGCTCTCGAGGAAAGCCAGGTTAGCTCCGCTCGCGGCTACCAGATGAAGCACACCTGTCTCCTTCACAAGGATTTTGAACTCAGTGGTGAAACCATCATCCAACCCGAGTAGGAAGCCTTCAGCCAATGCAAGAGAATCTGTGCTCATAAAAAACGGAGAAAAACCCAAAGCGACTTTCCTGCCATTTTGTCGAATAGACTTCGGATTCAATCTTTTCTTATTTTTTTCTTACGTATCACTTACCTTATTTTGTTCTTTTGTTTTTGGGTTATTATCGTGTTTTTATTCATTTTCCAATGAACTTGGTCTCGCTCTCCAGGCTATTTAGACTGGTAAGAAATTTGGAGTCACATACGCTCCGCCAACCCACCATTCCTACAAAGCCAAGAAACAATCACGATGCTCCCTCACCTGCCCGTTTTGATTTCTTTTCAAATTATTACTAATTTGCGTTAATAATATACTTAAACTTATATTGTGCGTTAATATTAATATATCAAAATATATATATATTCTTGAGTTCTGCAAGAATATTGGCGGGAATACTTACTTTTGCCTCAAAATCTGACCAGCTCGTATATGGCATGTCCTGTAAGATTTCTTCTGCTCGCTTCTCTCCTATTCCCGCAACAGCATCAAGTTCTTTTTGAGTAGCCTGGTTGAGTGACTTTGTACCTGAGGAAACTTCACGCTCACCTCCCTCCGGAGAAACAACCACATTTGGCGCAGATTCCCCCTGAAATGGAATGTAAATTTTTTCTTGGTCTCGTATCTTCTTGGCTAACTGCAGGTCTTTATGAATATATGCCTGGTCTGCACTCTCTAAAAAACCATTTGCCTGCAACACAACGTCTTGAACTCGAGAACCTTCACTGAGACTGTACACACCTGGTGACAACACAGCACCAGAGATATCGACCAGAACAGCGCTCGGGCTGGCTACCAGACTCTCTTCTGCCTGGGAAGCGGATACGAGCTGGTGTAAATGCTGCTGCCACACGTCATCCGTAGGAATATACGAAAGCTTGGGATGTTCAAAATGCGATTTATACGTAAACAATCCGCCAAAACTGACCGTTAGCAGACCAGCACAAGTCAGTGCTCCATGCCATAGTGCAGTCCACGGTAGTCGAGTAACCCTTTGCCACAGTGATTTCATGTTTGCAGTAAACACCGCAATTCGCACAGGAATTACACAAGACGCAAACAGTTGGCAAATTATGAATTGCTATATCACGAAATTTACAATTTTCGCGGGGACAACAATCACCTTCTTCTCTGTGCCTTCTGCAAGGTACTTCGCTACTGTTGGCAGGGCGCGTGCCTGCGCTTCTAACCAGGCTTTATCACTAGCAGACTCGGTTGGCACGGTCAGCGTGTCACGCAGTTTACCGTTTACTTGTACGGCAATCACCACTGAGTGCGTTTGGATCTTGCTCTCATCGACTTTTGGCCAGGCGCTAGTGTGAATCGAAGCAAACCCGTTATCGGAAGATGCGGCAAGGTCAAAATCTACGATCATATCTTGGTACAACGCTTCGGTCAGGTATGGTGCAAAAGGTGCTAAAAGTTGCAAGAAGGCTACTGCGTCCTCTGGTGAGATGGTTTTGCCTTCGCGCCACAGATTTACGAGTTCCATAAGCCGAGCGATACAGGTGTTGTACTTTAATTGAGCCATTTCGGACGTGTTGGCGGCGATCGTCTGATGGAGCTGTGAGGCAAATTCGGCGTCGGTTTTGGCGTCTTTGGACACGGATTGGACCGTCTCCCACACACGCGCTAACCACTTGTACATAGCGTGCATACCGGAATCGCGGAAGTCACCACCTTGATCATACGGCCCTAAAAACATGAGATACGTGCGCAGGGCGTCAGCGCCGTATTTCTGGATGTACTCGTCAGGATTCACTACGTTGCCGCGGGACTTACTCATCTTGGCACCGTCTTTGATAATCAAGCCATGGCCAAATAAGAACGGGAACGGCTCTTCAAACGGCACCAAACCCCAGTCGTACAGCACCATGGTGATGAAACGGGCGTACAACAAGTGCAAGACAGCGTGCTCGGCACCACCGATGTAGGCATCGATTGGGAACCAAGACGGTGATTCATTGACTTGTCCAAATGGGGTTTCGTTGGCATCAGCGCGGTTCAAAGCTGGATAGCGCAAAAAGTACCAAGCAGAATCCAGGAAAGTATCGGAAACGTTGGTCTCGCGCATTCCTTCGCCCTGGAACTTGGGGTGGTTGATCTGCACCGTTTTCCAGTCTTCTGGAGCGTTGTCGAGTGGTGAGGTTCCGTCGCCTTCTGGCTTGTACTCGTCGATATGTGGCAAAACCACTGGCAAGGAATCGTTTTCGGCGGCAAACCAACCGGGAAGGCCGTCGACTTCGCCAATGCCCTGATCAGCCGCTTCTTGGGAAAAGACCATCGGAATCGGTGGTCCCCAGTAGCGCTGGCGAGAAATCAGCCAGTCTCGGAGGTGGTAGTCCGTGCGAATGCGGGCAAAGCCCTGCTCAATCATCCAGTCCTTCATGGCCTGCTTGCCGGCGCCCCAAGCGTCTTGCCCAGAAAAATCGCCAGAATTCACCAGTGAGCCTTCACTTTCGTGCGACTGCTCTCCTCGAGCGACGGCGGCATTAATTTCCGCGTCTTCGTAGGACACAACCTGAATAATTTCGAAATCATACTGCTTGGCAAACTCGAAGTCGCGCGCATCGTGGGCGGGCACACCCATCACAGCGCCGGTACCCACGTCGGTTAAAACGTAGTCCGCTACCCAGACTGGGACTTTTTGCCCGTTCACTGGATTCACCACGTATGAACCTGTAAAGACACCGGTCTTCTCGCGGTTTTCTTTGCGTTCTTGCTCGGTTTTGTTTTGCGCCGTTTCCAGGTACTCAGCAACAGCTGCTTCTTGATCTGGAGTGGTCATCTTGGCCACGAGTTCGTGCTCTGGAGCTAAAACCAGATAGGTCACACCAAACACGGTTTCCCAGAATTTGGTCCAGACCGTGATGGTCTCGCCAGCGGCGGGACTTTCTTCAGCAACCGCAAAATCAATATCCAGACCAGTCGAGCGACCAATCCAGTTCTTCTGGGCGATGGTCACTTTTTTCGGCCAGTCGAGACCCACGTGCTTTTCGGCATGGGCATCGGTCCACTCGTAGTTGTCGATATTATCGAGCAAGCGGTCGGCATACTCGGTAATCTTCAGGTACCAAGAGGTCATTTCGCGGCGCACGACTTCCGTCTTACAGCGCTCACATTGGCCATCTTCTACCTGCTCATCAGCCAACACCGTCTTACAGTGCGGACACCAGTTAACCTTGGCCTCTGCCTGGTACGCCAAACCATGGCGGAACATCTCGGCGAAAAGCCACTGCGTCCAGCGGTAGTAGTCTTGGTCATAGGTTTCCAGACGGTGATCCCAGGCAAAACCATTGCCAATCATGCCGAGCTGGCGATAAAAATTCTCTTCCGAAACCTTGGCCTGCTCTGCCGGATGGCGACCCACTTTAATGGCGTAGTTTTCAGAGTGAATACCAAAGCCGTCCAGACCAATTGGCTCAAACACGTCAAATCCCTGCTGACGGCGGAAGCGTCCGTGCACATCAGCTCCGGTAAAGGCGTACATATTGCCCACATGAAGACCTTCCGCGGAAGGATATGGGAACATCATGAGGTTGTAATACGGCTTTTTGGCCGCGCTCATGTCGGGCGTGTAAACAAGCTCCTGTTCCCACAATTGACGGTACTTTTCCTCGATAGCGGTGGGAGTATAGTGTTTCATGATAGCGCAATTGTAGCATGCACTACCAGGGCTTGGAGCAAGAAAAGTGCGTGCTATACTTTTGGTGAGCCTGCCATGCTACAACCACTTCTCATCATCATTGCGCTCTCTCTGAGCTACATCTGGGTTTCTGTTCCGGAACTCCGAGATATTTCTTTGCAACTCACCGGCGGCCTCCTGCTTGTCTACTTTCTCTCGAAACGCTTTACCGCCAACCGACTCCACCACATTCTCCCAAAGCCAGAAAGTTTTGAAACTGCTCTGCTCACCACAGCGGTGGCGGTGATCATTGGTTCTACCGGGAGCCTGGAGTCACCGTTCTTGCCCTTATTTCACATTATTCTGTTTGTGAGCGTCCTGACAATTAGCCTGGAAGCCAACATCATCAAGATGATTGGACTGACCATCTTCCTCTGGAGTACTTCTGTACACCCACTTACTCGTGGCATGTGGATCGAGTTACTCTCTCTGCCCTTCTTGATGCCACTCATGATCTTTGCTCGCCTGGAGTTTGAAGAAGCCCGCGAAGAACGCCATATGCACCAACTCGAGGATGATCTCCTCAAGCAACAAGAGTCCCACATACTGTTATTCCTCGGGACGTACGTAAAGCCCAAACTTTCCTACATCCGTCAGCTTCTCCAACTCTCTGAAAACATCCCTGCGGCGAGCAAGCAACTCTCTCTGCTTGAGCAAGAAGTCACCCAGGCCATGCAGGAGATAGACTCCGCCACCGACACTCTCGACGAACCTTCACAGCCACCAATAACTGCGTAAATCTATGTCTGAGCATTCTTCGTACCTTACTGCCGCCCGAGCCAAAAAATGGGCTCTCCTCTGCTTAGTCCTGATTCTGCTCGGACTCGGCGCCCCGCAACTCCTTCAGGCACAACAAACCGAAAGTATGTCATCTGACAGTTTTATTATTCAGATGGGCAACTTCAACACAACATCTGGAGAAAAGTCAGGTGGCGGGTACACTGTAACTGATACTGTCGGGCAGCTAGCACCAGGAGAGTATGACAGCACAGGGTACAAGGTTTTTGCCGGCTTTCAATATATTTACGCCATACCGCAGTTCCAGTTCCGAATTACTAACCTCAGTATGCCGCTCGGGGAACTCTATGATGACCAGTTTGCCGAAAACAGTCACCAACTCATCGTGACCACACGCTCAGGCGGGTACTCCCTTTTGGCTCAGGCCCAGCATGAGCTGCGGCGACCTGGCGGATCTGGAGCGGCGGCGATTGCGCATACTAGCTGCGATAGCGGCTGTTCTCTCTCCACTGCTGGTGAGTGGACAAACCCGCAAAACCCTGGTTTTGGCTTTCATGTTTCTGGAACACACGCTGCATCAGATTTCATTAACAACACCTATTTTCGGCCCTTTGCCGACGTTGAAGATGGAGACTCTCCACAAACCATCGCCGCGCACAACAGCGTCGTACGCGACGACACGCTCACCGTAGTCTACCGAGCAGCAATTCCAGGACTCCAAGCAGCTGGAAACTACTCCACGACAATCGATTACATCGCGCTTCCCACTTACTAACTTCCTCATAGACAGAAGAAACCCCCACTATTCTCGCGTGAATTTCGTGAGTATTATTCTTGATTATTAACGCATCCAGAGTAGAAGATACTTGCATTTAGTGAAGTTATTTATAAGTATATTAATACCATCATATATATATCAATTGGAGCAAAAAGTGTAAAAGTATTCCCTCACAAGCAATGCAAGAAAAACAATCCTGTGAATACCGCAAAATCCACGCAATTTTTGTTGCAGGCAATTTATCTTAGGATGCGTTAATTTGCAATAAATATCGCCCTCAGGATCTTGAGGTAAACTCGTACAACCCGGCAAGCGTGTCCAAATCGTCGGCAAACGGCACAATAAGGCGCTCTAAAAGCTCAGAATCGAGCTCATACCACTGAAATTGGGCCAAAACCGATATACCCGACAGCATCAGGCCTCCAATCTTCTTTTCTTGCTGATAGTGCAGCTCTTTTTTTGATCGTATTTTCACTATCAGAGCACGAGCTTCTTTGCTAATTTGCTCGAGTTTTCGTATTTTGTTCTGATAAACTGAGCCATTTCTCCAAAATGCATCTAGTTGCAGGGGCCGAGATCTACGAGGGTCAAGCGGGATAAAGCACGGCAGGAAACCGAGTTGTTCGATACTTGCGGTCAGCGCCTGGCTATAGAGATCATTGGGCCAGGCATACACGCTCGGTACTACCAGAGCAGCGCCCTGCTCATCGAGTAAGCGTTTGAGCGCTACGTACTGCTGCTTCGCACCCTCTTGTGGCTGAAGGATAAGGAGAGTCCACAACGAAGACTGGTGTTTCACCTGCTCATAGGCAGTGAAATCGATAGAAATATGCTCTTTGCCATACTTGGTTAACTGGAAGCGTGTCAGGCCCGAAAATGAGCGGCTCTGCACCCACTTACGTTGTCGCGCTTTGGACATAGCACCACGCCATGATGAGTCAGCCATATCTGGCTGCAACTTCTGAAAGTCCTCATAACTGAGTGATAGCTGGGTTCTGGGCTGTCCGCCACGGACAAGTGAGCCAATCTGACCGGCAGTCAGTAAAAATAATGATTCCCGTAATACTCTTCTCACTTTTCACACTCCTTGCGTGGTATTTGCAATAAACCTTACCAGACGGAGGGCCGGTTGCTACTAAATTCACATTGACCTGTTGTGCATTTTCCTCTGGTTACTAACAGATGTTTTATTAATTGTAATCTATTTTACGCAAACAAAACAACCCACACTCTATGTTTTCCTGTTGATAACCGGGGGAAAGTGTAAAAGTTGATACATTTACATACAGTTATTACCTCGTGAAAACAAAGAAACTGTTCTTTATTTCCCGCAAAGCCCATTTTATTGCATCCACCGTTTAGCCTGGGAGACCTCTTGTATCTCAAACCAAAAATCGCTACACTGAAAGCTGTCTAATCCGGTCTAATACCAGAGGAAAACGGCCTGCCATGCCAAACCCAAAAACATCACTGCACAGCTTTGCAGAATCGCTGAAAGAATTTCGGCAGTGGCTTGGCAATCAAAATCTTTCCAAAAAAACGATTAAGAACTACGTTTCCGATGTGCACCGCTGGTCCGAGTGGGCACACGAGCATTTTTCCGCTTCCTCTGCCGAGACGACTGAGTGGCGTGCTCTAGCAAGCTATCGCTCACATCTGGAAAACATGGGCTCACCAGAGAGCACCATCAAACGACACTTTGCGTCATTGCGCCGTTTTAATGACTTTTTGGCCTACAAACACCCTTCTTGGCCCACTCTCATCCATCCCGAAACTAGTTTTTCCCCGCAAAAACACGAACTTGCCAAGAGCAAGATTGTGCAACGCTTTGGATTAGCACTCCGCAGTAGCGGGTGCAAGGAAACCACAGTCAAAAATTATGTTACCGACACAAAACTTTTCGGTGATGCCTATCCAGCGCAGTCATTTGACGAAATATGCCGAAAACCCAAAATTGCCGAGTACCTGACTAACGAACGCCGCAACAAAGGCCTTACGCGCAGTACTGTGCAACGAAAAGAAGCCAGTCTGAAGCGCTTCTGCCAATGGGCGGCCAAAGAGGAGTTTATATCCGAGAATCCTTACCAAACTTGGTTCGATAAACAGAAACAAGCGGTTATCGATGCCTTCACCCCGTTAGCACTGTTTGAAAAACGAAAAACAGGCAACCTGCCTTCGTCTGTATCTGGTGGAAAATCAGAGCAGGTTGCTCAGACAGCTGGTGCGCTCACTGTGCAGAGAAGCTTACTTGGCTGGTATGACCAGTACCACTCCTGGAAAATCTCTAGCTACCTGCATTTAGGTATCTTGGTTGTCTTCTCGGTGATGATTGGACTGTTTGGGTACCAACAGTTCTATGTGAATGTTGATCAACAGTTCGCCTACCCGAGCGAAGCGAGTCGACCAGGGAGAATCCTCAACTTCCAGGGTCGCTTGACTGACTCAGGCCGGACGCCAATTACTACCCCCATTAACTTCACCTTCCGCCTCTACGACGCCGAAACAAGTGGAAACGTACTCTGGGACTCTTCAGACGCAGGCGCCTGTTCTATTGACCCTGATCAGGACGGTATCTTCTCTATTCTTCTGGGTGAATCAGTGGATGGCTGTGGAGATGAGATTACTGAAAACGTCTTTAGCGAAAATACCGAGGTCTGGCTCGAAGTTCAGGTCTCGAGTGAGATTCTCTCACCTCGTCAGCGAATTGCCTCTGTACCGTACGCCTTAAACTCGGAAACCGTGCAGGGATTCCCAGTAGATCTGGATGGAGGTATCAACTCTATTCCGGTTATTAACGCACTCGGCGAGATAATCATTGGTGCCGACAACCCGAGCTTGATTGCTTCATCTGGTGCGTTTTTAATTCAAGGCGAATCGCTCCTCTTCCAAACAGAGACCGGTAGTGACGGTGACATTTCTTTCCAACCAGATGGTGAGGGTTCAGTACAAGTCCTCTCTTCTACCAGCACCAATGACTCTCTCTACATCTCTAACTCCAACCTCACCAGCGGCAACCTGATCCGCGGCGAAGTCGGCAACGACAACACGACCCACAACCTCATTTCTTTGGCTGGCGGCTCTTCGCTCGATGAGAAATTTGTGGTCGATGCCTTGGGAAACACAACAATTGACGGCTACCTAGCTGCTCCGGGCGCTACGCTGAGCGCGACCTACGCAGGCAGTAACCCACTGGTAATCAACGGCACCGGCGGACAAATCCTCACAGTCAATAACAACGGCCAACTGAGCCTGGACACTCAAGGCTCAAGCGGCGGTATTGTCATTGGCGGCGACACCAACATCTACCGTTCTGCTGCCGACACGCTGGCCACCGACGACAGCTTCACCATTGGTGACAACCTCACCGTGACCAACAACCTCCAGGCAACCATCCTGGCAATTGGCGGTATTTCTCCGCAAACCTACAACGCAATTTCTGATGGTGGCACGGCTTCCCAGGCGAGCACCGACAATGACCTCTACATTGAAGACATCCTCGAAGTCGGCGGACAGTTATTTGTAAATGGCCAAGAGGTCACTCCAGCCATACAGCTCTGGCAAGAAAACCAAAATGTCCTTTCTCCTGCGAACTCTGCGTTTGATCTCGCCATTGGTGGCACCGCCACCAGCTCTGCCGTTGCTCAGATTTTTGGAATTGGGGAAGATGCCGGCTACTTACAGGCACGCGGTGCCACGCTGTCATCTCAACTCGCCCACCGCTCAGCCCTGACTGTTCAAGGTTCAGCCGGACAAACTGCTAACCTCTCTTCCTGGCAGGATTCCTCTGGAAATGATCTGGTAGTCATTGACGAAAGCGGTAATCTCGGAATCGGCAGCGCCAACCCGGGCGCCTTACTCGACGTAGGCGGCAACGGTGGCGCTATCAGTGTTGGTGATGGCACTGACGCAAGCGTCTACACTACCTTTGCCGGCGACCGAGGATTTGTTGGATACGACAATGCCTTCGCCGTTTTGCAAGCTGGCACCGGTAACGGTATTCAACTCAATGTAAACAACGGCACGTTCGGCTCTGGTACGGCTTTGGCAATTACCTCAGGCGGAAACATCGGCATTGGCATGGGCACCACAGCTCCAGGGGGACAACTCGAAGTTCGCACCACGGTTGATACCGAAATCGGCCAGATAATCCGCGGTGTATCTGGGCAAAGTGCCTATCTTTCCAGCTGGCGTAACTCGGGCGGATCAGACATTGCCTACATCTCGAGCACCGGAAACTTAGCGGTAAATCAATATGTTGGTTCCACGAGCGATGCTGACTTGATTGAGCTCTTGAGTGGTCAGGTAAATATCACTGGAAACCTCGCCACTAGCGGTGACATCGCGGTAAATGGTGACGACATCACATCAGATGGTAACTTGCGCATTACCCCAACAGGCACGCTCACACTCAACTCCACAGGAAATGCCACCATCGACAGCAGCGGTGACATCATTCTCGACGCCGACGGCGCCGACATCGCCCTCAGAGACGGCGGCGCTGGCTTTGCCACCTTCTCCAACTTCTCCACCGACCTCTTCCTCGACATTACTGGCGACGACTTCATTATTCCAGACAGAGTCACCATTGGCCAAACCTCTGCCGCTGGCGGCATGGTGAACATTCGCGGTGGTGCTGGCAACGCCGCCCTGGTCATAGATGAAAGAGGAACACAAAATATACTCACAGCTTCCGCCTCTGGAACTACTGTTGCCAACCTGGATGGAACAGGAAATTTGTTCATTGAGGGCTCCTTGGCTGATCTGAGCGACGGCACACTTTCCATTGATGATGATCTGCAAGTCTTGGGGAACGACATCTACGACAGCACAGGTGTGGCAATTACCTTTGACGGCTCCCAGAATATCACCACCTACGGCACCCTCACCCTTCCGAACAGCAACACGCTTACGGGATTGGCCAACTACGTGCAGTTCAGCAATGGTATTAGTGTGGGCGGTGGAACTACCTACTACGTTGACGCCTCTGGAAATGGAAACTTGAACAACATTACCGGCGCCGGGGTACTCGACATTAACGGAGTCGGTACCAGCGATATTGCCGGAACACTGAACCTCTCTGGAGGAACCCTCACGCGCGCCGGCGGCAACCTCGACATTACCACCACCACATCTGGCAACATCGCTCTCAACTCCGCCGGCACTTTGAGCCTGCAAGACGGCAATGTCGATTACGCCATTCCGCTTTCCCTGACCGACACGAACCTCGACCTGTTTGACGCCGCTGACCGAGGCATCATCGACGCGCTCAACTACCTCTACAACAACATTGGCAGTGGTGGCGGTGGTGGTGACTCGTACTGGAGTCGTAACAGCAACGGCCTGCTCTCGCCCAACCAATCCTATGAGTCCATTGCTGTTGGCGGCTCGTCCACCGCTTCAGCCAAGTTCCACGTCAACGCCGTTACTGGCGACGTCACTCTCGCCAACGGTGTAGTTCTCAACAACCAAACCACAGATACCTTACAACTCACCGCTTCAACTGCCTTCGACATTGACTCCGCCACTCTCGACCTTTCCACGCAAAACGTAGATGTTTCCCTAGCCACCAGCATTGACGCCTTGAATTTTGGTTCCGACCTCATGAGCCTCGACACGAGCAACGGTCGAGTCGGCATCGGCACCGCCGCACCAAACTACGAGCTTTCGGTGGCCGGCACCATTTCCGGCAGCACCGCGTACCGCTTGAGTGCCTCTGAGTACCTCTTTGGTTCTACCGGCGGCAGTGATGAGGACCTCTTACTGGCTGCTTCTGGCTTTACCAGCCTCGATATTCTCAATGGTCGTATGGTCATTGATGAAAACGGGAACGTGGGTATCGGTACTACCTCGCCGGCGTCACTCTTGAATGTAGAAGGCGGCTTTGGCGGCAATGCTTTAGTCACGCTGAATGACACCTTTGGAAATGACATTTTAACGGCCTCATCTTCTGGCACGACCCGATTCACCGTAGGTGCAAATGGCCTGCTCACACTGGCTTACGGCGCTACTATCGACAACACCGTTGACAACACGCTCGCACTCACCGAACCGACAATTCAATTAGTTGGCAGCACTGCCATCGACATTGACAGCCCTCTTATTGACCTCTCTACTCAGAGCGTGGATGTTTCCCTCACGAGTGGTGTGGATGCGCTCAACTTCGGTTCAGATCTCTTGAGCTTCGACACCAGCAATACCTTTATTGGTGTGGGCACGGCAGCACCAGGTGCTAAGTTCCATGTAGTTGACGGATCAGGCGGAGCCCAAATCCTGATGGGTGACGCGGGCAGCAACTCTGCTATCGGCCGCATCGGGTTTGCCAGCACCCTGACAAGCGGAAACTACTCCTTGGCAGGAAACGGCTCCGACACCTACCTCAACACCCCCAACGGTGGCGATATCCACTTCCGCAATAACGACAACACCTTTATGTTGCTCGATGAGCAAGGCTTCCTCCGCATCGGCAGCAGTACTGCACCAACTTCCCGTTTGGCACTCTACCAAGATGCGGGAAACACCGATCAAGAAAACGGTATTACCTGGGGAAATGACACCAATCTCTTCCGACCAGCCGCCAACGTCTTAAAGACAGAAGACCAGTTTGTTTCGGCAGTCGGCATCGTCATTGATAGTGACGGTGACACATTGCCAGCCGATATTGAGTTCTATGTTGACGGCGACATCTCGCTCTCCCAACAACTCCAGCTCGGTAACTACGCTGGTGACCCAGGCACAGGCATTGGTTCCGGTGCTCTGGCCTATGACTCCAGCAACAATGTAGTGAAATACTTTGACGGCTCCAACTGGTTGGAACTTACTGGCGAAGGCGCCACGAACTGGTACTTTAACGAAGCTGATACCACTATTTACCCCAGAAACCTTGAGGCTGATCTCCTTATCGGTGGTGGCAGCACCGCCTCGGCTAAGTTCCACGTCAACGCTGACACTGGCGATATCACCGCTCGCGCCGCTACTTTTTCGAGCTCTGTCGTCACCCAAGATCAGCTGCGCATTGGGAACTTTGGCACCGACCCGACTGCTATCGGCGCCGGTTCTCTCTACTTCAACACCAGCGACAACCAAATGTACCTTTTTGACGGCACGCAGTGGGGAGCCCTGAGTTCTTCTTCTGGCAGCATCTGGTATCTCGATACCGCTGATGGCGTCATCCGCCCGAGCAACATTACTCCTGACATCCTCATCGGTGGCTACTCTACGGACTCTGCCAAGATCCGATTGAGTCAAGCCGATGGATCTATCTGGCTCGGCGAACAAAAGCACCGTATTTACGAAGGCACCGAACCAATTACCGGTAACGCAAATCTGCAGATCACTTCTACTGGTGACTACCTCTACGTAGAGCCTGACTTGCGCGTACAGGGTGGTGATATTTACAAAGAATACCAGGGTGATGTCATCATCACGCTCGATGAGGACTTTGACGAAACCCGCTTCAGTGGTCTCGTGAACGCCACCGACAACATCAAGGTCTACTCCATTGGCGAGCAATCTGGCGAAATCTACACGCAAAACACCGGTTCCCTCAACAAAATCTGGACCACCTCCTACGACTTCAACGCCAGCGGCACCATCTTCCAAACTGGCCTGCAAGATCCGGCGCGCAATGACGAGCTGAAACTTTATGGTAACTCTGGTTCTCTCACCCAAAGCTGGACCAGCACCGCCGACTTCGAAACTGGCACCAAAACATCCGGCATTGAGGACCCCTCCACCAACAACGAACTCGCCCTCGCTACCACTGACACCGATTGGAGCTACCGCAACTGGAACTACCGCCAACCCATCGACATCACCTACACTGGCGGCGAAACCCTGCAAGAATACCAAGTTCTGCTCGACAACATCGACACCGCCTCGCTCATCTCGGGCAGCAAAATGGAAAGCGACTGTTCCGACATGCGCTTCGGTGACGACGCCGGCAACGAACTCAACTACTACATCGTAGAAAACACCTGTAATACCGCCGACACCGAAGTTTGGGTACAAACCGAGTCCTTTACCAGCTCTGGTGAAACGATCTATATGTTCTACGGCAACAGCAGCGCCACGAGCGAATCCAGCATGGCTGATACCTTCTCCTACGATTCCGAGCGCACTATTGGGTATGTTGTCCACGACACCTTGGCCGCATCCACGATCGACATTTTCAGCATGATGAATGGAAACTCGATCACTATTGGCAGCGGCACCGTGGCTCTCGACCAGTACGACAATGGTTCCCTCACGGCTGGCTTCTTCTCAGAAGGCTCGGCTGTATCGGCGAAAGGTCTCTTCCAAGCAGATGCAGATGTATCGTTCACTGATACGATTGTTCCAGTCAGTTTTGCCTCGAAAGAATTTGCCTTCTACGACCGCAATAATGGCATCAACACTATCTGTATGGTAAGTCCCTGGGGAACGGCAAACTACACCATTTATGCTGGCGGATCCGTTGATCGCGCTGGATCAGTGACCTCAAGTGGAACCTGTATCGACACTTCAAGCACAAACAATACAAATATTCGAGTAACCAGCGACATTCCTATCCTAGCTGTCAACGATGGCGGCGCCCACGACATCATGCCATTGACCCCACTGGTCAAAAATGAGTACCTCTACGGTATTGGCTCCCAATCTTTGGCCACCAACGCTGGTCCGGAGGCCTCAACCTCCAACACCACGGAAGTCGACAGTGCTGGGGGCAACCGAACATTCTCCCTCTCTGCCAGTAGCTCAGATTTAGCTTCCGGCGGAAATTTTGGTGCTGCCCCCGCCAGCCGCCTCATTTCTACAGACGCCTCCATCTCTGCCCAGCAACATGGTGACAGTGACGGCATTGAAGCCACCATGTTCTACGAGCGCAAAGAACTAAGTACTGTCTGGGGTGCCCCGAACGGTGCCGATTACATTTCTGTGGCCGCACCATACGCCAGCACAACTTGTTCTGTGCACCAAGGTGCATCAACAATCGGTACCATCGCAGGTGGATCAAACACAACGGTGAATCACCTCGGCTTTGGCACCGGAAACTCTTCCAGCTACGTTACCGATAACTGGCGCCTTGAATGTGACAAACCCGTCTACGCCTACTACCAGCAGATCGATACCGACGGCGAACACAATATGACCGGTTACGCCCAGATGCGTCAATTTACGTACCCAACTCCAGCTGTGGCTAGCCCAGGCTCCGAGGAAACCGTGGACTTCGCTACTGGCGATGAAACCTGGACATCTGCCTCGTACGATGCCGGCGCAGTTGGTAACTTCCTTCCAGCCAGCCTCCTTATTAACTGGACGCTCGATGGCAGTGACAACACCGCTCCACAGTTCCAAATTCTGGGCTCTAATACTGGTGCTTTCGCCGGTGAAGAGACCATTTATCCAAATGGCGGCGGCTCCTACTACCAAGACGGCGGTACCTACGATATTAATGATGGCGTAGAACTCGATGTCAGCGGCCAAGTCAACACCGCCCATCGCTACTGGCGCGTGCGCGCGATCCTCAACACCGGCGCCACCACTAGCGACACACCGACTGTTCAAGATATTTCTCTGATCGGTTCAGCTTCCTTCTTGCCTGGCGAGCGTTCATGGACTTCTAACTACATCATGAGTGGCACCGGTCACCAAACCCAAGACTTGAGCTTCGGCCAACCGAACCGCTTCAAAGCCACTTGGGACCTCGATGGCACAGACAACATCGCTCCGAAATTCCAAATCCAGGTTTCCACCAACAACACGTTTGCCGCTCCGGTTACGCTCCCAGATGGTGACGGCACCTACTACCAAGACGGCGGTACCTACGACATCAACTCAGGCGAAGAACTCGACATCACTGCCGATGTAGCGGCCGCAGGAAGCTCCATGAACAACTGGAATAACGACCGCTACTACTGGCGCGTCCTTGCCTACCTCGACACCGGCAGCACCCGTACCGACACACCAGTCATTTACGACATCCAACTGCGTAACCACCGACCGCTCATCTTACAACAATACGGTCATGACGTGGGCATCGGCATTGTCGACACCGAGGCCACACTCCATGTAGAAGCCACCAACAGTGGTGACGTCTTCAAGCTCACCAACGAAGGAGAACAACTCTTGAAGGTCGACGTGCAAGGAAACGTCGAGTTCGGCAGCAGCACAAACAACGACGTCAAGCTCACGGTCTACGGCGACATCTTCTCCCCAGACGAAACGCGTATCAACACCGACGTCACCAGCATTTTGGGCTCCTACCTCTACGACACTTCGCGCGACTCCGACGGTGGCAACTGGCGCAAATCCTCCGTGGCCAAAACCCTCAGCTGGTACCGTGAAAGAAAAGACGACGGTATCGGAAAAAGCTGTACGCTCGCCTCTGACGACCGCTGCGGCAACAACCACTTCCCCACCAAGGCCAACATCGTCTGGACCGCCGACGAACTCTACATTTTCGACATCTCGACCAACTCGCTCTGGATGAAGTTCGAACAAGGCAGCGGCAATGCCCTCGGCGACACCAGTAACAACGACATCAGCTCAGTCACGGCTCGTGACGGTCACATTTACGTAGGAACCAACGGTACTTCCTCAGAAACCGGCATCTACGAACTCGACTTCACCACCGACACCGTAGCCTACTGGGACACCACCGACCGCTCCGAAAGCACCCAAACTATTTCAGAGCGCAACAGCGGCGACAACGTCTTCAGCGAAAACAACCACACCCGCTTTGCCCTCACCAACAACAAAGTCAACGACCTCGACATCACCTATCACGCCAACCAACGCCACCTCGGTGTAGCCACCGACGGTGGTCTCAATGTAGTCAACCTCGACCAACCTATCCAGTACGAATACCGCCACGCCGCCAGCGCGCTCAACTCCGGTGACACCATCACCGACGACGGCAGTTCCGGCAGCGATGACGCCGTCAACGCTTTCGACTTCGATGAAACCACCTACGTCCGCTCCGACGCTGCCAACAACACTCTCACCGTGACCTACCAGTTCGCCAGCGCCAAAGCCATTCAACGCTACGGAGTGCGCCCTTCTGACAATACCTCCAACAATGAAGCTCCAGAGGACTGGACCTTCCAAGCCAGCAACAACGGCAGCTCCTGGACCACCTTAGAAACGGTAACCAACGCCCAATACCGCGACTTGGGCGCACTCCCCACCGTGCGCTGGGGTGAAATCAACTCTAGCGGCACAGCCTACTCCTACTACCGCATAGTGGTCACGGACCCAGTAAGTGCCAGTGCCGACCAAGTTTGGATTGCCGACATGTTCCTGCAGACCAAACACGAAAAATCAGCCGTCAAACTCTACGGCAGCGAGTTCATGAAGGCCAAACCACGTGCCAGCTCTGCGCGAAATACCACCACCATCAGCACCCGCCACATTAACGACTGGCGCCGCACCAACAACAACGGTGAGTTCCACACCACCGCCAATGGTGACACGAACGGCTGGGTGCAAGTAAGCTACCCAGAGCCACTCGTTATGACCCAGTACGGCCTCGTCCGCTCTAATGACGCTAACTCCTACCCTGCTGACTGGACCCTCTACGGCAGTAACGACGCCGTTACCTGGACCTCGCTCGACACCCGCTCCAGCCAGACTTTTGACAAATACGTTTACAAGTCTTACACCTTCAGTAATAGCACGGCCTATCAGCACTATCGACTCGATGTTTCGGCAAACGGCGGCGACAGCGCCCTCCTTGACGTCAGCGAGTTCCAGATGGGAGCGCCAGTAATTACTGCGAGCTCCAGCAACAACGACACGACTGCTGACGAAACTAACGTCATTTTTGACGATGCCCAAGCCTCCGGTAACTACCGCTGGCTTTCGACCTCTAGCTGTAGTAGCGGCAACTGTAGCGAATGGATCCGCTACGACTACGGCGCCACCTCACCACGAATATTCAATAGCTACGCTGTAAAAGGATACGTCACCAGTGGCCGCCAAATAGAGGCCTGGGCTCTCGAAGGCAGTAACGACGGCAGCAACTGGACCTCCCTCCACAGCAAAGCCGATACCGGTAATCCTTTCTCCGACACGGAAGATATCCTTACATACACCTTCAGTAACTCGACTGCGTACCGCTACTACCGCCTCAATATCTCGCGCAACGGTGGCGACTCCTACGTCGAGACCAAAGGCTTCTGGCTCCTCGGTGACAGCGAACGCATGTTCTCCAACTCCGTCAACGGCGACTCTGCTAACTCAGCATTCTTCACCATCGACCGCGGTGACCACAGTGCCTACAACTCCCAAGCAGAAAACAATGGTGATGGCTTCTACGTGGAGCGCCACTTCCCCTACGGCTCCGCCCAAACCGTCTCTGGCGTGCGCTGGCAGGCTAGTACTGCCTCTGACGTCTCCGGCCCCCGCGACATCACCGTCTCGGGCAGTAACGACCGCCTCACCTGGACCGAACTGGCCACGCGCGACGGCATGGGTCAAATCCAGTCCATCCACTTCGGCAACAGCAACGAGTACCAATACTATCGCTTCACTGCCGACGCTAATAATGGTGGCACTCAGCTGCGCATTGACGAACTCTCCTTTGTCGGTGGCCGTTACCAAAACGTGCGCTTCTCCGGCAGCACTTTGGTAGGCGCCAATGCCAGCAAAGGCACCGTCGACATCTTCTACAACATCTGGAACCAGGACAACTCCGAAGTCGAGCCAGACGATATCTACGGAAAATCCAAAGAAGTCGACGCTACCGCCGATGTTTCTCTCGACTCCACCCCTGGCATGTACGACGGCACCGACGTCTTAAACTACCCCGCCCTCACCGGTATCCCCGAGTACAACACCAAGTACGCCATGGAAGTCGACGGCGGCAAAGTCTACTTCGGGCATCGCTACGGCACCGATATTATCAACTTAGCCACCACCCCCGATCCCGATTTTTTGAACCTGGTTGGATTGAGCGGCAGTATCAACACCACACACAACGTGATCAACCAGTTCGGTCTCAGTCACTACTACCCCATGGAAACATCTGACAGCGAAGGCAAACTCAACGACTACGGTTTGGAAAGTGCCCCCAGTTACACCCTCAACCTTGGCGACGCTGACGGCAATCCTACCCCAATCAGCAGCGGTGCTGTGGGTCGCGCCATGTCCTTTGACTCCAGCCAAGGCGACTACGTAGCCGTCAACGACAACTTGGTGGGCAATCTCGGAAACACTGACTGGGCAGTGGGAGGCTGGGTCTATTTAGATAATTCGGGAGCTGCCAGCACTCGCCATGCTATGGGCACCTACAACACGTGTGCCGGCACCAACTGTTATGAAGGCTGGTACCTTGGGTTCTTCGACTCCAATTCTCCCATTTTTGGCATGTGTCCTGGCACCGACGGCGGCGGCTGTCCAACTGAGAAATTTGAAACCCAGCTCACCTCCGATGCCTGGCACCACGTCGTGGTCCAAGAACGCAACAATGTGGGTGAACTCTACATCAACGGCGAACTGCGCGAAACCTTCTCTGTCGGCAGCATTACTGACGGTGGCAACTTGCAATTTGGTTCCTCCGGCCCGAGCAATACCAACTGGTTCCAAGGTGATTTGGATGAAATGTTCTTACATTTTGACTACCTCACCCCCAACCAAATCGCCGCCATATACCGCCAAGGCTCTGGCACCGACTCCTTCTCCGCTTCCGACGCCGATATTGCCTCCAGCACCACCATCGGGAAAACCACTCTCAGCCTGGAATCCAACAAATACAGCGGTCTGATTTTGGAAATCACCGGCGGCACCGGCGCGGGCCAAACTCGCTTGATCACCAAAAATAACACTGATTCCCTCACTGTTGCCCCTGCCTGGTCGACATTCCCTGACAGCACCTCAGACTTCCGCGTCCGACCATGGGCTTTACCTGGTTCGACGAGCCAGACCAAAGCCCTACGCATCGAAGCCAATGACATCTTCGTAGGCTTGAATGACGGCTCTAACGGCGGCGGTGTCGTCCGCTTAGATGCTCAGTCTGCCTACGTCACCGACTACTACCACGCCTCCGCCGGCAAAACCGATGACGCTGGTACGGCTTGGGATTCCACCTCTGGCTACGACAACGTGGTCGGCATCGAAACCACGCAAGACAACCTCTTAATCACCAGCAGCACACTCTACTGGCGCGAAAAAATTGGCGACACGCTCTTTGAGGCCGTGGACAAACTCCAACAAGCCATTGGCGGCACCATCTTCTCCAACTACACCCAAGACGACAACGGCACCGACAGCCAAGACACCACGGCCCAAGTCATCCGCAAAGGCTGGAGCTGGCTCGAATCTAACGACACATCCAAAGAAGTGCATTATGGTATTTCTTACAACACGCCGCCGCTCGTTTTCCTCTCGGTAGCGGGCTCACTCAATTCAACGCTCCGCAACCCCACCACCTTGAGCCAATGTACTGATCTTTCCGGCAGCAATGACCTCTATGCCTCGAGCATCCGCGAAAACAAATTTACCGCAGTCGAGAGTATTGCCAACACCGTCACCTGTTTCACCTGGATGTCCATTGGTAGCTACAACCAAGCATTGCCGGAAGGTAACTTCTCAGGCGGTGCTGACTTAGCTGAGTGGTACGGCACGGATGATACCTCTCTACAAGCCGGTGAAATTGTCAGCGTCGACCCCAGTGGCGACATAAAAGTTGTCCGCTCAGACCGTCCGCAAGACTCCAAAGCTATCGGTATCATCGCCACGCAACCAGCCATCACTCTCGGTGATGCCAGTGGTCTTACTCCTGGCTACGACAGTGACCCACAACTTACCCGCGGCGCCGCCACTGCCGTGCAAGTGGCTTTGGCTGGTCGTGTTCCCGTAAAAGTCTCTCTCGAAAACGGTCCAATCGAACCAGGCGACTACCTCACCACCGGCAGCACTCCAGGTGTAGCCGTAAAAGCCATTTCCGCCGGTCCCACCATCGGAAAAGCCATGGAGCGCTTCGATGGCACGAGCACCATCATTGGCCTCGCCGACGCCAACGTCGACTTGAGCGGTGACATCACCGCCCTGACCGCCTCGGGCTCCGCTGCTGTCGACGTCAACAGCGACAACGCCACCGCCTCCGGTATCCTCAGCGAACTCGAGAAAAACGCCTACGCCGAACTCGACAACGGCATCGGTACCATCATGGCCTTCGTCAACACCAGCTACTTCGACCCATCTTACGACTCAACAACACAAACCGCTTCTGCCGGCGACGGCACCTTCGCCATCGACGGCTCCGGCAAGCTCATCGGCCTCGGTGCCTACTCCTTCGACATCGTCGACGTCCTGCGTGACTCCGGCACTGCCAACTGGAACGTCGCTCTCGGCCAGTTTGGTGACATTCCTACTGCCACACAAAGTGCGAGCCCATCCGCCCTTTTGGCCCAACGCGAATCAGTCATGGATGCCGCCCTCGCTCGATTGAAAACACTTGGTACTCTCGCCCTACGCGAGCTCAACGTGGCCAACGCCAGAGTAATGGACACATTATTTGCTCGAAATATCGAGACCGACAACCTGGCGGCCACCGTAACGCGCACCAACATGATTACTCCACTCGAGAACGCTGATGTCATCGTCGAAATCGGCCAAGAAGGCGCCTCCGAGTCCGGCCAATTCGCTATCTTTAACCAAGCCGGCGAGCAGCTCGCCACCATCGACAACTCCGGACTGCGCACCAAACAAGCCGTCATCACTGACCTCGAGAACCGCTTCCTCACCGTTCAAGAACTCCTCAGCGTCACCGGCAACGCCTCAATCTCCGGCAACCTCACCGCCCAGTCCGCCCGTTTCGAGCAACTCGCCAGCAACGATGCCTCCATCTCCGGCACCCTCTACGCCAACCGCATCGAAGGCACCATTTCTTCGGACAGCATCTCCGGTCTGGAAGACCGCGTGCGCACCATCGTCTCCCGCGAACGAGAAGCGGTAGCCACCAGCTCAGCGGAAGTTTCTGTCCCAGAAAATGACGAACTAAAATCGTTGATCGCGTCCTTGCTGGAAGAAACTGCCACCACCCAACCCTCCTCCAACGACGACTTTGGCACCATTGTTACCACACCCGCCCCAGCCACTGGATCCACTGCCTGGAACATTGCCATGGACGTCAACATTGACGGCATCATCACCGCCCAAGGCCTCTCTCTCAACAGCGCCCTCCTGGTAAATGGCACCAGTCTCTCGGGCACCGAACTCGCCTTCAGCAGCGAAACATTCGCTATTCAATCGACCGGCACCGGTCGCCTCTCCTTGATGGCCGATGCCGTCGTCATCTCTGAAAACGGCGGCGTGGTAATCAACGAAGACGTCATTATCAACGGCCGCACCACCCTGGCCGGCGAAACCATCGCCGAGCAATCACTCTTCGCCTCTCTCCTGCAACCACTGCCCAACAACAACCTTGAGGTCCAACTGGCCAGCTCCAACAGCTTAAACACTTCCCTGACTGACTCCGGCGAAGCACAGTCCGAAATCACCCCGAGCGAGTTCGTCCTGCGCGGCATCGATAACCAAGAAATCGCCGCCTTCTCCGCCTCCGGCTCTTCCCGCTTCCGCCGCCTCATAATTGCTGCTGAAGAAGCCACTTCCACCGATGAAGAAATCTCTACCTCAGTAGTCACCAACTCGACCACGGGCACCGGCACCATCGCCGCTGGCCAAACCAAGTTCGTCGTGCGCAACACCGTCATCTCCAACGACTCCCTCATCTACCTGACACCAACCAGCTCTACCAAAAACCGCGTTCTGTACATTGGATCAAAATCAGGCGAAAACCCAGACACCGACGAAAATGAAGGCTACTTTGAAGTGGTGCTTGATGGGGAAGTTGACCAGGATGTGAGCTTTAATTGGTGGATTATCAACTAACAAAACCACCGGTTTGGGGTTACCCTACTCAACAACTACCTCAAGAGGGGGAAACCTAGGTTTCCCCCTCTTGAGGAAAATAAAGCTTAGGGTAACCCCAACAAAGAACGCGCCCATCTTGACACCACCCCAGGAAAACGCCATACTGAACATACGCTATGCATGGTCTGCCCCCACAAGAAATTGCTGCGCTCAACACAGCGCATTTAGCCGCTCCTCAGCCTCTCTGGAGGACTCGAGTTGATGCCTTTCTTTCGTCAGCAACACAGGTAAACTCTCCTCAAGTACGTCCTTGGATTGCTCTGGCGGTTGTCTCGGTTTTACCACTTGGGCTCCTCTTTTGGGCGCAGCCAGTTACCCCACAACTGAGGGCGCACAACCAGCAGCTTGTCAGCAGTTACTTGGCCCAACAACAAAGAAGCGGCCAGTTTGTGGCCAGTGCACAGACAGAAAACACAGAATCTTTCAATGAGGGTGAAAGTCCAGAGCCGAGTTCTGCACCGATTGCCGCCAACCTCGTTGCGGCGGACTCGGTCCCAATAAACACCGTTTCTGGTTCTGACAATACTCTGTTAAGTACCGAGGAAAAAGCCTATCGCTATCACCTCACCCTCGCCCAAGGATTTATGCAAAAAGCGGTGCAAGTATCTCAGTCCACCGCCAGAACGCAAACTCCAGCAGACCAAGAGGCCATCATGCAGTACTTGGATCAAGCCCTCGCTTCTGTAAACCAGGCCATCGACCTCGACCCAGCCAACGGACTGGGCTTCCTGCTTCGCGCTCGCATCTACAAAACTGCCAGCGCCATCGACCCAACCCTCACCGCCAAGGCTGACCAAGACATTGTTATTGCTCAAGCACTCGGCGTACAAAACTCAGACATCTTAACGCAGGAGGTCATCGACCAACTCCCCACTCAACAAGCTCAATTACTGGCGGGTGGCCCCGTTATTGCTGACGCCGAAGAAGGAACCAACACCAGCGTACAAACCACCGCAAGCGATAACGCCCAACAAGGTGAAGTCGTTCTCGCGGCGGGCGAAATCGAAGTGTTCGTTGAGTTGCCTGCTCTCACCGACAGCATGACCATTTCTGTGAAAATTTCACCCAACTCTTCGTTCCGACCCAATACGCCTCTGCGCGTAGCCAGCCGAAAAAGTGGAGAAGGATTCAGCATCCAGAGCTTTAATCCTCTCGAGGAAAATGTTACGCTGTTCTGGAGAATCGTCGAGTAAAACACCAAACCTACCGAAAAACAACGTCCTTATAACAGAAGGATAGACCCTTATGTCGAACCGTATGCCTATGAGCTCAAACAAAATCAGCTTCATCATCCTCTCACTGCTTGCAGTGCTCATTCCCATGTGGTTTGTGCCAGTAGTGCCGGACAGCATCGCCGCTCATAAGCAGTTTCTCTTTGTAGCACTCTCTTTTGTGCTAGCGGGCATCTGGATGTACCGCGTGGTAAGAGAAAAACGGGTGCTTTTCTCCCTTTCTCCTGTCACAATTGCCTCAGGAGCTCTGCTCCTTTCAGCGGGTATTTCCGCCGGTCTGGCCACAAACACTCCAGCCCAGCTGAGTGGGAGATTTCTTACTTTCCTGGCAATGAGTTTTCTTCTCCTGTTTGGATTTAGCACCTTCAGCGGTTTCCGCTGGCGCCATCTGCTCAGCGGACTCACCTGGGGATCAGCCATCCTCTCAATCGTAGTGTGGTGGCAAATTGTCCTGCCAGATTCGTTTACGCTGAGCGGGCTCATCAATCGCTTTACTGGTTCGCAGCTTGCTACCAACGTCAGTTTTTCACTGGCTGAGTCACCAGCAGTCCTCTTTGCCCTACTCACTCCTGTTCTGCTGGCCAACGCTGTACTTCTCTGGAAACATTTTCGTTCGAGTAAAAAAACTGCTCATACTGAGGAGAGTCTGGTAAACCACCAACTTCGTCTCGGTCTCACTGGATTTCTTTTTGCCACCATATCCGGACTGAGTATCAGCTTGCTGCTCACTCCAGAAGCAAGACCCGTGCTGCTGCCCTACCAATTTGGTTGGGGTATTGCCATTGAGAACTGGAAACAACTCCCGCGTTTAGCCTTTGGTATTGGACCGGAGAACTTCTTGCAGGCATTCCACCGCTTCCGCGACGTGACCTACAACATGACTGATCTCTGGGCCTTGCGCTTTAGAGCAAGCAGTTCAGAAGCACTCCATTCCATAACTACAATCGGTATGGCTGGTTTTGCCTCATGGATTGGTCTCTACGTAGCTGGAGCGTGGACAGGACGAAAAATATTCCGTGCCCACCCAGCTCTCCTGGTATTTTTTGCAGTGCAAGTGCTTCTTTTCTGGGTCGCGCCACTGAGCGTAACCACTATCACTGTTCTGGCCCTCACGCTCCTGGTCATTATGAATGAAGCGCGCGAGAACGATCCCACCACAGCACAAGATGTGGTTGTTCTTTTATCCGCCATTCAGCTCGGACCTTCCGGACAACTCAAAACAAAAAAGACGCATGCTGGCTTTGCGTACGCCACCGCTGGAGTCTTGGGCGCTGGATTGATTGTTTTGTCCTACTTTGCTGGCAGAACCTACGCGGCAACAGTGCTGTACTCCCGCTCTCTCCTTACGGCACAAAATAACGAAGCTACCAAGACGTATGACCTGCAACAAATGGCCATTCGTTTGGCTCCATATAACACGCAGTACCGCCGTTCCTACTCGTCAACAAACCTGGCGATAGCGCGAGCGCTGGCCCAAAATGGAGACCTGACTGAGGAACAAAGACAAGTATTTGCGCAACTCCTGCAACAATCTATTCGCGAGGCACGCATGGCCGCGCAAATTAATCCCACCGAAACACAAAACTGGGAACACCTCTCAAGCCTCTACAGCAATATTCTTGATGTGGAAGGTTCCTCTCGTTGGGCCACAGCGGCTTTGATCCAGGCAATCCAAACGGATCCGCTCTCTCCACAAATGCGCGCCCAGCTCGGAAACTTGTATGTTGCGCTCCAGCAACCAGACCAGGCCTTACGCTACTACGAACAAGCAATCCAGCTCAAACCGGATTGGCACGTAGCGTACTACCAGTATGGTGTGGCGCTCCAAGCTATGGAGCAACCAGGTCTGGCTGTGCAAGCATTCCAAAGAGCCTTGTCCCTTCTTGAGGAAGACGCCAGCGACTATGCACTCGTGCAAAACGCTCTCACTGAAGCGCAAGCCGCTGCAGCCGCTCAACAAGCTGAGAACACCAGCCCAGCTGGCACCGCCGAAGAAGGCAGTGAAAACGCCGCTGTGCTCGACACAGAACAACCAACCGTACCAGAGAATCAACCCGCTGACGGTCAAGGTCCAACATTTGATCAACTCTTAGAGAGCGATCCCCTTCAGGAACAACCACAAGGATCTTCTGACGAGTCGAGCGCCCCAGAACAAAACGACTCTGGCGCCATTGTCTTACCAGAGGATGTCGGCTTTTAAGTGACAAGATTGCACTCAATTGCCGTGAAGAGTTAGAACTCACCAGTTGACAGAAAAGGAATGCAAAAAAACCACTGGCGCAGGGTCAGTATTTGTTTTGCTCATAGCAAATCGCTTAAAACAATCCAATATTTTAATATCTTTGCTTTCTCTGTATGAGACTAATTAGCACACACCATAAAGGTTTGGGTATCAATTTCTTCTTCGGCTATGCCGCAGCGCTCTTGACTAGGAACAGCTTGTTGGTCGGATCTGTTTTCGAGAATTGCGACAAGATGGAAGTCTTCTCCTCCATCGACTTGTTCATAAGAATAGACCTGTGCACCAATATTGATTGGGTCAGCGGGTAGTTCGCCCATGTAGGTAGTAGAACCTGATTCAAAAGTTCCGCCCCAGGCGCAGGGCTCAAGCCCGTCGTCTCCACACCCGAGAACACGATTCGCCCCATCATTCGCAGGGTACCGCTGGAAGTCGTTGTAGTACAAACGTAAGGCGCGCTTAATCTGCACCAAATCACTCTTGCGCTGTGTGTCGCGTCCGCGGATACGAACTTCGGCGAAGTTCACGAAAAGAAAACGCGCCAAAATACCGATTATCGAGATCACAATGAGTAACTCCACCAAAGTGAAGCCATCACGACTCTTTTGACCTGAATAAACTCCAAATTGGGGTGTTTTTACCATACTTCCTCCATCGTAGTGGTGGGTGATGGAATACCGTAGTTACAGTAACTGTCACCGCAGAATTTTGCTTCGCCATCACCTACTGTACCGTCGTACTCATCACCGAGCTCGCCGTCATCATCGAGGTCGGTATCACCGTCGGTGGGATTCTCGAGCCGAGCGTAGATGCGGTACTTCAGTTGATCAGTCAATGATGAACTCGTACCATCCACTTCGTAGTAAAAAGTAATGTCTGGGTCACGGGAGTCTTTGGGCAACTGAACCATGTACACCGTGGTATTGGAGTCGATAAGCGGTCCACCCCATTCTAAACCAAGAATCCTGCCATCAATTGCTTCTGGATAGTATCCATGATCATTAAAATAAATTTCCAAAGCGTTCCGCATTTGAGTGAGGGCGTTTTTGCGCTCGCTATCGCGAGCGCGAGTCCGCGAAGTCATATAATTCCCACCAATGGCGGCGGTCAAAATCCCAATAATCGAGATTACCACCATCAACTCGATCAGCGTAAACCCAATTGTGGAAATAATTTCTGATGAAAATCTCTGTTTTGTGCGCATACCCTGCTGCCAGCTACTCGCGGCAACTGTAGTCAATATAACACGCGGTCCCGGTACTGTTACACCGATAGATATCTCCCGGACAGCAATTTGAGCATTGCCCGGCAATACAGTAGTTCACTCCACCAGAGGAACAGAACGGTTGCACAAACCCAGCTTCCGAGCCTTCGCCGGTGGCCACTTGCTCATCACTAATGCCGTAGTTGTAGTCACCAGCGCCGTCGCCGTTGTCATCGGGGCCACAGCCGACATCGCACCCGCGCAGTTCAATAACGGGATCTCCTTCGGTGTGCAAGAACGTCCACAACTCATAATGCGCGCCATTCTGCGTACGCACATAGCGATAGGGATCACCAGTGAGCGGATCACACAGCACCTCTGGCAAGTACGGCACAATATCTTTGGAACCACAATCTTGCATCAGCGCGGTCGGCGGATACTGACCGTAATCGGCAAAATACTCTTCAAGCGCGATGCGATACTTCTCAAGATCGGCCTTCCGCTCCACATCTCTACTCTGGTTGATATATCGAGAAACCTGCATAAACGCCACCACCATCATGATGGCAATAAACGTCATGGCAATCAGCATCTCGATGAGCGTGAGGCCACGGCGCATACGAGCGCTCGTTTTTGTGGAAAAGATGCGTGGCATTTAGAAATAGTATGCCAGTTTGTAATGAAAAAGACTATCGAAGAATTTAAAAAAATGAATTACCAATAACATCATCGCTTGGGCTATCTGCTTTCGACATCAGATCTGTTAATTCAGTAGATAGAACTTGACCATGCTCTAAAACTTTTTCTACCGACTTCTTATATGATTGCAACTGTGCTTCTAGTAAGGCTGCCGCATCTTCTATAAGCAGATCTCTTTCCCCGTCAGCTATTGTACTTTTCTGCACAATAAATCTTAATTTTTTGGGAACTTTTTTGTTTGCATTTTCTTCATGTATAAGAATTAGATTTGCCTCTTGTTCAGTTATTGGTTCTATCAATCTACTGATGGAAACAGATTTTTTTCTGCTATTTCTATTATCTCGCTTTTTGATGGCTTTTTTTTGGCATCCATAAATCTTAATAAAAAATGAAATTTTACAAGTACATCTTCTACGCCACGGTTGTCTATATTCTCTTCTTCATAAAATTCAATGTGAGCTTTCTCATGAAGAAAGGTTATTAAGTCAAACCAATCTTCAATTGGTCGCATATAAACACGTCTCTCAGAAATATTTACACTTGCATTAACATATTCCTGACTTTGATAGACATCGATTCCCTCTGCAATTGTTTCTTCACTTCCACCAGAATAAGAAATTCCAATTCTATCTGTGGATACTTTTAAAAAAACACCACAATCATTTAGACTGGATGCTAGTTTACTAAATTGCGAAATCTCCTCTCTTTCTCCGGGAGTTAGCTTTACATTAGAGTGTAATACTGCTTTTTGAACTAAAACACCTTCAGCTCTCGATGTTGTTGAAGAATTTAAAAGTATAGCCAATTGCTGTAGCAATGGTTTTTTCATGAAATCTAAAGTTTCTGCCTACTTTAGTAGTTGACGCACTACTTTAACATCAGCAGATTTACGAGTGTCTCTTTCGCCACGCTCTAGCAAACCGCGGCCTACAAATGAATTCCAATCTCTTCTCATACAACCAGTCTACTATAAAAGAAAAAGTGGACCTACCGAGAATCGAACTCGGGACTCAGCAATGCGAATGCTGCGGTATACCCCTTACCTATAGGCCCAAACAAGAATAGATGCCTGGAAGGATATTCTACCAGAAGAAAGGGTGCCGAGTTATGTGTTTTCAACTTGAGCTAGTTACTTGAGCGCTTTTCCTCTTTTTTGGGAATCTCAAGAAAAAAGACACCTCTCGGTGTCTTTTCTACGTGTGGACCCAAGGGGACTCGAACCCCTGACCTTCTGTATGCCATACAGACGCGCTACCAGCTGCGCCATGGGCCCTTTTGGTTTAGAGGAGGTATTATAGCACCTCTTCTTGGAGGTTTCCCCTGCTGTTTAGTTTTCTCAAGAAGGGGAATCCTAGGATTCCCCTTCTTGAGGTAGTTGTGAAGCAGGGTAACCCTCTTAAAGGTTTACAGCTTCCGCCAATTCCCCACCTCCTTCCGCGTCAGCGTGGGCTTGCCAGCGTCGGATTCGGGTGTATATACTGGAATCGAGTCCGCTGCTGTATCGACAGCAGTATCAATTGTAGGGTGCTGCAGAAGCATTTCATGCAGTCTATTTTTCAGTTCTTCAATTCCTTCTTGTGTAATGGCTGAGGTAGTCACCACTACTCCATCCACGGCTTTTTTCTCCACCGTTTCCGCCTGGATAGCTTTCAATACAGCTTGGCGATCCTCTTCGGACAACATGTCCTGCTTATTCATCACAATCACTACTGGGCGCTCCAGCAGTTCTGGGTTGTAGTTTTTGAGCTCCGTGCGCAGCGTCTTCCACTGCTCGAGAATAGAATCGGCCACAGTTTGCGCGGACGTTTCGGAGTCATATGCCAGCGTCTCATCGGGAGCCAACACGTATGTCAGCAAGCGGCAGCGCTCGATGTGGCGTAAAAATTGGTGTCCAAGACCCTTACCAGCACTGGCGGCCTCGATCAAACCTGGGACATCAGCCAGCACATAGCGCGTGGTTTCTTTGTCGCCACCCACGGACATCACTCCCAGGTGTGGTTCCAAAGTAGTAAAGGGATAGTTAGCCACTTTGGGGCGAGCATCGGTCAGAACAGACAGCAAAGTACTCTTCCCCGCGTTCGGCAGACCGACAAAACCAATATCGGCCAAGAGCTTTAATTCTAAAAACAACTTCTTCTCTTGTGCCTCGCCGCCAATTTCGTATTCGAGCGGTGTGCGGTTAGTCGAACTCTTAAAGTGCACGTTTCCGCGACCACCAAGTCCACCTTTGGCCACCAGCAAACGATCATCGGCGTCCATAATCTCACCGAGCAGCGTGCGCGCGGACTTGTCGCCGGCGCGGAAGGCCTTTTCGTCGGTGACTTCCCAAATTACGGTGCCGACTGGCACTTCTAACTCGAGGTCAGCGCCGTTATTGCCGGATTTTTGCTGTTTTTGACCAGGCTCGCCATTCTCGGCTTGGAAAAACGTCTTCCCCGCATAGTCGCGGAGAGTGTTTTTGTGCTCGTCGGCCACAATGTAGACCGATCCGCCGTTACCACCATCGCCACCATTTGGCCCACCTTTGGGCGCATATTTTTCGCGACGGAAAGTTGCGCGGCCATCGCCGCCCTTGCCTGCTTTAACTGTAAAAAAAGATGTATCAACCATATCTTGTGTATATAAGTATATCAGAATATACTTTTCCTTACTTTTCTATTTATTTGTGTATTTTTCTGCAAACACTATCAACATATTTTGTGCTACTTTTTGACGAGCGGCTTAGCGCAGGAAGTTTGCTGGATTCAAGAGCGCGCCACCCTGTCGGACCTCAAAGTGCAAGTGGACACCAGTCGAACGACCGGTCGATCCCATGTCACCAATCACATCACCCTTGTTAACTGTTTGGCCAACTCGTACCCGAACCACAGACAAGTGAGCATACAACGTGACGAAGCCATTGCCATGATCAATCATGATCCGGTTTCCGTATCCAGAATTATCAACCCAACCAGCCACAATGACCGTACCGGAGTCTGCTGCCAGAATCTTCCCACCACCACGGTTCGCAATATCGTAAGCCTGGTGATACCAGAAGTATCCCTGAGAAATGTATCCAGAAGCCGGCCAGACAAACTGACCAGTAGCGGAAACTGCACCCGCATCTGGCGTGGTAACACGCGCATACGTATTTACTGGCGTGGTGACAGCCTTAGCTGGCGGGCGACCACCTGGAACGAGGAGGCTTTGCCCGGTAGTCAGCGCAAAAGTGTCATCATCGGCGAAGGTGTTAAACGGAAAAGAAATGATCGCCTGAGCAGCCGCGTCGTCGTCTCCCAATCCGTACTTTTTGGCAAGCGTATACACGGTCTCACCTTTTTGGACTCGGTGCCACACGCCATCAGTCGGCAAGATGCGCAAGCGGTCGCCTGGCTTGATACTGCTCTTCGCCGTTAGGTCGTTTTCCCAGAGAATGGTGTCTTGCTGTAAATTGTAGCGCTGCGCAATCGTCGAGATGGTTTCCCCTTCGACCACTACGTGCTCAATGACTTCTCCACCGCGAAAACGAGCCACGTCCTCACTCTGCTCTGTTAAGAACACGGTATCACCTGTAGAGGTACGCAAAACTGCTGACGGCAGTTCCGCAACATTGGTCTCTTCTGCTGTAGCCTTCTGCACCAACAGTGGTCCAAACGTAATTCCCACAAACAACACGCTCATCAGCGCCGTATGTAAAAATGGACGCGCAAACTTTCCGCGCCGCTTGTACAAAATTCCCACAACCAAGTCTTTTCCTAACTCTAAATACGAGAAAAAGAAGTATCCACGTTTGTACAGGTACCCACCAAAAAACTGCAGAAACCGATCAAACTCACCTATCTGCAACCATTCGCGCCACCAAAGAGCATCCTCTTGGCTCTTTTTGCGAGCGGGTCGCTGGGACTGGAATTGTAGGAATTTGAGTGGCATAGAGGGGTGGGTTGGGGGTTGTGGGATTATTATACAGGACTATTGCTGGTGGGTTTCCCCCTCTTGAGGTAGTTGTATAGCAGGGTTCCCCTAAAGGAACCTTTGGCCTAGCCGTCCTTAAGACTCGCCAAAAACTGCTTATTATTCTTCGTTTCCTTCAGCCGGCGAATAACCATCTCGGTTCGTTCGTCGTCGTTGAGCATACCGAGCATGCGGTGCAAGACAATAATGCTTTGGTATTGACCGTTATCAAACAGAAGATCGTCGCGGCGGGTGCCAGAACGTTGTAAGTTAATGGCTGGATAGATTCGACGCTCAGCCATTCTTCGCTCCAGATGGAGTTCCATGTTACCGGTACCTTTAAACTCTTCGTAGATCAGGTCATCCATGCGCGAGCCTGTTTCGACTAAAGCGGTTCCAATAATGGTTAAACTTCCCGGTCCTTCAAAGTTACGAGCCGCACCAAAGAAGCGCTTTGGCGGGTATAAGGCAGCGGGGTCAAAACCACCAGAGAGTGTACGACCAGAAGTTGGGATAGCTAAGTTATACGCGCGAGCCAGACGAGTGATCGAGTCCAGTAAAATGACCACATCTTTGCCCTCTTCTACCAGGCGTTTTGCACGCTCCAGGGCAACTTCGGCCACACGGGTTTGCTCTTCTGCTGGTTCATCAAAGTTGGAGGCAGCGGTTTCCCCTTTGCCATCGGTAATGCTGGAAATGTGGCGGGCAATATCGGTAACTTCCTCTGGACGCTCACCGATTAAAACCGCCATGAGATGAATCTCTGGGAAGTTCTCAGCAATACCAGAAGACATTTCTTTCATGATAGTGGTCTTACCAGCTTTTGGAGGGGCCACAATCAAACCACGCTGGCCTTTTCCGATAGGAGCCACGAGATCAATCAAACGGCTGGAAATAGGCTCTGGACCGGTCTCAAGAGTAATTTTTTCGTTGGGATAGACCGGAACCATTTCTTCAAATCGTGGACGACGACCCAAACTGTCTACCGGCACACCGTTGGCGGTGTAGATGTCTTTCATTCCCCAGTATCGATCATTTTCGCGCGGCTCTCTGGCCACACCTTCAACCTTGTCGCCAGCCCGCAAATGGAGCTTACGCACTACGGAGATACTCAAATAGGCATCGGTGCGACTCTGTGAAAATCCTTCTCGAACCACGGCATGACCATCTGGTGAGAGATCAATATAACCAGTAATCTCTTGTAACGATGAATTCTGAGAAGAATTGGAAGATGAAGAATCGGAAGATGAACTCTTACTGCTATTTCTACTACTGCTTTTGCTTCCTCGCGAAGAGCGAGAGTTGCTGGAGCGAGAACGACGTCCAGAAGAATTGTTCGATTTACTCTGAGAATGAGAGTCTGATGTATCAGATGACGACTCTGAAGCGTTCTTTTCTTCTGGTTGAGATGAAGTTGAATCGGCGGTTTCAGCCGGGGATTCTTTTTTTACTTCTTCGGCTGTATCAGCCATATTCCTCCTTTGTATATCTCTGCGGAAACCAGAAAAGTCACATGAGGTTTCGCGCAAGCTAAAATACTGTTTCTATACTGTAGGTAGTTTTTTTTTGATCTAATTTTTTGAAATTCTACGAAATTATTGGATTTCCGTTGCACAAATCAACGGCGAGATACATTGTATCACACACTGTACCCCGTACTTTTGAAGAGGCATGCTCCTCATTTGAAATGTACCTTCAATACTCACTCAAAAAAACACTGTGGAAGTTCGGAGGCCTGCCCAACTCCCGAACCTCCACACTATTTTCTCGAGTAAAAAAGCTATTCGTATTTACTGTGGGTTGCGTTTTCCCCCAAATAGTCTATGTTAAGGCTTAGTGTCCTCCTGCCCTACTTGGACACTGATACGTTTTGAAAGAGGCATTGTTATTCGTGGTTTACCAGCGGTAATGATGCCTTTTTCATTTTTTTTGCTTGATTCTCTTCTGCAGAACCAGCTTCTCTCATTTCATGATCACTCCACTTAGATAGAGGTATTTTGGGAAATATCTTTGTGGGCGGACGCTTGTTGTTTTTGTATTATATAACACTTTTTTATTTTTTGTTAATCCTATAGTATTTTCTATTACTGAAAATACACTACCCTATAATAATATAAGCGCACAATTTACTCTGGAGTTCACACAATAATCAGACATAGAACAAAAATGTGGAAAACTTTTAAACACTTCTCCACTCCGCAATACTTTCCTGTGAACATGACGATCTTCATTGCGTCTATTTGGCTTATTTTTGTGTAGCAATACACTTTTCTACTCCCCACGCACAAAAAAGAGCCACTTTACGGGTGAGAGACCAATCTGAGAAATACAGAAAAAATTAGGTAAGTTGCGAAACGTTTTTGATACTCTGCGTGCTCACGACATCCGGATACCCGAGGCGTTTTGCCTCTTTGAGTCGCCTATCGAGGCTGACTACACTTCGAATTTCACCAAGCAAGCCGATTTCACCGCAGTAGACGGTGCTTTTGCCTGGTGACTTTCCGGATTTTGTGGACAAGAGAGCCGCAGCAATGGCTAAGTCGATAGCCGGATCGGAAAATTCTAAGCTTCCCACTACGTTTACGTAGACATCATCTTGGCTTAAATCGAGCTTGGCATGTTTTTGCAAAACAGCGAGGAGTAAATGCAGTTTGGAAATCTTCACTCCTTTTGCCACGCGACGCGGACTGGGCAAAAATGAATGAACCGCGAGTGCTTGGACTTCAACCACCACTGGCCTACTTCCTTCCATGCAAAGTGCCAGTGCGGAACCCGGTTTCCCAATTGTTTGCTCTTCCAAAAATATTTCCGCGGGATTGTGGACCTCTTCCACACCATCGCTCGTCAAACGGAACAGGCCGACTTCATCGGTAGGACCAAAACGGTTCTTCAAAGAACGCAGCAAACGCACTTCTTCGTTGCGCGCGCCACTGATCTGCAAAACTGAGTCAACAATGTGTTCAAGCACTTTTGGCCCCGCGATGTCGCCATCTTTGGTGACGTGTCCTACCAAGAAGGTAGGAATATTGAATTGTTTGGCCACCGAAACAAGGCGACTAGTAACCTCGCGCAACTGACCAACAGAACCTGGCATGCCGGAAAGATCCTCAGTTACCAGGGTTTGCACCGAGTCGACGACCAAAATATCTGGCTTTTCTTTCTTAATATAGGCCACCAATTGGTCCACATTCGAGCTGGAAAAGAAGGTGAGGCGGGACTGCCAATCTGATTCTTGCTTGGCACTCTTCCCCGCCATGCGTTGTATTCGCTGCGATATTTGTTGCGGACTCTCTTCTCCAGCCACATAAAGTGCTTTTAACTTATCATGTTCTGACAATATTTTTATCAACATTTGAGTAAGAATTGTTGACTTACCAATTCCCGGTTCACCACCGAGTAAAATAACCGAACCAAACACGATACCGCCACCAAAAACTCGGTCGAGTTCATACATACCGGTGGGCAAGCGCTGCGCTGTTTTGGAGTGTTTGGTAAGCACATCGGCCGCGGAAACAATGATATCTTCGCTCGTACCGTACATGAGCGCTGCTCCACTCGAGTTGTTCGACTTACTACTCGAGGAAATCGTCTCAGAAAGGCTATTCCAGGCTCCACACTGCGTACACTGACCAGACCACTTCGGAAACTCCGCCCCACACGCTTCACACACGTAGGCAACTTTGGGTTTGGCAGACTTCTTTGGCATCGTGTGAGGAGTGTAGCACAGAAGACTAACGGAAATGAAACAAGTGCTACACTAGTAAAAAAGAATACTCCAGTATGCCCATTGTCATAAAAAAGGTGGCATACTTCCTGACAATCGATAAAAAAACAGCCCGGATTACTCCGAGCTGTTTTTCTTCTTTTCAAATAGAATTAACGAACCGAAACTCCAGCAGATAAGAGCACCAGATTGTTACTCTTCTCTCCCAAATTCAAGGCATTTAAGCGGGCACACGTAATCAAGTGCAGCGCAACTTGCAAACGATAGAACTCTTCATGAGAAAGGCTTTCCCCAGAGATTTCGTTAAAAGCTGCTAACACTTTTGGATTTACCGTTGCCCAGGCATCCCATAAAAAGGCAGGGGTTTCGGCATACAGAGCATCACGATCAAGGGTCTTACCATCATGGGTGTTGACCACTACTCGTGCTTCGTAATTAGCTGTTTTGTGATCTCCATCTAAAGGAACAATCACATCACCGGCACTGCGAGCAGTGGAGATAACGCTTGAGCCATCTATCTCAGGCGTTTGCAGACCATCATAAGAATCTGCGAAAAGTTCTTTCATGTTGGCAAATACTTGCGTAGCAACACCCAAGAAACCACAACCACTATTGCGATTCGCTAACTCTTTAGTGTCATGAATATGTCCGTGTTCGTTATCAATATGGAACTCAAGGTTTTCCCACCCTAAAGATTTGTACATCTTGCGAGTAGAAGCGAAAGCTTCATTTTGTGACTGCCCAAAGCCCATGTACAAGGCAACCCAACCAGCGGCACCACCGACAAAAGCAGCTTTACGCTTGTAGTCCTGCATTTCTGGGACATTCATTTTAGGGCGTTCGTCAACACAGTATCCAATTCCATCAGCTTCTACTGGCACCAATTGCTCAATAAAAAATGTTTCATTCTCTGTATTGAAGTGCTCACCTAAGTGGGCTTGCCAGTCTTCTTGGGCCAAAAAACTAAAGTCTTTTTGAATCTGCATAGCAGCCTTTCTCTCTCTTTGTTGTACTTCACTTACAGGTGGTCTGCGCATATGTTATTTTCCTTCAATAAAAAAGGACTGTCTTGCAACAGCCCTTTTTTCGTTTTTGTTTGTTTACTCTTCGTCGTCGGTATCCTCGTCATCTGACTCTTCGTCTTCATCGGAGGTGTCGACCATGCCTTGAACGGTGTTCATGACGTCCAAGAGGTCTTGTTCGACTTGTTCCCAGTCGCCGTCCGCATCGCGAATGGCTGAGAAAATGAGTTCCATGTCGACCAAGATTTGATCGTCATTGACTACCATGTATTGTTTTGCCATGTATTCCTTTCTGAGTGCGTGCTTTGAGTATACACGCTGCCCGAAAATGGGACAGTGCCCATCCTTTCGCGCTTATTTGTAGGTAACTGGCAGTTCGTCAATGGTTGGGGACAAGCTGACGCGGCGTTGATCCGTGTCAATCGAGTCGACTACTACTGAGATGGAGTCACCTTCCGAGTAATTTTGACCACTGAGTTTGCTTTCGTGAATCAAGCCATCGACACCATCGGCAATCGATACAAACACACCAAATGGCACAATACGAGTGACCGTACCAGAAATGGTGGTTCCAGGAGGACACTCTTCCGAGAGCTGCTCCCATGGATCATCTTGCAAACGCTTGGTAGAGAGAGTGAGTTTCTTTTGGTCTTTGTCGACAGAAACCACTTTGGTCTCGATCTCTTGGCCTTTTTCGAAGAGCGCGGTCAGGTCATCGACCTTGTCCCAGGACACTTCAGAAATGTGGACCATGCCTTCGAGCACACCGAGGTTTTCACCAGACTCGTCGAGCGGAACTTCTACAGCTACAAAGACACCAAATGGCTTCACGCCGGTGACGGTTCCCTTAACGACGTCGTTCACACTGACGTTGCTCAGAGCGGCATCACTGTTGGCAATCTCATCGGCTTCGGAAACGAGGCGTTCAGAGAAAATGAGGCGGTTTTTGTCTTTGTCGGCTTCCAAGACTTTAACGTCGAGGGTTTTGCCAACGAGGGCATTGAGTTTTCCGGTTACTTGGCGACCAAATTGGCTGGTGGGAATAAATCCACGCAAGCCTTCAATAGAGACCACCATACCACCTCGGTTCACATCGAGGCCTTCTACGGTAACGGTTTCTTCGGCTTCTTGGGCCTTCACGAGTTCATCCCACTTCTTGTCGAGAGCGGCGCGCTTCAGGGACAAAAGAATTTGTCCGTGGGCGTTGTCACCGTCGAGAACAAAAGCATCGACTTTATCACCAGCCTTGAGACTGGAGATCATGTCGCTAGCAGCTTGAAATTCACGGTCTAAAACGAGACCTTCGGTTTTTGCACCAATATCAACGAGCACCATTTTCTTGGTGATCTCAATAATAGTACCGGTGATGATGTCACCTTCTTCTGGAATGTGGAGATTGTAATCAGATTGTGCGAGCAATTGTTCCATCGTGATGGGCTGCTCGGAAGATTTTTTTGTTTCTTTGACTGCTTGAGATTCAGTCTTTTTTGCTTCTGCAGGAGCGTCTTGCGCCTGATCGGAAGCGGTTTGTTGTGTGTTTTTGGTAGATTTGGTTTCTGCCATGTAGTGGGGTTCTCCTTTCTCGAGAAGTTGCATTATATCATATCTGGTGGGGAGAAAACCGCCCTATAGGTTTACCCTACTGTTGAACTAACTCTGGAAGGGGAATCCTAGGATTCCCCTTCCAGGCGTAGTTGTTAGAGAGGGTTCCCCTAGAAGAGCTCCTCCCCACCTCCCGACTAAAAATATGGTACAATAAATCCATGGATACTCAAGAAATCAGCACACCACTCGACTTATTCCGCGCTATTTTGCGGGTGGTTGGGCATAATGATGAAGAAGCAGAAACAATAGCCCAAGCATTTTGGCAGCAGGTTTCTCTCATTACGACCGCCGATATTGCACTTTCACAAGAGGTGAAAACCATCGATGTTACTCGAGTGCTCACGGCTCTAGCTGAGGGATCTTCTCTTGATACTCTTTCCGAAACAGACACTGCTAGCCTAGAGGCTATTCAGTCAAAAGTACAACAAGCAACGCATGACGTTATGCAATACTACTTCTCTACACTTCACAATGATCTCAGTGATGAACAAAAGCAATCCATTGCTCGCCTGGCTCAACAGGCCACTTTGAAAGGATAAGTATGGCTAGAAGAATTACACCCTTTACAGAAGCTGGCCAACCAGCACTCGTTTCACAAAGTGAACGCACGGCTCCTGAGGCCTCTCACCGCAGTACAGAAACCACCAGAAATACTGAGAAACGATTCGGTGTTCGCCGCGGCGACGTGATGGAATTTGCCTCTACCTTGGCCTTTGGTATTATTTTTGGATTAGCAAACAAAGAAAATCCAGATCCCAATATTATCTTTCTATCGAGCACTGTGCTTTCTTCTTTGATGGCTCTGGGTGGTGAACTTGCCAAGAATGCATACGACAAAATGCACGGTAGGTCTGTTGAAGCCGATAAAGTAGAATGGGGCGTTTTCCTCTCCTCCTCTGCAGCTGGCGTACTCTCTGCCATGGCAGCTTCTGGAAGCATGGCCGAAGTTCCTCTTCTCCAAAGTATTCTCGATGGCAGTATGTTCCACTCAGCTGGATCACTTCCTCAAGTGGATGGCATTACCCCAGAACAACAAGAAGCTCTTCGACAAAGTACGGAACAACTGAATCAATTTATTCAAGAAATGCGAACTTACCTTGTACAAACTGCCCAAAATTTAGAAGAAATGTCTCGACCCGAAGAGAAATTCACCGAAACTCCATGGGTACTTATTTCTACAATATCGGTCATGCTCGGAGCAGCGATTGGAACTGGAACTGCTTTCTATTTCTTGAGAAATAAAATTTGGGACACCCTTTCAACTACTGGCTCCATTCTCAATAAAAGCCGTCGCGCTGTTTGGTTTGCCACCGGAGGACTGCTTCGAGGCGCTGTCGGTGGCTTGGCTCAAGGAGCAGCAACAACTGCTGTTAAAGGCTGGGAAGCTGGCTGGAATGGCATGCAAAACTGGCCTCCAGGACGTGAAGCACCGCGGTACAATGTGCCGCAAGCAGAAAACTTGTCTATTGTTCTGAATGCGGCAACGATTGCTGAGGCACAAATGAGTGAAAGCCTTCGCGCTCGGCTTTCCAGTATTCGAGGAGAAGTTTCCTACGATTTCACTGATATTTTAGAAATTATCTCGGATATTGCTGAACAAAGAGAATACAATTCGGCACAAGAAATGAATCAAGACATTCTCTTTATTCTTGAAGCTGGAGAAGGCAACTGGGAAGAGTCAGAAGATCTTTACCAACCTATTCAGTGGCTTGGTGCGGGAAATCAACCTGGGCGCAATGAGGCAAGTGAAGCTGCTGCATTACTCAACCAACTCTGGGACTAAAAGTTACTATAAAAAAGCACTCATTTGTAAATACAAATAATTTTTTTGGCACAAAAAAACGCCTTTATTCCGGCCTCGAGCTATTCTACCACACAGTTGCCCGTGCAGTACCTTCACCGCTGCAGCGTTTCAAGACTCTGTTCGGAATGGAAAGAGTTGGTTCCACTGCGCTCCAGAGACCGGAATAAAAGCGTCTTCGCTGTGAAAAGTATGTTGGCCAGTCAGGTGACTGGACAAGAAACTTTTCTTATGTACATGATCAGGATGACAGAATCATCACCCCTGAACAAGTAGAGATATCAATAGAATCCGTAAGTGCTCTTCTCAGCTACGATCATCTGAATATCAGCAATTGCGTATTTTAGGTCTTCAGTAAAAACCGAAGATCTTGTGACGTCCGTTTCACACGGACTGATCAACATACCGCAAAATATTCAGTGGATTGGTTAGTACGTCTAGGCTTAATCTGTCACCAGACTTACACCGGACGCCTATCAACGTCGTAATCTCCGACGTATCTCATGGGGATTCTTCATCTTGGGACGAGCTTCCCGCTTAGATGCTTTCAGCGGTTATCTCACAATAGTATAGCTACCCTGCACTGCGCCTGACGGCAACAACAGGAACACTAGGGACTACCTCACCCGGGTCCTCTCGTACTACGGGCAACCTCCCTCAAGAATCCAACGCTGATAGCGGATAGAGGCCGACCTGTCTCACGACGGTCTGAACCCAGCTCGCGTACCGCTTTAATCTACGAACAGTAGAACCCTTGGGAGCTTCTACACCCCCAGGATGCGATGAGCCGACATCGAGGTAGCAAACCGCGCCGTCGCTAGGGACGCTTAGGCGCGATGACTCTGTTATCCCCAGAGTAGCTTTTATCCGTTAAGCCCGGCGGCTTCCACAAACCGCACGAGGATCACTATGACCAACTTTCGTTTCTGCTCGGCCTGTATGCCTCACAGTCAAGCACTCTTATGCCATTGTACATTCGGTCCGATTTCCATCCGGACTAAGAGTACCTTTGTACGCTTGCGTTACTCTTTAGCAAGCAACCTCCCCAGTTAAACTACCCACCAAACAGGGTCCCCGGTATTGTTGCAAATACCTTGGGTGAGATTCTCTCTATAAAGCGAGTGGTATTACACTGATGACTCGATCGAAACCGAATCTCCCACCTATTCTAGTCAACTCTATAAAAAGAATCAGTGTCAAGTTGTAGTAAAGCTTCATGGGGTCTTTTTGTCCTGCTATCAGTAGGCCGCATCTTCACAGCCATTTCAATTTCACCGAGTACATGTTTGAGACAGTTCCGCGATGGTTACACCATTCGTGCAGGTCGCCAATTAAGCGACTAGGAATTTCGCTACCATAGAACAGTTATAGTTACTGCTGCCGTTCACCGGGGCTTCGATTGAAAGCCGTACACCGAAGTGACAACTCTCGCAATTAACCTTCCGGCACTGGGCAGGTTTCAGCCCGTATACTTCCTCTTTCGAGTTTGCACAGACCTGTGTTTTTGGTAAACAGTCCCCGCGGATTCTTTCGCTGCGCCTCATCCGACCGAAGTCGAACGAGGAGGGCATCTTGCGAACGTACGCCCAGCTGTTTTGCCGAGTTCCTTAAACATGTTTCTCTCGCTCCCCTGAGTCTTCTCGACTAAACCACCTGTGTTGGTTATTGGTACGAGTCCAGTCATTCTTCTTGCGAAGCTTTTCTAGGAAGTTGAAATCACACAACTCGCAGTTCATAAATGAACCACTTGTATTCACTACTCAGATAAACGCCTGGACGGATTTGCCTATCCAGACTGCTTTGCAGTTTAAACACCGTAACTTCATCACGATGCTCGTGTTATCCAACTCCGTCCCTCCCCAAGTCAAACAAATGACTGAAGGACCGGAATATTGACCGGTTATCCATCGGTTACGCCCGTGGGCCTCACCTAAGGGTCGCCTAACCCGCACACGACGAACGTGGGTGCGGAAACCTTGGTTATTCGGGGAGGGGGATTCTCACCCCCTTTATCGCTACTCATTCCGGCATTCTCACTTGTGATCACTCCAGCAACTCCTTACGGGTCACCTTCAATGTACACACAACGCTCTCCTACCACTCCCTTTATCCGCAGATAAAGAGAATCCGTAGCTTCGGTTACATACTTGAGCCTCGTTACATTTTCTGCGCTGTCGTCCTCGTCTAGTGAGCTGTTACGCTTTCTTTCAAGGATGGCTGCTTCTAAGCCGACCTCCTAGGTGTTTGTGGACAACAACTTCATTTCCCACTAAGTATGTATTTGAGACCTTAGCTGACGGTCTGGGATGTTTCCCTCTCGCCTCTGGAGCTTAGCCCCCAGATACTGAGTCCCTTGAAACACGTGATGGTATTCGGAGTTTGACAACACGCCATGGATTTCTCCACGAACGCGTAACCAGTGCTCTACCCCCACCACGCTTAACAAGAGCCTATACCTAAATATATTTCGGAGAGAACCAGCTATCTCCTGGTTCGATAGGCATTTTACCCCTAACCACAACTCATCCGAGCATCTTGCAGCATACAACGGTTCGGGCCTCCATCTCGTATTACCGAGACTTCACCCTGGTCATGGTTAGCTCACCAGGTTTCGGGTCTTTACTTTGCTCCTTGTCGCCCTATTCAGGCTCGCTTTCACTACGCGTTCGGCATGACAATGCCTTACACTTGGAACAAAATAAAACTCGCCGGATCATTCTTCAATAGGCACGGTATCACCCCGAAGGGCTCTACCTGTTTGTTAGCATATGGTTTCAGGTTCTATTTCATGGGGTCTTAAACCCTTCTTTTCACCTTTCCCTCACGGTACTCGTTCACTATCGATTACTTTCTGTATTTAGCCTTGGAGTGTGGTCACCCCAGATTCAGAAGGGAGTTTGCCGTCTCCCAACCTACTCAGGAAATCCCTGTCTAAATTCTTTTTTTCGTGTACAGGACTCTCACCTTCTCTGGTTACGTATTCCGACGTATTTCACTAAAAAGAATTTAGAACTGATGGGCTCCTACAACCCCCTTACGGGTTTGGGCTGTACCCTGTTCGCTCGTCGCTTACTAAGGGCATCTCTTACGATTTCTTTTCCTCCGCTTACTTAGATATTTCAGTTCAGCGGCTTACCGAACCGGCTCAAGGCCGGAACTCCTCTTATTCGAGGAAGGTTTCCCCATTCGGACTCGATTGGATCACAGCTTCGTCACAGCTCCCCAACCACTTTCGCGGTGTAGCGCGTCCTTCGTCGGCAGAAAGTATCAAGGCATCCACCATATGCATGAGTTCATATTTTGCGATATATTTGATCAATTCTCATGAAACTACTGCTGATATATATTGATTGTTTCTTGCAAACGCAAAAAACAATCGCAGCGACCGTTTTTGAAAACTTTACTTATGTTTAATATTAATTCTTGTTGAATCTCTACTTGTTCACGAGCGACAAAGTGTCACCACTTTGCTCCCCGCACAATACACATACTCGCCATAGGCATAATGCTGTATGACGTGTACAGGGGCTCGTTCACGTATGAACTTGAGCATGTATCAAGTAAATTTGTTTCTGTGGTAAATGAGATAGAGACCGGTGAAGGTTCGTCTCTCATCTGCCTGACCGAAACAGTGTCATGTGCAGAGGATTTGTAGTATACCATCCATGCGGACGGGTGCAAGTATGAGTTTTGGGAAGACAGGTATTTCGTATAAATTTATAAAAAAAGGATTCATGTAATAGCAGATTACTCAATTATATATATTTCAGTAACCCAGGGTTCCCCTCGGAGATACTCTACTAGTTCATACTTACTTGCATCTTGAATAAGATAGTAATCACTATATTTTTCCATAAATGGAACCACACATTTGTTATAAAGAGTACTATTTTCATCTATTGCCCAGTCTCTGCAAATTAAGTAGACCGTATCTACTTTTGAATGAGAGCGCCAGAGATTATTGTCATATTCTGACAAACCATAAATTTCTTCAGGCTCAAAAAGGAAATAATTATATGCGGGTGAAAACCAGTCTGGAGTTGAATATATAGGCGTGTAATCAACCAATGCATATTGAGAAACTCCTCTTCTCTGAATATCGACCGAAATAATTTGTACGATATTTTTTACTTCATTGAAATCAAACCACTCCTTATTAGCTACAAGAATTTGAAGAAAGAAATAACTATACACAACACCAATACAAGAAAAAATAATAACTTGAATATACTTCCATAGATGCTCATGCTGTTGAGAACGCACAAATGTAGCCAAGACAGGGACTCCTATAAAAAGTGGTGTGTAATGCACATAGTACGGCCAACCTTGCAAATAAACAGAGTTCAAAAGCACAGTAATTATCTGAAACAAGAAATAACTCAATAAAAAAGCAACAAAGAACCATTCTTCTATTCTTTTTTTCTTAATAATTTCAAGGATCAAGAAAGGCAAGAAAAAGAAAAAACCATACCGTGTGCTATCACCGAGTAGGGTATAGCTAAAAAATTTATCAATATTTACATGGATTGGGTCACAAAACTCACAGTATGCCTGACTCGGTTGCCGCAACTCTCTCAATACTTGTAGTGGATTCACGTTGCTTGTTAGAAAATACACTCCTAAACAAATCAGTACGACAACTGCAAAAAACAACTTTTTCTGAATGCTTTTATCTTTCCAAAACACAAAGACAATAGCAAAAAGATAGGGAATTAATACTGTAAACGCTGAGTTATGCATATAGACATAGATTGAGTAAAAAACAGCACTGAGAGTTAACCATAGAGAAGAACGTTTTTTCACCGCAACCAAAACGCTCCATATAAATAAAGGAGTCAACGCTGCCGACAAGTACCGTTGGTATACAGAAATATTCATGAAATTTATACGGAAATGAATAACTCCTAGCAAAGAAAGCGCTACTCCACCCTTCCAACCATATAAAACGTACCCAATACCAAATAAAGAAAACACCGTTATTACACCATTGAGAATTCCATACTGAAACCAAAATACTTGATCTGAACCAGCAAACGAGTACAGTGATCCAAGAAAATTAAAATAAAGAGTGGTGTTTTGCAAACTCTCTAAGCCAGCTGAACGCGGACGAATTTGATCATATTCTGGCGTCTGAGCTACTAATCGAGCTATTGTGGTATCACGAGCCACATCATCAAACCACTGCATCCGTTCCACATTTTGAAAACCTCTAGTCAAAACAATGCTGATAAATAAAAAAATAAAAAAAACACCCATCCAGTATTTTTTTTCCTGTTGAAAGTACTGCTTTATAGCAGCGTACCAAGAGGGCTTCCAAAAAAGAACCTTTGCTGGATCTGCTCTCAACATGTGTTTCAGTATACGAAACCCCAATATGGATTTACACTAGGAAACTGCTATAGTCTTGGTACAGAGAAATGAACTTCAGATTACTGACATGACTTTTCAAATTCATCCGTATTACACTTCTTGGAAGAAAAAACTATTTGACCGAGTTCTTGCTAGTACACTTCTCATTCTTCTCTCTCCACTATTTATAGTTATTTCCTTGGGAATACTTATTGAAAATGGTGCTCCCGTTTTGTTCTTACAAAAAAGAACTGGGAAAAAAGGTAAACCGTTCCAGGTATATAAATTTCGAACAATGATTCCGCTTGCTGAACAATGGAAACCTTTTCTGCAAAAATGGAATGAGTCAGTTCCTCCTATGTTTAAGATGCATCATGATCCGCGATTCACGGCATTTGGGAAAATACTCTCGCTTACTGGTCTTGACGAAATACCACAGCTCATAAACATTATTCGTGGTGAAATGAGCTTTGTTGGTCCCCGACCGCTCCCCATTGAAGAATCTCACCGGCTAGATTCAAGCTGGCAGTATAGATTTGAAGTACTTCCTGGAATTTTTTCAGAATGGGCTCTTTCCCCACAGAAACACGCTTCACAGTCTCACTGGCAAAATCTTGAGAAAAAAACCTTGCAAAATGGAGGGATTCTCTATGATCTTAAACTTACCAGTAGATATTTTGTAAATTTAACTCGCCATATTATTGCAAAATTGTTAGCGTCATTACGCTAAAAGATTACTTATTCAACACCTGTAAAAATGATCTATTGTTATCAATAAGTACTATCTCAGCTGCATCACCATTGCTCGCTCGATCTTCCAAAGCAGATTCAAGTATCCAATATGATTCTTGTTGCATCCAATCAGGAAAAAGCGCGAGATACTCGACTCTCTGATCAAAGGAAATCTGTGCCAAATTTTGACTTGATCGAATATCACTGGCCAACCACTCAGCATACGTCACCCCAAACTCCCACACATTTTCACCGAAAATTTCTGGCTTCGGGAAACCCAACTGTGCTAAAAAAGCATATTTAGTAGAACTACTTATTTTTGACTGAGAAAGCGAAAATTCGTATGTCATTGGATCAAAAAAAACTCCATTTCGTTGTTCTAACCAAAGCACTGCTCTATCAACTTGCCCCTGCTGTAAAAAAGCAAAGGAAAGTTCTTCCATGTGCCAGGCAATCTTCTGAACATCTGAATATTCTGGTTCAAACCCTTGTTGCCGCATATCCTGTAAAACATGAACTGTTTCAATTAACTCATACTCAGCTTCTTCCATCATGCCTTCGTGAACATACTCTGAACTCACAATAAAAAATAACCTGTCCCAACGATCAATCTGCACAAGCCTCTGGTAATAATCAATTCTTCGCCAGGATGCTATTTGCACAGAGTCGCTCATATGCCGGCGGAGATAGGTCGGAGAACTCCAATAAAGTTCATCTAAATTCCCCCGCTGATTCTCAGTAAGCGAGTCTTTTTGAGTAACGTATATACTCATATGATCTAAATAATAAGGGAACAAAGAGAAAGATTGCCGAACAAAACCTTTTGACAGAAGTAGTGATGTTGTAATCCACAAAATAGCATAGATCACTCCACAAAAGCCTAAAAATATAATCCAGAGGCGGAAAAAAACATCAACAAGCCGACTACTCTGCTTTTTTACAGGAAAAAGAATGGCCAACAAACTCGCCACCACGAGAGCATTTGGTAATAAAGAAAAATCATAGTCAAACCACATTTTGGTAAAAATGAGAAGAAAAGAGAATGTAAGAGCAATTCCCCACTCTTTTTTCTGCCACCAACTTTGCAATACAGCAACGACACAGATAACTCCCCACAAAAAGTTAGCAATCCACCCACTCTCAATAGCCATTTCTAAAAACAGATTGTGTGCAAACAAAGAAACTGAGTATGGCGTCTGAGCAAATCTTTGAATAACTTCACCATACACACCGGCTCCAAAACCGAATACGGGAGCTGCTTGTAAAGCCTGCCAACTTTGTGCCCAATACACTGAACGAGCATTGACTCCTGAAATAATTATCACTGACAAGCTAGTAATGAATCCCAGAAAAGT